>CAZQPF010000054.1:0-23356 GCA_964595165.1 uncultured Desulfohalobiaceae bacterium
TGCATTCTTTTAAATTAAACCCAATAAGTCAGCGCGGCAGGAGGCCGCGCTGACTACTGCGACTGCAAAAAGGTTTTTTTGCAGTCGCATCTTGTTTGTGTCCATCAAGGCTGTCCCTCTTTAACCTGCATCAAAAGCGTTCAAGGGAACGGGTTGCCGTCCGCTGCTCAAGGCGTGAGCAGCCCTGGTGGTTTCCGGAAGCTTGTACTTTCCGGTCAGCTGCAGGACTGTTTCTATGCTGCTCTGCTGGCTGATCCTGTGCCCGCTGGAGACAAACATGGGCTTTATGCCGCTCTTGGTGCACAGCACCGCTCCCAATGTCTTGTCCTGCCATACAAGCGGAGTCCAGTTGCCCCGCTTGAGATCCGGCATGATATAATCTCCGATAAGCTTGGACTTGGCAGCTCCCAAAGCGGGAATGTTCAAAAGCACTCCCAGGTGGCAGGCCAGGCCGAACCCTCTGGGATGGGCAATGCCCTGTCCGTCGCAAACAATGAGATCCGGCCTGACCCTCAATCCGGAAAAGGCCAGCATCAACGGAGGTATCTCCCGGAAAGACAAGAACCCGGGAACATAAGGAAAGCTTACCCAGGCTTCTGCAATGGCCTGATCAACCAGCTTCAGATCGGGCAGCTCAAGCACTGCCCAAGCTGCTCTGGCCCTGGAAGTGCCTGGCTGGTAGCTTACATCCGTGCCAGCAACATATTGCAGCCTGTCCCAGTCGTCCCTGGGGCGCACTTGGCCTTTAAGGCGTTCCTGGACCGCCCTGGCTTCATCTATCGTCTGCGGCCAATCTTCCATTCGGGCTCTTGCGCTTTTTTGCTTGACCAACAAGGGATTTCAAACCATAACCCCACAAAGCGCCTCAGCCAATGGCCAACCGACGTGGCTCGCTAACCGTTAGCAATGTAAAGAGAGGCCTGCTGCATGAAATATCAAGAAGCGGTAAAAAGCATCTGGCGTCACTCTGAGGGCGCATTGTCCACTCAGGCGGAGCAGCTGAAAGAGATCGTCCGTTACGCCACCCTGGCTCCCTCGGGCCATAACACACAATGCTGGAGGTTTCGGATCCAGGATCATTCTATTGCGATCCTGCCGGACCTGTCCAGGCGTACCCCGGTGGTGGATCCAGATGACCATCATCTCTACGCCTCACTTGGATGCGCTGCAGAGAACACAGCCCTGGCGGCGAGGGCATTTGGATTCATGGCCGATACGCAATTCAGCCCCGTTTCCGATGGACATATAACGGTTTCTCTAAAACAAGCCAAGGCTCAAGAATCGCCACTGTTCCAGGCAATCCCCTATCGGCAATGTACACGAGCCGAGTTTGACGGCAAAGCACTTGAGGCTGAGGAAATGCAGCTGCTCGAAGCGGCAGGGACCGGGGACGGGGTTGCGCTCATTCTATTGACCGAGCCCCAAGCCATGGAAAAAGTTCTTGAGTATGTGGTTCAAGGGAACACAATGCAGATCGGCAATCCGGCTTTTGTAAACGAGTTGGAGAGCTGGATCCGCTTTAGCGACAGCGAAACGACCCGAACCAAAGACGGACTGCCGGCTCGTGCTACCGGGAGCCCGCCGGCTCCACGCTGGCTGGGCAGGCTTCTGTTTCGTACCTTCTTTCGCTCCCAGCCAGAGAATGACAAGTATGCTCGCCAAATACGCAGCTCCGCAGGAATCGCGGTGTTCGTGTCCAGCGTCGATGACAAGGCCCACTGGATTGAGGCTGGCCGCTGCTACCAGCGGTTTGCCTTGCAGGCCACGGCCTTGGGAGTTCGGAGCTCGTTTGTAAACCAGCCCGTAGAGGAATCCGACCTTCGCCCGGAGTTCGCCAAGGCTTTGGGACTGGGTGACGGCAGGCCCGACCTCGTAGTGCGCTTCGGGCGGGGAAAAGAAATGCCCAAGTCTCTGCGACGGCCGGTAGAGGCGGTGCTGCTGTAAATCGCAACTCTCTCGGCGTTCCATTCATCGATTCAGGTTTTCCACTGATGATCTCCACAGCCAAAACTTTTTGGATAACATATTGTTCTTATTGCTGATATAGACAAGCTCATTTGACTGTGAATGCTTTTGATTTATCTCTTTCTTTGTCTTAACTCAGAAATTTCCTTCTTCGCCATGCGTTTTGCGCCATGCGCTCTGCGATTTGTATTTCTTGCCATCAGCTGTGAGCTGTCAGCTGAGCTTCTTCCAGCTGTAAACCGTGAGCTCTAAAGTTGCTAATAAATCATGCCTTCCACTATTGAAATTGACCTCAAATCAAAAAGCTTGCTATACTGCAATTATTGCAAAGGCCTTCAGCCGTAACCTTTACCTCTCAGCCATCCCTGAAGCAGATTCCGGCTTAGGACTGCCCCTCGCCCTTCCAGGATGCTGTTGCAAGGAGACGCATATGATCAGCAGGCGCATCGGTATAGCTTGCGTAGCCGGATTGTTCATTCTCGGCAGCGCGGTCTCGGGATTTTGCGGACCCGGCTGGCTGGAGAAGGGAAAGCAGGCCATTGAGCAGTTTACCGCAGGCAGCTCTGAAGAGCAGCTAAGCGAGGAAACCATTGACGCCGGATTGAAGGAGGCCCTCAAGGTAGGGACCGCCAATGTGGTGGAGCAGCTCGGTCAGACCAACGGCTTCTTCAATAACCCCGACATCCACATTCCCCTTCCGGACTCCTTGAGCAAGGTTCAATCTACCCTGCAAAGGGTCGGGGCTTCCTCCCTGCTCGATGATCTGGAGCTCAAGCTCAACCGGGCAGCTGAAAGAGCCACCCCCAAGGCCAAGGACCTGTTCTGGCAATCCATCCGGGAGATGACCCTCAAGGATGTCCGCTCCATATACAACGGCCCTCAGGACGCAGCCACCAGGTACTTCCAAAACAAGATGGCCGATCCATTGGGCCAGGAGATGCAGCCCATCATCGAGGATACCCTGTCCCAAGTCGGGGCTGTGCAAAGCTATGACCGGGTCATGGGCGAGTACAGCTCAATCCCGTTTGTGCCGGACGCCAAGGCAAACCTGGTCTCCTACACCGTGGATAAGTCCCTGGACGGCATCTTCACCGTCCTGGCCCGGGAGGAGGCAGCCATACGAAGCAATCCAGCCAAACGGACTACAGAGCTTCTGCAAACCGTATTCGGAAAGCAATAATAAGGGAGGACCAGGACTATGAAAAAGCCTATCAAAATAGCGCTGTACAGCATAGGCGGATTGATTGCCCTGATAGTGATTATCGTCATTGTTGCGGTTACGGTGATCGATCCCAACGCCTACAAAGGGCAGATCGAAAAGCTGGCTTCCCAGCAAATACAGCGAGATCTGCGCATAGGCGGGGATATAGATCTATCCTTCTTCCCCTGGATCGGAGTAAATATACAGGATGTCTCCCTGGCCAACGCCAAAGGGTTTCCCAAGGAGCACTTCGCCACGGTGAGCAGCCTGGGGGTCAAGGTCAAGCTGCTGCCCTTGCTCTCGCAAAATATCCAGGTCGGTGGCTTTGAGCTGAAGGGTTTCACCCTCAATCTCAGCACTGACGAAAAGGGCAGAACAAACTGGGAAGACCTGGCCGGCAAACCGGCCGCTCCGAGCAAGGCCGAGCCTTCGGCCAAGCAACAGCCTTCTGCTCTACCGGCCTTGGAGATCCAAAAGGTGGATATCAGCCAAGGAACCATCAACTGGAGCGATAAATCCACCGGAACCCAACTGCAGCTCAACGACCTCAGGCTCAACGCCGGTCCGGTTCAAATGGGCCAGCCCTTTTCCTTTAAGTTCGGCTTTCGCATGGATAACGCCAAGCCTCAAATCGCTATGAAGGTTGAGGGGAATGGAAAGGTCCTGGCCGAGATGCAGAAGCAAAGCTACTCCTTGAACGATTTCCAGCTCTCGGCTCAGTTCGAGGGACCCGCGATCCCAGCCGGCAAAGGCGAGCTTACCCTGAATACGGATGCCAGAGCTGATCTGGCTGCGGCAAAGGCAAGCATAGAGAATTTTTCGGCACAAACCTACGGCCTTAAGCTTTCCGGATCGGCAAGCGCAGAGAACATTACCAAGACCCCCTCCCTGCAGGGAAGTATGCAGCTGGCCAAGTTCAGCCCCAAGGACCTCTTGCAGCGCCTGGGGCAAACGCCTCCCTCCACCAGGGACAAGAACGCTCTGACCAGCGCTCAGGCCCAGATGGAATTCCGCGGCTCCCCTACAGCCATCCAGATCTCCAAGTTAACTGCCAATCTCGACGAGACATCCCTTACCGGCCAGATGGCTGTGGAAAACATGGCCCAGCCTGCTGTGGATCTGACCCTGGAAATGGATACCCTGAATGTGGATCGCTATATGCCGCCGCAAGCAGAGAAGAAAAAGCCCCAAGAAGCCGAGAAGGCTCCAAAGCCTGAAAAGAAGAAGGCAGACCTGGAGCTGGAGCCCCTGCGAAAGCTTGACCTGGATGGACAGATCGATATCCGGGAGCTCATAGTGCAGAAGATCAAAATGCACAACGTGGCGCTCACCCTTTCAGCCCATAATGGCCTCGTGGAAATCAAGCCCCTGAAGGCCGATCTGTACGAGGGAACGCTGCATACCTCCACCACCCTTGATGTGCGCAAAAACACCCCGGTGATCCAGGTGGACAAGAAGCTGAGCGGGGTCAATATCTCTCCGCTGCTGAAGGATCTTGTCGGCAGGAATCCCCTTACCGGAAAGCTCAACTTTGCAGGGGATATGAAGACCACGGGCCTGAGCACTCAGGACTGGCTCAAGAACGTCGACGGCGACCTCTCCTTTCTCATGGACGGCGGAACCATCCAGGGGCTGAACCTCGCGAATCTGCTGTACAACAAGATCCGGGCCGTGCAGGGAAAGCAGCCGGAAACCGCGCAAACCAACACCACGGAGTTCACTCAGCTCGAGGCCGCAGCCAAGCTGCGGCAGGGTATGGCTCGGGAAAGCCATCTCTCGCTTCTGTCCCCGCTCCTGCAGCTGGACGGCTCAGGGAGCTTCGACCTGGTGAAGCAGATCCTGGATTACTCCTTGAAAGCCGAGTTCACGGAGAAGTTTCAGAAGCAGACCGGGCTCGGCTTGGATAAAGCCGGCGCGCTCACCGTACCCATCAGCCTTTCCGGCTCCCTTGCCGATCCCAAGTACACTGTCAACGTCAAGAGCCTTATCCAGGACCTGGGCCGCAAAAAGATAAAAGAGCAGCTGCAGAAACAGCTCTTTGATAAATCTGGAGAGGACAGCAAGGAAGATCAGTCCAGCAAAAAGCTGGATCCCAAAAAGCTTCTGGAGGGAGTCTTCAAGAGCCAATAGCTGATGGGCTGCTTAAAACAAGTCGAAAGCACGGAATTGGAAATCCGAAGCAAATACGAATTCCGATTTTCCAAGGCCAAAGCCAGTGACCTGTCAAATAGAAATCGTTCCATATCAGCTTGAGAGTTCAAAGTTCCCAGTTCACGGTTCACAGCTGTTTTCGCATGGCGCAAAGCGCATGGCGCATGGCGAAGAAAGAATGTTCAGAGTTGGGATCAAGAGATCAAAGAGATAAGCCAAAAGCAGTCTTACTCAAGCCAGTTCGTCAATAACAGCAACAAAAACAACATCTTATTTGAAAATTTTTGACTGTGGAGATATGAGGAAAGGCCCTTCTCCTCCGGCTCCCCTCCTTGCCGCCTGTTTCCAGGCGGGAGGAAGGGGAACAATCCTTCTCCGGCTCCCCTCCTTGCCGCCTGTCTTCCAGGCGGGAGGGAGGGGAACAATCCTTCTCCGGCTCCCCTCCTTGCCGCCTGTCTTCCAGGCGGGAGGGAGGGGTCAGGGGAGGGTTCTTCATTGCGACGTTTGAGATATGACAAGACAATAGACTCTAGGTAAACAAAGGCTCCATCCCCTGCTCTTGGACCAAGGTGCGCATCTCAGCCTCGGAAGGCGGGCCCTCGAACTCGGCGGCAGCGGACAGAATGTGCGGCAGAACCGCAAGATCGCCGGTGGTAACCAGGAAAGCGTCCGGAATGCCCAGCACCCATTTGACCGCCTTTCCTATGGCTTCGGGATCGCTGAGAGGCTGGTACCAGGTCGCATGGGACCATGGCTGGCCCGGATGTTTGCCCCGGGCCGTGGACTTGATGGTCTGCAGAGCAAGACCGTTTCTCCGGCAGGACTCGAGGAGCCCTTCGAAGGAGTCGGCATACTCCTTTGATTGCAGAAGCAAGTAGTTGCAGGGCGCCAAAACCGAATCAAAAGAGAACCGCTCCAGGGTTTCCAAATGTCTCAGGGGCGCTTTCAGGCCGTGCCCGGTAATGCCGATGAAACGGGTGAGCCCCTTTTCTTTGGCCTCGGCCAGATACTCCAGCGCCCCGCCTTCAGCCATGACGAACTCCCGTTGCGCTTCGTCGGTCAGATTGTGGAGCTGCAGCAAGTCCACGTAGTCGACCTGCAGGCGGTTCAAGGAGCGCTGCAGTTGCTCCCTGGCCGACTGATATTCGATCACATCGATCTTGGTGGCCAGAAAGAAGTCACGGCGATGCTCAGCCATCCAGTCGCCCACCCTGAGCTCGGCGTCGCCGTAGCTCGGGGCGGTGTCGATATGATTGACCCCGTACTTGTAGAGCAGCTCCAAGACCTGTGCCGCCTGATCCTTGCTGGCGTCCTTGACTGCGAAGGAGCCGAAGATGGTCCGCGTGCTGCGGTGCCCGGTTTGACCGAAAGGCCTGGTCGCTATCCGAGGCATAATCCCTCCTTATCGCTTGCCCGACCGCAATTCGAGTTAGATTGCTGCGATTCAAAAACTTGCTTCGGCCGGCTCAGCACCTTCATTCAAGTACTCGCGGAGCTTACTGCCAGCCTCAGGAAAACCTTCTTAAGTATCACTTATGGCCTGCCCTTTGTCTTAATGAAACCCTGCACCTATCGCGTTAATAACGCTTGACGTTAATAAACTTTCAAGATATAATTCCATATGCTTGCTTCCTTCAAATGCCTTGACACAAAAGCCATGGCCGAGGGCTTTCGCGTCAAGCGGTTCGTGAACATAGAGCGAGTGGCTCTGCGCAAGCTTCGACAGCTTCAGATTGCAGAATCCTTTGAGGATCTGAAAGTGCCACCGGGCAATCGCTTGGAGTCATTGAAAGGGAACCGGATCGGGCAATACAGCATTCGAATCAACGAACAATTTCGCATCTGTTTCCGCTGGACAAGGGCGGGTGCTGAGGATGTGGAGATCGTTGACTATCATTAGGAGACCGGATCATGCGTGAAATACATCCTATCACCCCGGGTGAGCTTCTCGACGAAGAATTTCTCAAGCCACTGGGAATCTCCCGGTATCGCCTGGCGAAAGAGATCGGCGTTCCACCTCAGCGGATCAGTGCAATCATCACGGGGAAGCGCAGTATAACGGCAGATACGGACCTTCGGCTCTGCCGTTTCTTGGGCTTGTCCAAGGGATACTGGCTGCGCGCTCAGGCAGCTTACGATACCGAGGTGGCCGAGGAGAAGCTGTCCGAAACGCTTCGAACGATTCGCCCCTGGAAGGAGAAACAGACGCATACTGGGGCTCAATAATAATTACTTCTCCCCTTTTCTTTTTTTCGTTCCCAGGGTCCTCCCTTGGAACGTCTTTCTCTTATGGCTCCGGCCATCCTCTTATCATTCCTGCACAGCTGTCAGCTTTGCCTCCGGCAAATCTGACTTAATGTTTATTTCATACGAGCGCAGCCAGAGGCCACGCTGACTTCCTGTTTCAAGCGAAGGTCTTTCCGTTCAGGGCGAACATCCCTTGGTCGATGTCGGTAAAATCGATGAAAGCCCGGTTCCCTGGGATCTTGAGCTCCCGCTCCAAAAAGTCGGAGATCTGCGCTGCGTAATCCGAACACTTCTCCCTGGGCAGCCCGATGCTCTTGAGCTGGACAAAGGCCGCCGGCTCGTCCGTTCCCGCAAAGACCATATCAGCCCCGGCATCAATGTGGACCATGAACTTGGACTCCGATTTGCCCAGAAGATCCGCGGCAAAGGCCGTGACCTTCTTGAGCAGGGACTGTCTTTCGGACTGATCAAGGCTCTGGTTGGTTTGAATGGAAAAGTACGGCATGGGGGAACCTCCTCCTTAATTTGAGAGTCGAATCGTGATCTCGGGGGTTGTAACCTCGAGACACATTTTATAAAACGAAAACCATGACCGAAAAATCTGCACCCCTACGACCATGCACAGCCGAGGACATCCCTGCGATGCATGCCATCATCAACGATGCTGCCTCGGCGTACAAAGGGCTCATCCCTGACGAATGCTGGCATGATCCTTACATGAGTTTAGAGGAGCTGCAAGCAGAGATTCAAGCAGGAGTCCTGTTCTGGGGATATGAAGAAAACAGCCGGCTCATCGCCGTAATGGGCATACAGGACAAGAGGAAGGTTACACTCATCCGCCATGCCTACGTAAACACGGCCAGGCAGAATCGCGGGATCGGGAGCAGGCTCCTGAAGCACCTGGAGCGGAAGACGGACAAATCCATTCTGATAGGCACCTGGGCTGGTATCCCCTGGATCGTTCGATTCTATACCAAAAACGGCTACCGCCTGCTGCCGGAAGCGGAAGCGAAATCCCTTCTCAGGCGGTTCTGGAGCATCCCCGAGCGGCAGATCGAAGCCTCCATCGTTCTGGCCCGTTTTCGATAATACTCATTGGCCCAAGTTGAACGAGAAGCAGGTTGTCTGTTGATCTTATTCTTCTTGACATCCGGCGCCTACAAAAAAGCAAAATAAGTAATTGAAATGCAGCTCATGTCATCAAATATCGGTCTCAATCAATATGAAGAGCTGCTCAAACTGAAGAATGGAGAAGAACTATTTCTAAGGCCGATAAAAAATTCAGATCGTGAGCTCCTCATGGATTTATTCAACAGAATGTCTCCTCAATCGGTCTCTCTTCGTTTTTTAAGACGTCTTAATACTCTTCCTGAAAATATAATAAATCAATTGTTAACTATCGACTACCATTCAAATTTTGCTCTTGTTGCCGTTGCCAAGGAAAATGAAAAAAAGGCAATCATATCAGTCGCACGTTATGGATATGAGCCTGATGAACGTGCTACAGACCTCGCAGTTGCAGTCCGTGATGACTGGCAGCAAGCAGGGCTTGGAAGGATTATGCTCTCAAAAGTAGTGGATATCGCAAAAGAGCATGGCATTGCACAGTTCACTGGCATGATGGACCCGAAGAACTATGTTATACAAAGACTTTTAACCAAGCTTGGCTATAAAGTGAAATATTCTATGGATAGCGGTTTTTATAGAGTTGAAATTTCAACATAATTAATGACCACTTTCTTGCTCATAACTCCCTCCTTTGAGATTTGTATTACGCTGCTTGGCTGTGCAACGTTTTAGCCTGATCCAGAAGGAGTGACTTGAAGCGGTCCAGAGTCACCGGATAGGGCTGAATCGGGATGCCCATCCAATCGGAATATTCCAGCAGCTCTTCCGGTTTCTCCGCCATATAGCGCTCCATGAATCCGATAGCATCCAGGACGATGGCTCCCCCGGTATGTTTCGGGAAATTTTCTGTAGCCAGCCCCTTATCCCATCCCTTGAACACTTGATGACGAAACTTCACCCATCCCGGGACCATCCACCAGACCTTTTCTCCTCCGGCCATTTCTTGGGCTATGGCTTCGCGCTCCTGTTGGCTGGCAATCATGTCCATGCAGTGCGTGGCGTGGATCCTGGATACCCCCGGGCCCTGCTCTTGAATGACTTCATCAATGGTGCGGGTGGGATCATGCATATTGATGTAGCAGAACTTACCTCCATAAACGACCAGCACCTTGCCCGCCTTGTCCTTGGCCTGCTCGATTTTTTGCCTCAGCTGCCGTTCCAGGTCTTTGGGGTCCTCGTGCAGCCCCGGGGTGGTATAGAGAATATTTTCGGCATCCAAAAAACCCTCCTGCTGAAGATGGTTGAGCTCCAAACTGAGAGTGCCGCAGGACACAATGGCTACATCAGCAAAACTGTTCTCACTCATAACGTCACTCCAAGGGATTGTTTCCTATTCGGCAGCAACGTTCATGCCAGCTGTTCGCAGCAGGAGGCAAGCAATCTTGGGGGGAATGCTCGGAAAGGGAAGCACGGATTTTATGGCCCTGCTGCGGCCATTATGATGGCTTTCTTGAGGAGGCTGGAAAAGGGAGCTACTGCTTGCCGAAGCCGAGCAGCAAAATGGAGATGACGAATTGTGCGCTCTCGGCAAAGTCAAAGGCGCATTCTGCGCCATTTTGATTTTTTGTCTTAACTGTGAATCGTGAACTGACGATTCCCCGAAGGAGTCTACCGAGCATATTTTTCAACCTCCCGCCTATCAGAAATGTCCACACATTTGAACCTGGCATGAGAGCATAATATTTCGAGGTCCCAGGCGATATCTTGGTAAACCTCACTGGAAAAAGACCCAAAACTTTGCTACTTTCCAGCCTCGAGAGCATCTCAAGGAGAGGCGATGCCAGCTTGTGCAGCGTATCATTCTAGACCTCAAGGATAATCCAATATGTCGCCACAGGAATTTATCCGCTTCAGTCTTCAAAACTCAGAGGACCCGCTCGTCAAATTCCTTTATACCGTAATCCGGTATGCTGTTAAGGCGCTGGCTGTGATCATGGTCCTGGTCATCCTCTGGGGGGTGGCGGATATTTGCTGGGTTATCTATAAACGCCTCCTTGAACCCCCTTATTTCCTACTTAAAATGAATGACATCCTTGTTACATTCGGGGCAGTGATCGCTGTTTTGATAGCTATTGAAATATTCATTAACGTTGTATTATATCTTCAAGAAGATATTATCCATGTAAAGCTTGTGCTGGCAACGGCACTTATGGCTATAGCCAGAAAAGTCATCGTGTTCGACTTCAAGGAGCTTCAGCCGCATTACGTCTATGCTACAGGGTTTGTCGTCTTGTCTCTTGGTATCGTGTATTGGCTTGTCTGCCGAAGCAATTCCGATTGAAATGGCAATATCCTGCCTCCGTCCGTTTCAATACTTCAGCAATTTTGACAAAATCGCGACTATGTGCATGCAAATCCATGTGCATAATGATTAATCGCTGTAAGGAGTAAGCATGGCTGCAAAGGACATGAAGCAGGTAACCCTGGCCCTGCAGGGAGGCGGGGCCCACGGCGCCTTTACCTGGGGGGTTCTGGAAGGCCTCCTCGACGACGGCCGAATCCGGATCGAAGGGATTAGTGGATTTATGGGCAATCCTGTCCTGGAGCCGCTGGTGAGGCAGTGCCATACCTCGGACACCCTCGTCGTCCAGATCAACCCCACCCATCGCGAGCAGATCCCCGTCACGGCGCACTCCATTGCGGACCGGAAGAACGAGATCACCTTCAACGCCAGCCTGATGCGCGAGATACGCTCCTACGCCGATGTCACCCGGTTGATCGACAAGGGGAATCGTGCAGGACCCCAGGGTACAGCGGGCCTATTTCCACCTCATTGCAGCCGAGGACGAAATGGCCCATTTGGGGCTCCTGAGCAAG
This sequence comes from uncultured Desulfohalobiaceae bacterium, assembly GCA_964595165.1. Lineage (GTDB taxonomy): Bacteria > Desulfobacterota > Desulfovibrionia > Desulfovibrionales > Desulfothermaceae > CAZQPF01. The sequence continues at coordinate 11,510 of CAZQPF010000054.1, forward strand.
CTGGACACCAGCTGGAGCTTTTTGACGCGGTTGCGGGATATCGGGAAAGAAAGGACCCGGAGTTGGCTGCAGGAGAACTTCCAGCACCTGGGTAAGAGATCCACGATCGATCTCGCCACCTGGTCGCCAGTGGAGTATGAAGAGCGCAAATCTTCTTGAAGCTATTCAGGATAAACGGACATGATCGGCATCAGCGGCATTTTCGTTTCTCTCCTGCTGCTCATCTATCTCGCTTACAGAGGCTTGAGCATTCTCATTGTAGCCCCGCTCATGGCCCTGGTGGCAGTGCTGTTCAATCCCGGCACCCCGGTCCTGGCCAGCTATACCCAAATTTTCATGCCAGCGCTTGGCTCCTTCGCAGTGCTCTACTTCCCCTCTTTCTCCTTGGAGCCCTGTTCGGAAAGCTCATGGACGATTCCGGAGCCGTCATCGCCGCTTTGCCCGCTTTTGCCCTGCTACGGGAGTCGGTCCTGGGCATTGCACCTGGAAATCCCCTTATCTCCCTTTCCGTTGCAGTGAACATTCTGGCCGGAATCACCGGCTCTGCCTCAGGAGGCATGAGCATCGCCCTGCAAACCTTGGGATCGACATACCTGGAAATGGGGCAGGCCGCCGGGATCAGTCCGGAGCTGCTGCACCGGGTGACCTCCATCGCCACCGGAGGCCTGGATGCCCTGCCTCAGAACGGAGCTGTGATCACCCTGCTCACCATTTGCAAGCTCTCGCACCGGGAGTCCTACCTCGATATTTTCATGGTCGCGGTGGCAGGGCCGCTTGTAGCTCTGGCCTTCGTAGTTGCCAGTGGCTCAGTGTTCGGGTCTTTCTAAACAGGAGGTTTTATGGCTCGAAAGGAACATGGATCCAAACCGTGGAATCCCTATCTGGCTGGAGCTTTGAGCGGTTTGCTGCTCGTTGCTTCTGTATGGGTAGCCGGAAAGTACTTCGGGGCCTCGACATCCTTCGTACGTTCGGCCGGGATGATCGAGCAAATGTTCGATGCCGAGCGGGTAAAGCAGATGGAGTACTTCCTTAAAGACGTTCCCAAGATCGATTGGCAATGGATGTTTGTTGCTGGGATTTTTCTTGGGGCGCTCTTCAGCTCTCTTCGTTCCCGCACCTTCCGCTGGCAATCCACCCCGGATATGTGGCGGCTCCGATTCGGACCTTCCGTTTTCAAACGGGCACCGGTGGCTTTCCTCGGCGGAGTCATTGCCATGTTCGGAGCCCGCCTGGCGGGAGGCTGACCGAGTGGGCACGGGCTCAGCGGGTCGCTGCAGCTGGCGGTAAGCGGCTTGATCGCCTTGGTCTGCTTCTTTATCGGCGGACTTATCGCAGCCAATCTCATTTATCAGCGGAGGTAACCTATGCAGCTCATATACGGACTTCTTACCGGGCTTCTCTTTGGCTTCTTTATGCAGAAGGCTGAGGTTATCCGTTATGACAGACAGATCGGAGCCTTGCGCCTGCTAGACATGACCATTGTCAAGTTCATGCTCTCCACAGTCCTGGTGGGCATGGTGGGGATCTACTTCCTGTTTGACCAGGGCTGGGTGAGCCTTGATGTGAAGGCTACCGTTCTTGGATCCAACATCTTGGGAGGGCTTGCCTTTGGCCTCGGCTGGGGGCTCTTGGGGTATTGTCCCGGAACGTCCGCCGGGGCGCTGGGGGAAGGGCGCTGGGATGCCGCCTGGGGCATTCTGGGCATGCTGCTTGGCGCTGCTCTTTATGCTGAGGCCTACCCTTTTCTCAAGGGGAGCGTTCTCACCTGGGGGAATTTGGGCAAAATCACGCTGCCGCAGATCCTGGGGATCAACCACTGGATCGTTATCCCCATCTTCATTCTTCTATCCCTGGGGCTTTTCTTCTGGTTTGAAAAAAACGACCTGTAATTTCAAATGGACCACATCGTGCCCTTTTGCTCTGTGGACACCGTGTCCAACTTCATGCGGGACTTCGCCTACCACGTCGGCGTCTACGGCATCGCCTACCGCGAAAATATCGACGATGCGATCTCCCATCTGCGGGCCGCCTTTGACGAGCTGGCCGCGAGCGAGGAGTACAAGTGCGAGATCCTGGAGCCCATGGATGTCTCTAGCGTGACTGCATTGGGCGACAGCTCGGTGAACATCCGGGTGCGCATCAAGACGAGGCCCGGCTCGCAATGGGCTATCGGCCGGGCCTTCAACCGGCTCGTCAAGATGCACTTCGACGCGGCCGGCATCGAGATCCCCTTTCCCCATACCACGCTCTACTTCGGCCAGGACAAGGACGGAACGGCTCCTCCGGCCAACCTGCGCATGCTCCAAAAGGGTATCTCAGATCCTGATTCTGGAGAGGAGAAGTCGTGAAGGGCACCCACCTTGACGAGCCGCGGCTTCCCTGGGAAGGGCCGACTAAGAAGGGGATTACAGATAGGGAGAGGCGAGCCGGAAGAGGTTGTCCCGAAACCTCACCGGCATACTGCGTGATTGCAGCGCATCCAGGCTGAGCCTTTGCGCCTGCTGTCTTTTGGCGGCCAGGATGCTGTTGACCCTTTCGGCCAGGGAGCTGTCGTAGACCTCCACGTTGAACTCGAAGTTGAGCTGCAGGCTGCGGGGATCCCAGTTCGCCGAGCCCAGAAGCACCCACATATCATCGACCAGCATCAGCTTGGTGTGATCAAAGGGAGGCGGCGTGAGCCAAATGGTGCAGCCGCCCCCCAAAAGCTCCTCGTAGTAGGCAGTGGCCGCCCATTTTACCATTCTCAGGTTATTGACTGCGGGCTGGAAAATCTCCACCTCAATGCCTTTCAAGGCGGCCACCCGCAGGGCTAGGGCAAGCTCCTGGTCCGGCAGGAAGTAGGGGGATGCGATCCGGACGGAATGCTTTGCGCAACTGAGCGCACCCAGAATGACAAGACGCAGCTTGTCGTAATCCTCATCCGGGCCGTCGGAAATACCTCTGGCTACGGCCTTTCCCTTTACCGGGAGCTCCGGAAACCAGAGCTCGCCGGTCAGCTCCTCCCCGGTTGTAAACTTCCAGTCTTCGGCAAAAGCCTTCTGCAGCTCGGCAACTACAGGGCCTTGGACAGAAAAGTGTATATCCTGGACCGGATGTTTCGGATTATCCCGCAGGACATTGCCGCTGCGGATGTTCATGCCTCCTGTGAAGCCGTTTCTGCCATCCACAACCAGGATCTTGCGGTGATTTCTCAGGTTGTAATAGCGAAAGCGCCAAGGCTTGATGGAGCGCATGAAGCGGGCCACTGCCACGCCCTCGCGCCGCAGCCCGCGGACGATCGAGGGAAAAGCATAGCGCGCTCCGATATCGTCAATGAGCACCCGTACCTCTACCCCGCGACGCACGCCATTCGCCAAGGCCTTTCTGAAGCGTTGCCCCCAGTAATCATTGTCGAAAATGTAGGTGGTCAGCGTTATCGAATGCTCGGCCTGTTCAATGGCCTGGAGCATGGCTGGATAGGCCTCATCCCCGTTGATTAAAGTGTCGAAGTGATTGCCGGCCATGAGGGGGTTGTCCGTCACCCTTTCGGTAAGGCGGGCCAGGTGGGGAAGCTGATCCGCTTCAGACCCGATCTCCCTCTTCAGCGTATTGGGATAGAGAACTTGCTGATCGAAAGGAAGTGGAACCGGCTGCATCCCGGAAAAAAGGTTCTTGGCTTTGCGTTGAATGCGGTTGATGCCGAACGTCCAGTACAAGACTATGCCAAGAACAGGCACAAAGCCTATCAGCCCGACCCAGCCAATAGCCGCCCGGATGTCCCGCTTATACATGACCACATGGATGGCAGAAGCCGCCATAGCCGCCAAAATAATTCCAGTGCTCAAAACGGAAAGCATCAGATCAACCGGCACAGTCAATCAATCCTTCTTTAATCACTACGATCATTCACACTTTAGAGCTCACGGTTCACAGCTGGAAGAAGCTCAGCTGACAGCTCACAGCTGATGGCAAGAAATACAAATCGCAGAGCGCATGGCGCATAGCGAAAAAGGAAATTTCTGAGTTAAGACAAAGAAACTTGAGGGTTCAAAGTTCCAGGTCCACGGTTCACGTTTGAAGAATAAAATCAAAGAGTTAAGAAGGATTTACGACATCCAGATTGAATCTTGAGTATTGTTACTAAAAACAATTAGTTATCGAAGAACTTTTGACTGTCGAGAAAGAAAGAGATAGATCAAAAGCATTCACAGTCAAATCAACTCGTCAATATCAGCAATCAAAGCAATATGTTACTCAAAAAGTTTTGATTGTCGAGCTGTAAAGAAGGCATCCTCGAGCTGCAAAACGGATTGCCTCGGATTTCATGTTCCGGCGAAACGAACCGACCTCGTGAACCTATTATTTTTCTACCTTTAAGAACCTGGCGTTGATGGCCACGATGACTGTGCTCAGGGACATGAGGATGGCTCCCGCTGCTGGCGACAGGAGCACGCCGTAGGAGTACAGAGCCCCGGCGGCCAGGGGGATGGCAAAGGCGTTGTAGCCGGTAGCCCAGGCCAGGTTCTGGATCATCTTGCGATAGGTTGCTCGGGAAAGCTTGAGAATGGCGGCGGCATCCAAGGGGTTGCTGTGAACGAGGATGATGTCCGCCGTCTGAACCGCCACGTCTGTTCCCGCCCCGATGGCAATGCCCACATCGGCCTGAGCCAGGGCAGGAGCGTCATTGACTCCATCGCCGGTCATGGCCACGATCAGCCCCCTGGACTGGATCTCCTTGATTTTTTCGGCCTTATCCCGGGGCAGCACCTCGGCAAAATACTCGTCGAGGCCGATTTCCCGGGCGACCCATTTGGCCACCAGATTGTTGTCTCCGGTGAGCATCATGCATCTGATCCCCATCCCCTTGAGCTTGGAGATGGCCTGCTTGGACTCGTCCCGAATGATATCCGCCAGGGCTATGGCGCCTTGGAGGCTACCATCCACGAGGACAAAGACCACGGTTTTGCCTTGTGAGTTGAAGGTATCGATCCGCTCATCCTGAATGGAAAGGTTGTTCTCCTTGAGATAGCCGGGGCTGACGACCTTGATCTCCTTGCCCTCCACACTGCCTTGGGCGCCTTTGCCGGGTAGGGACTTGAAGCTTTCCACCTTCGGCGGGTTTTCCACAGCAGCTGCTATTCCTTTGGCTATAGGGTGCTCGGAGCTCGTCTCTATGGCCGAAGCGTATCTCAGGATCTCCTGCTCCTCTGCGCCTTCGGCAAGTGCTACGGTATCTGTCACGCCGAACTCGCCCTTGGTCAGGGTGCCTGTCTTGTCAAAGACGATCGCCTGAATGTTCCGCCCCCTTTCAAACGAGGCCCGGTCCCGGATGAGGAGGCCGTTCTTGGCGGACAGGGCCGTGGATACGGCCACCACGAGCGGCACGGCCAACCCGAGGGCATGGGGGCAGGTGATGACCATCACAGTAACCGTTCGCTCCAGAGAGAAGGCAAAGTCCGTATTCAAGATCCCGAGCCAGATGACGAGCGTGACCGCTCCGCAGGTCAGAGCAATGATCGTCAGCCACAGAGCGGCCCGATTAGCCAGGTCCTGGCTTCTGGACTTGCTTTGCTGGGCCTGCTCCACCAGCTCGATCATCTGGGACAGGAAGGAGTCCTTCCCTGTCTTCTGGACCTCCGTTGTCAAGGAGCCTTCCCCGTTGATGGAGCCTCCGATAACCTTGGAGCCAACCTTCTTGGCAACCGGTTTCGATTCGCCGGTCAGCATGGCCTCGTTCACTGCGCTGTCGCCTTCAACCACCTCGCCGTCCACCGGCACCTTCTCCCCCGGCTTGATCAGGACCCTGTCCCCGGCTTCGAGCTGTTCAATGGATATGTCCCGGGTGCTGCCATCCTCCAGGACCTTGTGCGCATCTGAAGGCATGAGCTTGGCCAGCTCCTCCAGGGCCCGGGAAGCGCCCATGACCGACTTCATCTCGATCCAGTGCCCCAGGAGCATGATGTCGATGAGCGTGGCCAGCTCCCAGAAGAAGACCTTTCCGGAAAGGCCGAAGACGACCACGCTGCTGTAGGCATAGGCAGTGGTGATGGCCACGGCGATCAGGGTCATCATCCCGGGGTGCTTTTTCTGCAGCTCGTCGTAGATGCCTTTGAGAAACGGCCAGCCCCCGTAGAAAAAGACAAAGGAGGACAGGATCCACAGAATATAGGCATCCCCCGGAAATGCTATGGCCTGCTCAAAGCCCAAAAAAGCCTGAATCATGGGGGACAGGATGAGGATAGGGATGGTAGCCGCTATTGAAATCCAGAAGCGCTTGCGGAAGTCGGCCACCATGTGGGCGTGATGATCGCCGCCGCCATGACCTCCATGACCCTTGTGATCCCTGTGCTTCATTCCCTGCTGATCCTGATGCATCTCCTGTTTGCCATGATTTCCATGCCCTTGGGATGCTTGGTGTCCTTGGTGACTGCCGGTTTGATGCTCTTCAGCCATGCCCTGCTCCCTTCAGAAAAACATTTCCTCCCAGATGGCGCTTGCCGGCCTCAGTTGCTTACGCATGTCTGACAAGTCGCTTTCAAGGCAGATGCGAAAGAGAAGGCAGCTCATCGCAAGCCAAAAGTAGGCCACGAGGAGACAGCTAGCCGGCATTGCTTTCTATGCATCCGGAAGCGAAACTGGCGTTGACCTCTTTGAGCTAAAGAAACAACAGCAGGGTCCCCTTTCTGATCGGACCCGCAACTACAAGGTTCATCATAACTGATCACCTGTAAGGCACCAAGTAAACAGGGCGGGTATTCCTTGGGGAAAGGTGAACCCCCCCCTTCACCTCCAGAAAGTATTGCAGTTAGCTTTCAAATAATCTTTTTTGACAAAAACTGAGTGAGCCCTCAGGTTTCGCTTGAGAGCTCCGCTGTGTTCTCCAAGCTAACCCGGGCGGGGCAGGCCCTTCCTTGCTTGTCCTCGCCGAATTAGACCGTTTGGTGCGGGAAGGGAATCTCGATGCCCAGCTCGTCGAACCTCTTCTTGAGCCTCCGGTTGAACTCCCGTCCCACAGTCCATTGCTGGATGGGTTTGGTTTTCGTCCGAGCCCGCACAGCGACCGCTGAGTCGGCGAACGCGTCCACTCCGAGAATCTCGATGGGCTCCAAAATGAGATCCCTGAACTGGGGATCGCTCCGCAGCTCCTCATCCACATGCTTGATAACCTCCATGACCTCGTCCACATCCTCGCGATAGGCCACGCCGATGTCGAATACGTAGCGGGAGTACTCCTTGGTCATGTTGGTGACGATGTCCACCTTGCCGTTTCGAACGTAGTGAGCGTTACCGGAAAGATCTCTGAGAATGATCATCCGAAGGCCGACCTTCTCTACCAAGCCGCCTTTGCCGGCTATCTGTACAACGTCACCTACCCTGACCTGGTCCTCCAGGAGCAGGAAGAACCCGCTGATGACGTCCTGGACCAGGTTCTGGACCCCGAAGCCGATGGCCAGGCCAAAGATGCCGGCGGTGGCGAGAATGGGGCCGATCTGGATCCCTATTTCCCCGAGGATGATCATGGCTCCTACGCTCAGGATAACGATGCTCAGAACGATCTGAACAATCGAAGCCAGGGTCTCGGCCCGCTTCTTGAACTCCTCGTCCTTGTTCCTCTGGAAGAAGGCTGTGGACTGTGCTCGGGCTCACATGATGCCCTCTCTCAAAGGTTGAGGATCTGCTTGATCTTGTACACGAGCTCCTTTTCCTCACGAGCGAGCTTCTCATCCGACTCGGCCAGCTCTTGAGCCACAGCGACAATCTCTTCCCGGTCCTTCCGGCTGGGGAGCATCGACTCAAGGGCGTGCAAGGCGCGGGCTTCGTCCAGGCGAAGCAGGTAGGCCTGATCCTGAATGATGTCGCGCAGCTCGTCGGTATCCACATCGCGGAACCGCTCGTGTTTTTCAATAATCTCCTTGAGGAGCTCCAGCTCCTCGGTGCTGATGAGGTCGTCGGCGTTCATGACCGCCACCAGGCAGCGGACGGCGGCCTCCACGTACCCTCCCTGGTCCATTCGAGCCAGCCAATCCAGATCATGGAGGCGGCTTCCTATGGACTCGTGCGGTTCGCCTTCCTCTGCAGCGGAGGGCGTCGAGTCCTGGGACCCGAGAAAGGAGTCCTGGATGACGGGGTTCTCGTAGATCGACTTGAATAGGAATTCCTGGGTGCGATCCCGAATCTCGCGATACAGGTCCAGAGTGCTCTCGATCATCTTGGCCATTTCCTTCTCTATGAGATGGAACCTGTTCGATTCGGAGCAGGGGAGCCTGTTCGTTCTGAGGTATGGCGAAACGGCCTTCACCGGAGCCAGAAGCGGGTTGAGATCGGAAAGGAAGTATCGTTGCAGACGGAGGGGGTGGAGCTGCCGCATCATCTCGGCCGAGGCCTCGCTGCCCCATAGGCGTACCCACGGCCTGAAAATCGAGCGGTAGATGTGGTCATTCATCCGGGAAACAGCTGCCACGGCCTGAAAGGACCTGGGTGTGTGCACGTACTGCTCGGTGCTGTACAAATCATCGAGCCTCCTTTCTTCGAAGCGGACCTTGTAATCGGTCAGCCCCATGATCTCCTCGCTTTCATCGATGACCATCTCGTAGAGGCCCGGCGGAAGGTACTGAACGAGGTCCACATGCTCCAGGATCTGCTGGTGCTCCTTCTGGGCCACGCTTTTGGAAACGAAGATGCCCAGGTGTCCGATCCGCTCGTGGACCATGTACACCAGGACTTTCCTCTGCCGGATGAGCTCCTCGACAGAGCCGTAGACCTCCTTGATCCAGCTCATGGCCTGGTGCGGCGGGGTGATGTTGTCCCCTTGGGAGCTGAAGACGAGGATCGGCTCATCGATATTCCGCAGGTTGATCCGGCGTCCCGGGATCAGCTCCAGGGTGCCGTTTTCCAGCTTGTTGCCCACGAACAGGCTATCCACAATGAAATGGATCTCGGCATCGGTCATGAGATAGAAGCCTCCCCACCACAGCTCAAAGGTGAGAAACCGCTCCACCTCAGTATCGATCTTGGCATACAGGTTGTACTGCTTGCTCCACCAGGTGTTGGCCGGGTTGAGGGCCTCGAAGTTGGACACCAGGTGGGCGCCGTCGAACCGGCCGTTGCCCAGATCGCTGAGCAGCGAGGCTATCCAGGCTCCGCCGGACAGACCAGCCCGGTAGCTCAAGGGGTTCTTGCCGTCGATGCTGGACCAGAAGGACAGGGGAGCTCCGTTGAGCACCAAGGGGCCGGTGATCTCGGGGCGTTCGGCCCCGATCAAGGCCGAGGCCCAGCCGGCCTGGCAGTTCCCGATCACCATGGGCTCCTCGGCCTGAGGGTGTCGCGCGTTGACCTCCTCAATAAAGGCGCCGATGGCGTTGTGCACATCGAATAAGGTCTGGCCCGCCATGGGCTCGGTATAAAAGATGACGAAGTACACCGGGTGGCCTTCACTCAAGGCGTTTCCCACCTGGGAGTCCTGCTTGGACCCTCCAATGCCCGGCCCGTGCCCGGCCCTGGGGTCGATGATGATTATGGGCCGCTTGGCGGGATCTTCCTCGGCGCGGTTTTTTTCCGGTTCATGCCTCGGCACGGTATGATCTTCCTCCTGATGCAATCCGGCCTCTCGCTCCTCTCGCTGCCCAAGGATGCGGACCAGGGAGTAGTTTACCGGGCGCTCCAGGTCTCGGCCGTCCAGGACAATCGTATACGGAAAGGTCAGCACCGGGGGCTGCCCGTTGCGGAGGTGCTCCAGGTAGTTGTTCCCTCGTTGGCGCATGGCATCGAAGAAAAGGAGGCTCCGTTGCCAGGAGTCGACGAGGTACTCGCCAGCCTCCGCTAAGAGAGCAAGGCTTGCAATGCTCCGTCCGATAGGATCGAAGGTATACATGGACAGTATCCTCCTTCAGGTTGTTCGGGACCAGGGCTAACCGGTAAGAAAGGAGAAAGGGATTGCCAACCGGCAGCTGCGGTCCTGAACGTATTTGATGTTTGCGTTGAAAGACGAAAGGCTCTTTGGGGCGTCAGATGGGGCATTGGAGCGGTCGAGCAAGCATTGATTCGCTCTTGGAGATCGAGCTGCAAAATACTTTTATAATTTATCTCATTTCTGTACGCGTCGTCAAATCGTGCGCAAAGGAGATACATTCTTTTCTGGAATATATACGACGCAAAGTATCTCGGCATGCTGCAAAGGAGGCTTGGTGATTGATACAGGAAGGCCGTCCTTTGCTGTTTGCGAAAGCATATTTTTTATGACAGCATACATCATGCAATGGGCTCACACGGTTCGATTGCAGAGCTATCAAAAAGAACAAACCACTATCCGAGCTTCCAGGTAGAAAAGAGGAGTGATCGCCATGCCGGAGCCAGGCTCGCTGCTTCCTTTGGTTCGGAAATACTTTGAGCAGGATATTCAGGGCGCGGCGCACAGCCTGGAGCGGATGAGCGAGGAGGAAGCCGTTTCCGTGCTCAAGGCGCTGCCGGCCAGCCTCGCGGTGCGTGCTGTGCGGCACCTTCAGGTAAGCTACGCCGCAGAGCTGCTTCGGGATGCGGATCCCGGATTGTCCGAAGCCATCATCTCCGGTCTCGAACCGCAGCTCGCCGCCACCATCTTCATGCATCTCCCGGCCGAGGTGCAGAAGCAGCTTCTGGAGCGGATCCCGGCCAAGCTCAGAAAGGAGATCAGCGAGCTCCTGACCTATCCTGAGGACAGCGTGGGGCGGATCATGACCACGCAGTTCCTCTCCTTCCACAAGGACGTCACCTGTCAGGAGGCCGTGGAGAAGATCCGCTCCCTGGCGAAGAAGCGGGGAGCCTTTTCCTATGCCTATGTGATCGACGATGCGAATCGGCTTGTGGGGGTGCTCAACATGCGCGATCTCATGCTCTCCGATCTGGAGGCCTCCCTGGAGTCCGTCATGCGCCGGGACGTCTTTACCCTCCAAGGCTTCACCGATCGGGAGGAAGCTGCCAACGAGCTCGCCAAGCGGCGCTACTTCGCCGCGCCGATCGTGGACAGCGAGGGAAGGATCCTGGGCATCATCAAGGCTGAGCAGCTCATCCAGGGCGTTCAAGAGGAGATCACGGAGGACCTCCAGCTTATGTTCGGGGTGAGCGGAGATGAGCGCGTGAGCTCGAGCTTCGCCTTCTCCTTGCGGAAACGGCTGCCCTGGCTCCACGTCAATCTGGCCACCGCCTTTCTGGCCGCTGCTGTGGTGGCCGCCTTTGAGACCATCATCGCCAAGGTCACCGTTCTCGCGGTGTTCCTTCCAGTGGTGGCCGGACAGGGGGGCAATGCCGGGGCGCAATCCATGGCCGTTGTCATGCGGGGGCTCGTTATGCGGGAGATCCCGCGCGGCAGGATCCTAGCGGTGATCAGGAAGGAAGGGCGCTTGGGGGCCATCAACGGCCTGGCAACCGGCGCTGTCACCGCGCTCGTGGCCTGGCTGTGGAACGGCAACCCCTACCTTGGGCTGGTCATCGGGCTGGGCATGTTCATCAATCTCTTCATCGCCGGCCTCTCCGGCGCCTCGGTCCCCATTTTGATGAAGCGGCTGGGGCTCGATCCTGCGCAGTGCTCGAGCATCATTCTCACCACGGTAACCGACGTGATGGGCTTTTTCGCCTTTCTCGGCCTGGCCATGCTGTTCATCGAGTATCTCGTCTAACCGCTCCGCATGATCACTTTTTTGGGCTCTTTGCCCCAGGGGCTGTATTACTTCACTGATGTAAGACGGCCTGGAGTTTTCCGAGCTGTTCAGGCTTCCCTCCGAGGACTTCCGGGTCTATGTGCCACAGTTCAGCCACCTGCTGCATGACATATCCCACATACTCAAGTTTCCTACTTTACGGCCTTGCTGCCCAGATACATCTGCAATTTCAGGA
>CAZQPF010000055.1:0-23032 GCA_964595165.1 uncultured Desulfohalobiaceae bacterium
AGAGATAAGCCAAAAGCATTCACAGTCAAACCAGCTCATCAATATCAGCATTAAAAACAATATGTTATTCGAAAACCCTTGACTGTCGAGCCGCAAGAAGAAAGCCGCCGCAGGCAGCTTTCTACAGGTTGTAGTTTCTGCAAAAGTCCATAACGAACTGGATGTGCTCTTTCATGGCTTCCTGGGCCGCAGGCGCGTCGTGGCGCTTGATGTGCTCCAGGACCTCCCAATGCTGCTGCCCCATCTTCTGCAAGTTGCCCTTTTCCTGGAGATAGAACCGGCTTTCCCGGATGCCGTGAAACATGAGGTCATAGAAGCTTTTCATCAGGTAGATCTGGGCCGGATTCTTGGTGGTGTAGGCAATGGCCATATGAAAGGAGACGTCCTCGTCGGAGCCCACCAAGCCCTCTTCCACCCGGGAAAGCATATCCTGCACGCAGGTTTCCAGGGCCTGGATATCCTCGGGGGTGGCCCGTTCCGCCGCCAGCCCCACCGCATTTACCTCCAGACCCATGCGCACCTCCAGGAGGTCAAAAAGCTTGACGTCTTCACCTTCCATCACTTCCCGCAAGGGGTTGTCCATGTACATGGAGCGATGGGACTTGACGAACGTACCCTGCCCCTGCCGCTGCTCCACGAGGCCCATGGAGACCAGCTTATTCATGGCGCTTTTCACCGAAGGGCGGCTCACCCCGAAGCCCTTGGCCAGCTCCCGTTCCGGCGGCAGCTGCTCCCCGGGCTTGAGCACGCCGCGAAAGATCGAATCCCGTAGTTGCTCAAAAACCTGATCGGTTATACTCTTCGGTTTTATAGGCTTCAGAGATACTGGCATAGGTCAATCTCCAATACCGCGCAGCCCGGCTGCAGGGGTCGCAATTGGTAAAGCCATTTACTTCTGCAGGCGAAATATTGGACACCACTCTATACCAGGCCGGCGATAAAAGCAAAGATTTTTTCAGGAAAATGCACCAAACGAAGTATGTTACGAGCTTTTTTGCGATTTTTTTCCCGCTTCGTCTTGACAACAAAAAATCCCTTCGTTTATACAATGGTCATACCAATTTTGTAAAATCTTTTCCTGCAACAAGGAACTCGTCTCCGTGATCGCCATTCGAGAATCGAAACAATGTTTTGCAGCTCAACCCCAACATGTCGGACAAGCTTTACATCGCCCACAAGATGCGCCTGCAAACAATCCTTACGCAAAAAAATCATTTTTTTTGCTCCACAAATTACGCCTGGCGAGCTCAGCCGGATTTCTCGACTCTGCGCCCCGAGCTTCTGCCTATTTGCCGATAACGGGCCTTATAGCCCTTTAACATCCAAACCAAGGAGGTTTGATCATGCGTAAGGTGTTAACCGTACTCTTGGCCTTTGCGTTTGTGGCCACCCTGTTTGCGGCCAACTCCATGGCTGCCAAGCGGGAGAAGTTCGGAATGGACAAACGGCACGCGGAAGCCAAAAGGGTCGACTATGAAACCTCAAGCAAGACCTTTCGCTGGAAGATGGTCATGCCCTGGTCCAAAGGGCTGCTGTTCTACGACGTGGCTCAGCACTTCTGCGACTCGGTGCGCCTGGCCTCTGCCGGCCGCCTGAACATCAAGCCCTTTTCCGCCGGCGAGCTCGTACCGGCCATGCAGTCCTTTGATGCGGTGAGCAAGGGCTCAGCAGAAGTGGGCCATGACTGGCCGGGCTACTGGAAGGGCAAGAACGAGGCCTTCAACGCCTTCGCCTCCGTGCCTTTCGGCCTGGACAAGGAAGGCTACAACATCTGGCTCTATGAGCGCGGCGGCGCGGAAATGATGGACGAGCTCTACGGCCGCTACGACATGAAGGCCTTTCCCTGCGGCAATGTCGGCCAGGAGCTCGGGCTGTTCTCCAACAAGCGGGCCACCAAGATGGAGGACTTCAAGGGCCTGCGCGTGCGGACCCCGGGCTGGTACATGGACATTCTGACCCGGCTGGGAGCCTCTGTGAGCCCGCTGCCCGGCGGCGAGATCTACCTCGCACTGGAGCGCGGCGTGATCGACGCGGCCGAGTTCTCCTCCCCGGCCATCACCTATCCCATGGGCTTCGACCAGATCACGGACTACGTGATCGAGCCGGGCGTGCATCAGCCCTCCTGCCAGTGCGGCCTGTTCATCAACAAGGACGCCTGGGACAAGCTGCCCCGGGATCTGCAGGAAATCGTCAAGATCTGCGCCAAGGAAACCCAGATGTGGTCCGAGGCCTGGAGCGAGAACCTGAACGCCAAAGCGATCAACGAGCTGGAGAAGAGCGTCGAGTTCATCAAGATGGACAAGGAGACCCTCATCCAGTTCCGCAAGACCACCAAGGAGTACCTGGACGAGGTCAAGGAGAAGCACGACTTCGCCAAGAGGGCCCTGGATTCCCAGGAAGAGTTCAAGGATGAGTTCGCCAAGTGGCGGCGCCTGCGCAGCGGCGTTGAGCCTCTGCCCTACGAGGACTACATCGAGGGCAAGATGTGGCTCTATGAATAACGACTAATCCATAGCAGCTTCATAGCAGCGTAAAGTGAGAACCGGCCGCCCGGCGGCCGAGACACTTCGTCAGGGAAGCGACTCCGCTTCCCTGACGAATTTTTGCACCTTCTTAAGGAGAACTGCCGGCATGATCAACAAAACCATCAAGTCCATCGACACAGTGCAGGACTGGTTCGGCTTCCTGGTGGCCCTGCTCATCTTTCCTATGGTGCTCGTGGTGCTCTACGAGGTCATGATGCGCTATGGCTTCGGCAGGCCCACCTCCTGGGGCTTTGAGGCCACCACCTTCATCTACGGGCTGCACTATATGCTGGGGCTGGGCTACACCTTGCTGTACAACGGACACGTCAAGGTGGACGTCTTCCTGACCATGCTTTCCAAGAAGAAGCAGCACCTGGTGAGCTTTTTCACCACCCTGGTGTTCTTCATTCCAACTTTCTTGCTGCTGGCTATCGGCAGCATCAAGTTCGCCTGGGCCTCCATACTGAACCTGGAGCACAGCTGGACCAGCTGGGCTCCGCCCATCTACCCCTTTAAGTCCTTAATGGCGCTTGGATTTATCATGCTCTTCATTCAGGGCCTGTCCAGCATCCTCAAGGACGTTCAGGGCCTTCGCTCCAACAACAATGCCTAGCCTTCAGATCGCCAGCTGCGCCGCAGGAACCGTTTGAGCCTCAAACTCGGAAAAAGGTGACGCGATATGTATCTCAGCCCTGAAGTTCTCACCATCGGCATGTTCGTGACCCTCATCCTGTTCATCACCCTGGGTCACCCCCTTGCCGTAACCCTGGCTGCCGTGGCCACGCTCTTCGGAATGATCAACAACGGCTTCCAGATCAACTTTCTGTTTGACATGTTCGCCAACAACTGTTGGGGAATCATGAACAACTACGTGCTGGTGGCCATCCCCTTGTTCATCTTCATGGCCCAGCTCCTGGACCGCTCCAAGGTGGCGGAGAAGCTCTTCGAGGTCATGTACCTGCTCCTGGGACAGATCAAGGGCGGTCTGGGACTGACTGTGGTCATTGTCTGCACCGTGTTCGCCGCCACCACAGGGATCATCGGCGCCTCGGTGGTGGCTATGGGCCTGCTGGCCACGCCGCCCCTGCTGAACAAAGGCTACCAGAAGGAAATGGCCAGCGGCATCATCTGCTCCGCAGGGACCCTGGGGATTCTCATTCCGCCGTCCATTATGCTCGTGGTCTACGGCGGGCTTACCGGAATGCAGGCCACCTCGGTGGGGAACCTGTTCGCCGGCGCGATCTTTCCCGGCCTGGTTCTCTCCGGGCTCTATATCCTCTATATCTGGATACGCTGCACCATCAACCCCAAGCTCGGTCCGCCCATCTCCAAGGAGGAGGCCAGCCAGTACTCCACCGGAAGAAAGCTCGTGCTCACCGCCTTCTACCTTCTGCCGCCCATGTTCCTCATTCTCATGGTCATGGGAACCATTCTCTTCGGCGTGGCCACTCCGACTGAAGCCGCCGGCATGGGAGCTGGTGGTGCCTTCCTCCTGGCCCTGGCCAACAAGGCGGTCACGGTGAACGTCCTCAAGCAGGCGGCCACGAACACGCTGAAAACCACCTGCATGGTCATGCTCCTGTTCGTGGGCGGCAAGATGTTCAGCACGGTCTTCATGAGCATCGGCGGCGGTGACGTGGTGGCCGAGTTGCTGGTGGGCAGCGGGCTCGCCCCCTTTGTCTCCTTGACCATTATGCTGCTCATCGTCTTTCTCATGGGCATGTTCATCGACTGGGCCGCCATCCTGCTCGTCACCGTGCCCATGTTCATGCCCATCGTCGTGGAGCTCGGCTTCGATCCCCTCTGGTTCGCCATGCTGCAGTGCGTCGTGCTCCAGACCTCGTTTCTGACGCCGCCTTTCGGCTACGCCCTGTTCTACTTCATCGGGGTCGCTCCCGAGGGCTACAACATGCTGCACATCTACAGGGGCATCCTTCCCTTTGTCGGCCTGCAGCTCCTCGGGGTCATCATTATGGTGCTCTATCCGCCGATCATTACCTGGATTCCGCATCTGGCCTTCGGAACCTGAGCCGTATCGCCCCTGGCCCGATTTTCAGAGACGCGGAAACTCGATGAGATGCAATACTTAGGAGAGAACCCATGCTCCCTGAAATAAAAACCATCCTCTACGCCACCAACCTCGGTCCGGAAGCGCCGCATGTCTTCCGCTACGCCCTGAGCCAGGCCCTGCACTACAAGGCCAAGGTCCATGTGGTGCACATCCTGGAGCCCCTGGGCTCCTTTGCCCGAAATCTCGTGGAGCAGTACCTGTCTCCGGAGCAGTCCAAGGAGATCCAGGACAAATCGAAGCAGGCCGTCATGGACCGCATCTCCACTCGGCTGCAGGCCTTTTGCGATCAGGAGACCTGCACCCTGAACGAGGGAACGAATCTGGTGGCTGACATTCAGGTCCTGGAAGGCCACCCCTCGGACGTCATCTTGACGCAGGCCAGGGCCATCAGCGCCGAGCTTATCGTCATGGGCACCCATCGGCACCTGCGCATGAGCCCCTCCGGTTTCATCGGCTCCACGGCGAGGCAGGTGATCAACGCCTCTAAAATTCCCGTCCTCACCGTGCATACACCCGAGGACAAGCTGGAAGAGATCGAGTCCTGATTTCGATTTTCCATCCCGGCCTTCATGCCTTCAATCGTGATCCGCAAGGGATCACCAGGAGAGGATCACCCTATGCGTGATCAAGCCCTAGCCAAAGAGTTCATTTCCCTGCTGGGAGCCGAGAACGTCTTCACCGAGGAAGCGGACCGACACGCCTACTCCTACGACTCTGCCGTCCTCGACCCCGTCGTTCCCGAGCTCGTCATCCGGCCCACGGACAGCGAGTCTCTGGGGCGCAGCGTGAAGCTGTGCCACGACAACGGCCTGCCCCTCACCGTGCGCGGCTCGGGGACCAACCTGAGCGGCGGCACCATCCCCAGCCGGGAGAACGGCGTCGTCCTGCTCGTCAACGGGTTGAACCGCATCCTGGAGCTCAATGTCGAGGATATGTACGCCAGGGTGCAGCCCGGGGTAATCACTGCGGCCTTTGCCAAGGAGGCCCAGCGCCAAGGGCTGTTCTATCCGCCGGATCCCGGCAGCCAGACTGTATCCACCCTGGGCGGCAACGTGGCCGAGAACGCCGGCGGGCTGCGCGGACTGAAGTACGGGGTGACCAAGGACTACGTCATGGGGATCGACTTCTTTGACGTGCAGGGAGAGCTCATCAAGGCCGGATCGCGAACCGTGAAATGCGCCACCGGGCTCAACCTGGCGGCGCTCATGGTAGGCTCGGAAGGCACCCTGGGGGTATTCAACGAGATCACCCTGAAGCTTATCCCCCCGCCCCAGGCCAGCCAGGCCATGCTGGCCATCTTCGACTCGGTGGACCGGGCCTCGGAGACCGTCTCAGCCATCATCGCCAACAAGATCCTGCCCTGCACCCTGGAGTTTCTGGACAACTTCACTATCCGCACCGTGGAGGACTTCCGCAAGGCCGGGCTGCCCACCGAGGCCGAGGCCCTGCTCCTCATCGAGGTGGACGGCCATCCGGCTCAGGTGGAGGAGGAGGCGGAGAAGATCAAATCCATCTGCTCCGGACAGGGCGCCGCCGAGGTCCAGGTCGCGGCCTCGCAGGAGGAGAAGGCCGCCATCTGGCAGGCCAGGCGTGATGCGCTGCCCGCCCTGGCCCGATTGCGTCCCACTACCGTCCTGGAGGACGCCACGGTGCCCCGAAGCAAGATACCGGCCATGGTCCGGGCCATTAACGACATCGCCCGCAAGTACGACCTGACCATCGGAACCTTCGGCCATGCCGGGGACGGCAACCTCCATCCCACCATTCTCACCGACAAGCGGGACGGGGAGGAGTTCCACCGGGTGGAGCAGGCCATTGACGAGATCTTTCAGACGGCCCTGTCCCTGGACGGCACCCTGTCCGGGGAGCACGGCATCGGCCTGGCCAAATCCAAGTACATGGGCAACGAGGTGACCCGGGGAACCATACTCTACTCCCAGCGGCTGAAAAAGGCCCTGGACCCCAAGGGAATCCTCAATCCCGGCAAACTCCTGGGCAGCGTGTAACATGTCCGACCTCACCGAACTCGCTCGGCTCCTCCAGGAGCTCGACGATCAGCTCGTATCCTGCATGAAGTGCGGCATGTGCCAGGCTGCCTGCCCTCTGTACGCCGAGACCGGTCGGGAGACGGACGTGGCCAGGGGCAAGCTGGCTTTGGTGGAGAATCTGGCGCATGAGATCCTGCGCGATCCCGAAGGGGTCAAGGAGCGCCTGGACAAATGCCTGCTCTGCGGCTCCTGTGCCCAGGCCTGTCCCAGCGGGGTCAAGGTGCTGGACATCTTTCTCAAGGCCAGGGCCATCATTACCGAATACCTCGGGCTTTCTCCGCTGAAAAAGGCCATTTTCCGGGGCATGCTCTCCAGGCCCCGGCTTTTTGACAGCCTGCTGCAGCTGGGCTCCAGATTTCAGGGAGTCTTCAGCAAGCCGGCCAACGAGCTGCTCGGCTCCTCCTGCGCCCGGATCCAGTCCTCGATCCTAGCGGACAGGCATTTTCTTCCCCTGTCCAGGTCTTCGCTGCACAAGCAGATGGGGGGAATAGATCGGCCGACCGGATCAAGCGGCCTGCGCGTCGCCTTCTACCCCGGATGCCTTGTGGACAAGATTTTCCCCCGCATCGGCCACGATGTGCTTCACATCCTGAAGCATCACGGCGTGGGCGTGTTCATGCCCCGGCAGCAGGTCTGCTGCGGCATACCGTCTCTTTCTTCCGGAGACCGCAAGAGCTTTGAAAAGCTGGTCCATCTCAATGCCGAGCTCTACGCCGGCTCCTCCTTCGACTATCTGGTCACTCCTTGCGCCACCTGCACCTCGACGCTCCGCAAGATATGGCCTCTCATGGCCGAGCACCTGCCCAATCCACTGCGGAACCAGGCGCTCGTGCTGGCGGACAAAACTCTGGACATCACCGAGCTCCTGGCCGACAAGCTGTCGCTGCCCGAGCCTGAACCGGCTTGGTCCGGATCTGAGCCCAGTCCGATCACCTACCACGACCCCTGTCACCTGCGGAAATCGCTGAATATCATCGAGCAGCCCAGACGGCTTATTCGGGCCAATCCGCATTACCAGCTCCGGGAAATGCAGGAGCCGGAACGGTGCTGCGGCATGGGCGGCAGCTTCAATCTGCAGCACTACGATATCTCCAGGAAAATCGGACAGCGCAAGCTGGAGGCGATTGTCGCCTCTGGAGCGGACACCGTAGCCACTGGATGCCCGGCCTGCATGATGCAGATCGCGGATCAGCTATCCCAGTCCGGGCAAAGCATCCGCATCAAGCATGCCGTAGAGATCTACGCCGAAGCCCTGCAGGGGCAGGAAAGCGAAGCTTCTGAAACGGCTAGCTAGTACCTGGAGCGGAGAAGAGACATGACTGAGAAGCAACGGATTGAGCGTTTCATGGAACAGGCCGCAGCAGCATCGGCCAAGGTGCTGCGGGTAGGCAGCCAGGCCGAGGCCCTGGACTACGCTGTGGAGGCCTGTGCGGAGAAGGAGGCCTGTCAGATTCTGGCCACCGGCTGCGAGCAGCCGCTCTCCGAGGAAGCCTCGGATCTTTGCCGGCTCAAAGAGGCGGATAAGATCATCGCCGCACCCGGCCTTCAAGACGGTCTCCTCCAGGAGCTCACCGAGCGCTGCCGGGAGAAGAACATCGCCCTTATCGACCGCGGCCTCCGCGAGCATCTCGGGGGCATCGACATCGGGCTCACCCTGGCGGACGCGGGCATTGCCGAGACCGGCACCCTGGTGCAGAACTCCACCTCGGAGGACCTCCGCCTGGCCACCATGATCAGCGAGATCCATATCGCTTTTTTGAAGCAGTCCAGCCTTGTGGACACCAGCCTTGATGTGGCCCCCCGGCTGAAAGAGCGGTTCCGGGACCAGGCCAACTACAGCGCCTTCATTACCGGACCCAGCCGGACCGCTGACATTGAGCGGGTGCTCACCCTCGGGGTGCACGGCCCCCTGGAGGTGCATATCGTCTTGCTTCCGGATTAGGGTCACGGCAGTTCTCAATCCGAGAGTTCTGAGTCAGCTTTGCCTCCGGCAAATCTGACGTATTTATATTTTCATTGAAGAAAAAATTAATATTTTTTCAGCAACTTGTTTGAACCCGGCACTCAGTTTCCAGCTTGAAGCTCGGACCTGAAGAAGAAATCGAGCTTGGGATGGCGCGTATCCAACCGTCGAATGGTCCAATGAAACTGAGTGCCGGGTGAGGGGTTGGAATGTGGAGTTCATACGGGCGCAGCCTTCGGCTGCGCTGCGTGGTAAACAGCGTACAAAAGGCGGTATGGCGTTATGCAGACGGCCAAGAACATGAAAGAGTACCGCAAGCAGCTCTCCGAGGCCATGGAGGAGGACTTCCAGCGCAAGGCCCTGGACAACTTCGTTGTGGCCTACCGGCAGGGCAGGGCCAAGGCCTTCTCGGAAATCGATCTTCCGGCTCTGGTGCAGGCCATCGGAGGCTGCAAGGATGAAGCGGTTTCCAGGTTGGAGGAGCTTTTTGCCGAGTTCAAGGACCAAGCCGAGGCCAAAGGGGTCCAAGTGCACCTGGCCCGTACGGACAAGGAGGCCAACCGGATCATTGCCGGGATAGCGGCGGAGAACAGCTGCGGCCGCATCGTCAAGTCCAAGTCCATGACCGCCGAGGAAACACAGCTGAACCACTACCTGGAGAAGGAAGGGCTCGAGGTGGTGGAGACCGACCTCGGGGAATGGATCATCCAGCTGCGCCAGGAAGGGCCGACCCACATGGTCATGCCGGCCATCCATCTGTCCCGGGACCAGGTCAGCCAGCTTTTCAGCAGCGTTACCGGACAGACCCAGGGAACGGATATCGAGTCCCTGGTCAAAGTGGCCCGGCGCGAGCTGAGGCAGCGCTTCGCCACTGCGGATATGGGCATCTCCGGGGCCAACTTCGCCATTGCCGAATCCGGCACTCTGGGGCTGGTGACCAACGAGGGCAACGCTCGGCTGGTCACCACCCTGCCCCGGGTCCACGTGGCTCTGGTCGGCCTGGACAAGCTCATTCCCTCTCTTGAGGACGCGCTGCGCACTCTCAAAGGGCTCACCCGCAACGCCACCGGACAGGCCATCTCCTCCTACGTCACCTGGATCACCGGGGCCAACGAGTGCCAATCCGCCCCGGAGAGCCGCAAGGTCATGCACATCGTCTTTCTGGACAACGGACGGAGCGGCCTGGCCAAGGACCCGATATTCTCCGAGGCCTTGCGCTGCGTGCGCTGCGGGGCCTGCGCCAATGTCTGCCCCATCTATCGCCTTATCGGCGGGCACAAGTACGGACACATCTATATCGGGGCCATCGGCCTGGTTTTGACCTTCTTCTTCCACGGCCTGGACAAGGACAAGCAGCTGGTCCAGAACTGCCTCAACTGCCAGGCCTGCCGGCAGGTATGCATCGCCGGCATCGATCTGCCGCGGCTCATCAAGGAGGTGCAGTCCTTGATCCAGGACGAGGGCGGCCGGCCGCTATGGAGCCGCTTCATGGCCCGGGTCCTCACCAACCGCAGGCTGTTCCATTCCCTGCTGCGAACGGCCAAGGTCCTTCAAAAGCCGGTTACCGGAGGCCAGCCCTTTTTACGCCACCTGCCGCACTTTCTGCTTCGGGAGCACGGCTTCAAAGCCTTGCCGGCCCTGGCCTCCAAGCCGTTCCGGGACCGGTTCCCCAAACTGAAGCCCAGTGTACCCCAGCCACGGCTCAAGGTGGCCCTCTTTACCGGCTGCCTGCAGGACTTTGTCTATCCGGAACAGCTGGAAGCCGCGGTGAAGCTGCTCAGCGAGCAGGGGGTAGAGCTGGAGCTGCCTTTGAGCCAGGGCTGCTGCGGCCTTCCGGTTCACATGCTCGGCGAGAAGAAGGCCGCCCGGGAAGTGGCCCTGCACAACCTCTCCGCCCTGGAGCCGGCCGAGTACGATCACATTCTCACCTTGTGCGCCTCCTGCGGCTCCCACATGAAGGAGAACTATCCCCTCCTGCTGCAGGGAGCTTCCGGGCTCCAGGTGAAGATCCAGCAGTTTGCGGACAAGGTCATCGATCTCAGCAGCCTGCTCTACCGGGTGCTCGACTTGTGGCCCGCTCCGAGCAAGGCCCCCAGGGAGCCGACCGCCTATCACGCCCCCTGCCACCTTTGCCGGGGGCTCGGGGTCGACTCCGGCCCCCGCGAGCTCCTGCAGCGGGCCGAGCTGGACTACATGCCCCATCCGGAGGAGGAAACCTGCTGCGGGCTGGGCGGCACCTACTCGGTCAAGTTCCCGGAGGTCTCCTCCGAGATCGTGCACAACCGGATGCAGATGCTCGAGGACAAGGGAGTCAAGCGCCTGGTCACCGACTGCCCCGGCTGCATAATGCAGCTGCGCGGCTGCTCGGAAAAAAGGGGCGGCAGGATAAGGGTCATGCATATGGCCGAGGCCCTGTCCCTCTGAGTTGACCTGGCAGCGAATGCCGAGTAGGATGGTAGCCTTTATGATTATGAAGAAGCTAAATCGAGATCTTTCACCAATCGGTTAAATATCCACGACCAGGAGTTACTTTATGGCGAAAAAAATGCAAACTATTGACGGAAACACAGCTGCAGCCTACATCGCCTATGCCCTGAGCGATACTGCAGCCATCTATCCCATTACCCCCTCCTCCACCATGGGCGAGATTGCCGACGAATGGGCCGCCGAAGGCCACAAGAACATCTTCGGGCAGCAGGTGTCCATCCGGGAGCTGCAGTCCGAGGCCGGTGCCGCCGGGGCCGTGCACGGATGCCTGGCCGCAGGAGCCCTGACCTCCACCTTTACCGCCTCCCAGGGCCTTCTGCTCATGATCCCCAACATGTACAAGATAGCCGGTGAGCTGCTGCCCGGGGTCTTCCATGTGAGCGCCCGGGCCCTGGCCACGCACGCCTTGTCGATTTTCGGGGACCACTCCGATGTCATGGCCGTGCGGCAAACCGGGTTCGCCCTGCTGGCCTCGGCTTCGGTGCAGGAGGTTCTGGATCTCGGGCTGGTGTCCCATTTAAGCGCCATTGATTCCAGCCTTCCTTTCGTTCATTTCTTCGACGGCTTTCGCACCTCGCACGAAGTACAGAAAGTGGAAATGATCGACTACAAGGACATGGCCCAACTGATCAATAAGGAGGCCATTGAAGAGTTCCGCTCCCGATCCATGAACCCGGAGCACCCCCATTTGCGGGGCACGAACCAGAATCCGGACATCTTCTTCCAGAGCCGGGAGGCCTGCAACCTGTTCTACGAGGAGCTTCCCGGCATCGTCGAGGACAACATGGAAAAGGTGGCCCGGATCACCGGCCGCAGATACAAGCTCTTCGACTACGTCGGACATCCCGAGGCCGAGCGGGTGGTCGTCTCCATGGGCTCCTCCTGCGAGACCATCGAAGAGGTGGTCAACCACCTTAACAGTCAGGGCGAGCGCGTCGGCCTCATCAAGGTCCGCCTCTACCGCCCCTTTGTGACCCAGGCATTTCTGCAGGCCCTGCCGGCGAGCGCAGGCCGGATCACCGTGCTGGACCGCACCAAGGAGCCCGGATCTCTGGGCGATCCGCTTTATCAGGACATCTGCACCGCCTTTCTGGAACAGAACGAAATGCCGGTCATCAGAGGCGGACGCTACGGGCTGGGCTCCAAGGAGTTCTCCCCGGCCATGGTCAAGTCGGTCTTCGACAACATGAAGTCCGCCAGCCCCAGGAACCACTTCACTGTGGGCATCAAGGACGATGTGACCCGCACCTCGCTGGAAGTGGACACCTCCTTTGAGGACACCACTCCGGAAGGAACCGTGCAGTGCAAGTTCTGGGGCCTTGGCTCCGACGGAACCGTGGGGGCCAACAAGCAGGCCATCAAGATCATCGGCGACAACACCGAGCTCTACGCCCAGGGCTACTTCTCCTACGATGCCAAGAAGTCCGGCGGCTACACCGTATCCCATCTCCGCTTCGGCAAGCATCCCATTCAATCCACCTACCTGGTCAACTCTGCCGACTACGTGGCCTGCCATCAGCCGGCTTACGTGACCCAGTACGACGTGCTGGAAGGCATCAAGGACGGCGGCACCTTCCTGCTCAACTCGGCCTGGAACAGCGTGGAGGAGATGGAGAAGCACCTCCCGGCCAGAATGCGCCGGGCCATCGCCGAGAAAAAGCTTCGATTCTACAACATCGATGCGGTCAAGATCGCTTCCGAGGTCGGCCTGGGCGGACGGATCAACATGATCATGCAGACCTGCTTCTTCCGTTTGTCCAACGTGCTTCCCTTTGATCAGGCCATCAGCCTGCTCAAGGACTCCATCAAGAAGACCTACGGCAGCAAGGGCGACAAAGTGGTCAACATGAATATCCAGGCCGTGGACAAGGCCATGGAGAACATCCAGGAGATCGAGTATCCCCAGTCCTGGGCCGAGGCCAAGGAGAGCCGGCACGCCGCTTCCAGCGAGCCGGATTTCGTGGCCAATGTGATGCGGCCCATCCTTTCCCTGAAGGGAGACGAGCTGCCGGTAAGCGCCTTTGAGCCGGACGGAACCTTCCCCATTGGCACCACTAAGTATGAAAAACGGGGCGTGGCCATCAATGTTCCGGAATGGATCCCGGAGAACTGCATTCAGTGCAATCAGTGCTCCTTTGTCTGCCCCCACGCCTCCATCATCCCGGTACTGCTCACCGAGGAGGAGAAGCAAAAGGCCCCGGAGGGCTTCACCACCGTGGAGGCCAAGGGCAAGGAGCTCAAGGGATATCACCTGCGCATTCAGGTCAGCCCCCTGGACTGCCAGGGCTGCGGCAACTGCGCCGATATCTGCCCCTCCAAGGAGAAGGCCTTGGTGATGAAGCCCCTGCACACCCAGACCGAAACCGAGGTGCCCAACCACGAGTTCGCGGTGACCGTGCCCTACAAGGACAATCTGCTGCCCAAGACCACGGTCAAGGGCAGCCAGCTGCAGCAGCCGCTGCTCGAGTTCTCCGGGGCCTGCGCCGGGTGCGGGGAAACCCCGTACGTCAAAGTGCTCACCCAGCTCTTCGGCGATCACATGCTCATCGCCAACGCCACCGGCTGCAGCTCCATCTGGGGCGGCACCGCGCCATCGATTCCCTACTGCACCAACAAGTACGGACACGGCCCCACCTGGGGCAACTCACTGTTCGAGGACACCGCGGAGTACGGCTACGGCATGCTCATGGCCATCAACCAGAGGCGCAACAAGCTGGCCGACCTGATGCGCGAGGCGATGAACCGCGATCTGCCCCAGGAGCTGAAGCAGGCCATGCAGGGCTGGCTGGAAAACATGAATAACGCCGACGGCTCGCGGGAGTATGCAGATCGCCTCAGAGAGCTCCTGGTCCAGACCGAGCCGGACCCGCTCCTGGATGAGATCTGGAAGCTGGAGGACATGCTGGTCAAGAAATCGGTCTGGGGCTTCGGCGGAGACGGCTGGGCCTACGACATCGGCTACGGAGGCCTGGACCACGTGCTTGCCTCGGGCGAGGACATGAACATCTTCGTCATGGACACCGAAGTTTACTCCAACACCGGCGGGCAGTCCTCCAAGGCCACGCCGCTGGGATCCATAGCCAAGTTCGCCGCCGCCGGCAAGAATACCTACAAAAAGGATCTGGGCCGCATGCTCATGACCTACGGCTACGTCTATGTGGCCACGGTGGCCATGGGCGCCAACAAGAACCAGATGATGAAGGCCTTTCTCGAGGCTGAGCAGTATCCCGGGCCCTCCATCATCATCGCCTACGCCCCCTGCATCAACCAGGGGATTCTCAAAGGCATGGGCAAGAGCCAGGAGGAAGAGAAGCTGGCCGTACAATCCGGATATTGGCCCCTGTACCGCTACAATCCGCTCCTGGAGGCCGAAGGCAAGAACCCGCTCAGCCTGGACTCCAAGGCCCCGGACGGCACTCTTCAGGAGTTCCTCTCCGGCGAGAACCGCTATCGGCAGCTGGAGCGGAGCTTTCCGGAGCAGTCCAAGAAGTTCCGCGCCGAGCTGGAGAAGATGGTCTGGCAGCGTTACGAGATCCTGCGCCGCGAGGCCGAGGCCGAGCCCTTGAGCTATCCCGGACAGCCGGGAACGGAGGCTGCCCAAGCCAAGGAAGGCGAGGCCGAGCACTGCGAGATCAAGGACGTAGCCGAGCACGCCCGTCCGGACTCCGGCGAGGCCTGTGACGACGACAGAGGCAACAAGTAACCCGCAAACGACTTTATCCTGCTTGGACATTATACCTTGAGAGTTCACAGTCTAAGCGCATAGCGCAGAGCGCATGGCGCATAGCGAAGAAGGAAATTCCAGAGCTAAGATCAAAAAATCAAGAGATAAGGCAAAAGCATTCACAGCTAAACCAGTTCGTCAATATCAGCTGCAGAAACAATAGGTTATTCAAAAACTTTTGACTGTCGAGCTTATACGGGGAGAGGCCGCATTCCAGGGCCTCTCCCCTTTTTTGTGCCCCAATGCCGCACAGGGCTCTGGCTTGGCCTGGGGCTTCCAACTGCCAGATGCATGGAGGAGTAAAACCTGCTGACAAGCTCAGCAATTTCATATACAATCTGAAAAAGCCTTCCTTTTTGCAAAGAGGCAAGAGCACTATAATGGATTCCACTTGCAGGAGGTAGTTGCCATGCCTGGATTATACATTGGTTCCACCTCCGGGTTCGCCGGAAAAAATCTTCTCGCTATGGCGCTCGGGCTGCAGCTGCAAAAGGAAGGATACAATGTGGGCTACATGAAGCCCGTAGGCATGCATCCGGCGGAGAGCCAAGGCAAGCTGGGCGACGAAGACGCCTTTTTCGTGCAGCAGGTTCTGGGCACTCAAACCGACCCCGAGCTGGTCACCCCGGTGCTGGTCACCCAGGAGCTTCAAAGGCAGATATTCGATGAAGGCTGTCCGGACCTCATCGGCCGGATCCGCAAGGCCTACGAGACCCTGAGCCGGGACCACGACGTAGTCCTCGTCTGCGGCTCGGGAAGCTTCCTCCACGCCGGAAAGTACTGCCACGTAGCCGGGGTGGACGTGGCCCAGGCCTTGAGCAGCAAAGTGATCCTCATTGACCGCTACTTCAAGGAGTTCTACTACGACTACCTCATCAGCGCCAAGGAGCATATGGGAGATGACATGATCGGGGCGGTGCTCAACAGCGTGCCCGAGTCCAGCCTGCAATCGATCCAGAACAAGCTAAGGCCCCTTCTGGAGCGCCGAGGCATCAAGCTGCTGGGGGTCATACCGGTTGATTCGCTGCTCAATGCGATCAAAGTGGGAGATCTGGCCCGCAGGCTGGGCGGCAAGCTGATTTCCGTTCCCAGCAAGTCGGACCAGGTGGTGGAAAACTTCCTCATCGGAACCATGCAGGTGGAAAACTTCATGACCCACTTCCGCAAGCGGAAGAACTCCGCCGTGATTGTCGGCGGCGACCGGTCCGATCTCCAGCTGGTGGCCCTGGAGGGCAAATGCCCCTGCCTTATCCTGACCGGGAATCTCTATCCCAACGATATTATCCTTTCCCGTTCCGAGGTGCTGGAGGTCCCCATCATCGTAGTCCGGGACGACACCTATACAGTGGCCAAAAAAATGGAGAAGATCCTGGAGAGCATCAAGCTGCGGGATAGCTTCAAGGTTGAGCACGGCTCCCAGCTGGTGAGCTCCATTCTGGACTGGGAGGCGATCAAAACCGGGCTGGGGATCTGAGGCAGAAAGATGACAGTGGTCAGCTTTGCCTCCGGCAAATCTGACTTAATGGGTTTGATTAAAGGAGCGCCCTATCTATGGATCTCATTGATCGAGCTCTGCATGAGCGAAGAACCCGTCTCAGCGAGCATGAAGCGAAAAAGCTGCTGCATTCCAGGGACATTCCGATCAACGAAGAGGTGGAAGTCGCCTCGATCCAGGAGCTCTCCGAAGCCTTTCAGAGCATCGGCTTTCCCATGGTCCTCAAGGCCTGCAGCCCGGACCTGGTGCACAAGACGGAGCGCCGGCTGGTTTATGTGGATCTGCGCAATGAACAGGAGGTTTACACCGCCTTTGACAAGCTGTGGCAAGCAATCCAGGAGACCGGCGGACCGGGATCCGTACTGGCGGGGGAATATATTCGAGGCGACCGCGAGCTTATGGTCGGCCTGACCCGGGATGAGCAGTTCGGGCCCTGCGTGGCCTTCGGCCTGGGAGGAATATTCACCGAGATCCTCCACGACGTTGCCTTTCGCCTTGCCCCGCTGACCCGCGAGGACGCGCTGGAAATGATGCAGGAAATACGCGGCTATAAAATCCTGGAGGGCATACGCGGCCTCCCCGAGGCAGATAGGGAGCAGCTGGCAGAAATACTGGTCCGCGTCGGGCAACTGGGTATCGAGGAGGAGCGCATCCGAGAGGTGGACCTCAACCCGGTGATTCTCGATGGAGCTGATCCGGTTGTTGTTGATGCCGCGGTTATATTGCAAGAATGATGCGTTGTGGTATACTGCAGATGAAATGGTCGTTGTTGCCTGCCGTTCTCGGGGCCCTGCGGGTTCTTCATTGCCCCCGGGCTTCCGGGTATCCCGAGTAGCGGCTAACCGGGCCTTGTCCCAAACTATGAGGAGGTTGAAGTATGCCGGAAAGCACCTACAAAATCATTGAGTTGGTAGGCACAAGTGAATCCTCCTGGGAAGATGCCGCCAAAAACGCCCTGTCTTCCGCATCCAAGTCGCTGAAAGAGATGCGCATCGGCGAAGTCACCAGAATGGACATGAAGATCGAAAATGGCCAGCCTAGACTGTATCGCACCAGGCTCCAGGTCTCCTTCAAGTACATGAAGGAAGATTAAGCCGCTGCTTGAAGCAAAGCAGGCAACCGAGGCGGGCTTTCTGGCCCGCCTCTTTTTTGGCCTTTTGCCCCGGGCAAAAGCGGCTGATCAAGCAACACCCCGGCTGTAAAACAAGCTGACCTTTTCAGGCCGGGACAGCACTCTGCTCCAATAGATGGTTGCTATGGCCTATATTGAATGCATCCCCTTCGTCTTTCCTGGAGTCAACGCAGTTCACTGTCTTTTCAGCACCAAGGTCGCCTGGAGCCGGGACAATTAGCCGCAAGACGCCAACCTGGCGCTTGGCTCCGCAGAGCTGTCCCAGCAGGTGCTGGCCAATCGGCGGCAGCTGCAGAATCGATTCGGCATCCAGCGCTGGCGGGAGGTAAGACAGGTCCACGGCACGGAGATGGTCTTTGCAGAAGGGCGGAACGAGGAGGACGGGCATCCGCCTCCCCGGGCCGATGCGCTCGCCACGAAGCAAGCCGGAACCGGCCTCATGGTCAAGGTGGCCGATTGCCAGCCGGTGCTCCTGGCCCACCTATCCGGCCGATTCATCGGCGCCCTGCATGTGGGCTGGCGAGGGAACCGCTCCGGAGCGATCCTGCAGTGGATCGATGCCTTTTGCCGCGCCTACCGGATCCTGCCGAGGGATGTCTGCGCCGTGCGCGGACCAAGCCTCGGCCCGGACAAAAGCGAGTTCGTCAACTTCGAGGAGGAGTGGGGACAGGGGTTCGCAGCATACCTCGATCCGGCAACGCAGACGGTGGATCTCTGGCGCCTCACCCGGGATCAGCTCCTGGACGCCGGGCTGGATCCGGCCCGCATCTTCAGCCTCGACCTGTGCACCTACAGCCTGTCTGAAACTTTCTTCTCCCACCGCCGCTCAAAGGATCAGGGACGCCAGGCCGGCATCATCTGGCGACAGGAGGGTTCAAAAGAGCGATGAGCCCTGTAGGAGTTGTGGCTGCAGCGGGAGTTGCTGTAACATCATGCGAGCGGCAGGGCCCTCTGCTTGAGGGTATTACGTCATTTTGGAGCAGGCTTCGCTTGAAGCCCATAAAACGGCCCCATTGTCGTTGACTTGAACCAAGCCCCACCGGGGCTTGCCGCACATGCTGTAATGGGTTTCGTGCTCTGGACGGAAGATCCGGTATTTGAATCGGAGTTTCAACTGTATATTCTCAGAAGATACAGCGATACGCTGCCTTTGCAAAAAGAGCGGGCTGAGCTCATTACCCATCAGAAGGGAGCCTAGAGTGCAGATCCGAGCAGAAACAGTGTTGGACAAGACCTCTTGGGTGCGCAATATGTACGCAATCCTGCAGCATGACCTTCCAGACATCGAAGCCGTATTGGAAAGGCTCTTGTTGTGGCTCAAAAATCAGGGAGTCTTGGGGACAAAAGAAAACGAGTAAATATGGGCGTGGCTTACGGGTCCCTACTCGGTACCCACAAAAAAAGGTCGGAAACGGCTCTCCTCGAGCTCCAGGGCCTGGTCGATCTTTTTCAGGAGCAGGCTTTTGTCCCCGGGAAGCCGCCCGCGGAGATCGACGTAGTTGGTATAGTGGTCGCTGGTGATCTCGGTTTGTACTTCCAGGTTCTCGATGAGCTGTCTGGTCTCCTGCAGCGCTTCGTGCGGTCCGAGCATTTGAAAGTCTCCCCGTTCTACCTCTTTTAAGAGCGGGGTATTCACCTTGGGAACCAAGGTGCGCAGCCGGACGAAATCCGGAGCGATGGCATTGAGGGCTTTCGCGGTATGGAGGGCATGCTCTCGGGTCCTTGCCTTGCCGCCGATACCGAGGATCACATAGGAGCTGTTCTCGATTCCGGCTTCCCGGAGCATGCGTCCGGCCGCAATCTGCTCCTGCCTGGCGGCTCCCTTCTTGATGCGGCGCAGAACCTCGTCGTCGCCGCTCTCCAGGCCGACGTGGACCCGGGTCAGCCCGGCCCGGGCAATGCGCTTCAGATCATCTGGGCCCTTTTCCAAAATGTACTTCGAGGAGCCGTAGACCGTCACCCGGGACAGGGAGGGGAAAATGCGCCATGCCGCCTCCAGGACGGCTATCAGGGAGACAGTGGGCATGGCGATGGTGTTTCCGGCCGGAAGGAACAGGGAGCGTACCATAGCGCCGTATCGCTGCCCGGCGGTCTCCAGATCGGCCACGATCTCCTCTACCGGACGGACCTTGAACTTCGGCCCCTGCTTATAGACCATGCAGAAGGTGCACTTATTGTGGGGGCAGCCCACAGTGGCCTGAACCAGTAGGCTGTCCGCCTCGCTCGGCGGACGGTAGATGGGTCCTTCGTAACGCATGCTAGGCGAGTTGCTGACCTTGATATGAAGAATTGGTGCTCTATCCGGCCAACTCAACAGTCAGGAGTTTTTGAATAACACATTGTTTTATTGACAACTGGCCACTGATCTCTGACCACTGCGACTGCAAAAAGGATTTTTTGCAGTCGCATCTGTTAAGGGAAACCTCGGCTAGTGACCTGTCAAATAGAAATCGTTGCCTATCAGAAAAGTTTCTTCTCCGGCTCCCCTCCTTGCCGCCTGTCTTCCAGGCGGGAGGGAGGGGTCAAGGGAGGGTTCTTTATTGCGACGTTTGAGATATGCCAAAACATGAGCACGTGATGAAAATCAGATGAGGCCTCCGCCCACGAGAAGCCGGAACATACTGAGCAGCAGGGCCACCAGGGAGCAGATGAACCCGGCTCGGCCCAGGGCCACTCCCCGGTCGCGCTCCTTGCCCTTGGCCAGATACCCCAGCACGATGCCCACGGCGGCGAAGGGAATGACGAACCAATTGAGCAGGCCGAGCAACGGCACAAAGGCCACGCACATGGCCGCCAGGGCGACCAGTCCCCAAACAGCGCTCACAAGTCCCATACGGATCTCCCTCGAACAAATGAAAACCGGCTCGACAAACCGGGTATTTACCACCGTCATTGCGGATGGTAAATACCCGAGCTGGAGCCTTGAGGGACAAGCTCCCGGGGTCAGGATTTCCTGGCGGATCAGGCCGTCTTGAGGGTCAAAAGCCTTTGAATAGCCCATTGCTCCCATTGATAATACCAATCAAGCCACATGTCGCTGCAGCATTGGCAACCTTGGTGAAAACTTCTGCACCCAAACAAGCTGAGCATCTTTCTATCTTATGCCCTGTAGGCTTTGCGCTCTGCAAATGAAGCGGAAAACTTGAGTTCGCAAAAGGCTATGAGAAGACCACTCGACTGTTCCCTGTATCTGGTCACCGATAGACCCTCCTGTGCCGGGCGGGACCTTTTGGAGGTCGTCCGTCAAGCGGTACAGGGCGGGGTGACCCTGGTGCAGCTCCGGGAAAAGGATCTCCCGGCCAGAGAGCTCGTCCATCTGGCCAGGGAAATGAAAGAGCTGCTCCACCGCTTTGCCGTGCCGCTGATCATCAACGACCGGGTCGACGTGGCCCTTGCCTCAGGAGCCGACGGCATCCACGTGGGTCAGGAGGACCTGCATCCGCTTGATGTCCGCAAGCTGGCCGGACCGGATCTCATCCTGGGATACACGGCCCACACCCCGGAGCTCGCCCGGGAGGCAGAGTCGCTTCCAGTGGATTATCTCGGCGCCGGACCGGTTTTCGGAACCAGAACCAAAAAGGATCCCAAGCCCACTCTGGGCCTGGACGGCCTGCGCCGCATAAGGCAAGCCTTCTCCCGAACCCTGGTGGGCATCGGCTCCATCAACACTGAAAACGCAGCCCAGGTCATCCGGAGCGGAGCCGATGGCGTGGCCGTGGTCTCGGCCATCTGCTCGGCCCCTTCCCCTCTGGAGACCGCCGCTCAAATGCGGCAAAGCATAGCAGCCGCCCGCCGGGATCTCAAATCCTAAACTGCTCCCTTGTCCTTTTCGATGGAAGCATAGAGGAGCGCTTGTTGCTTCATACGAGCTGCGGCCTCAGCGCAGGTCCGGCCGGATGCAGGCCTCGGACTCGCTCTCGCTGAGGGGCTCCGGGCCCTGCAGGACCTCCCGACCGGTGCTCCGGGCCAGATTCCGGAGCAGCCCGCGGAATATGAGCTTGTGGGCCGGGGCGAGCCCGTACCAGTAGGCAATGCCGGCCAGCCCGTGAGGGACGAACTTGGACAGCTGCCGGATCTCCATGAGGTCCTGGCCCAGGGAACGCAGCTGAAACTCCAGATAGGCCTCGCCGGGAAAGCGCATCTCGGCGAGGAGCTTGAGCCGGTTGGGCGGCTCGACCTCGAGCACCCTCCAGAAGTCGAGGGCGTCCCCGACCCGGAGATCCTTGGGATCCCGCCGGCCGCGGCGCAACCCCGAGCCTCCAACCAAGCGGTCCAGCGCACCGCGCACCCGCCACAGCCAGTTGGCGTAGAGCCAGCCGCTTTCCCCACCGATGGACAGAATCCGCTCCCACAGCTCGTTTTGTCCGGCCTTGACCACAATGCGGTGATCACAGCTGAGAACGGTCCCCCCGGCGTAGGAGGCATCGCCGCAGGCGATCCACTCCGGAGGTTTCAGGCGCCCGGCATCCGACCAGCAGGTCTCCACCTCGGACTGCCGGATCCGCTCCAGACCGGTTCGGATCGCCTCCCGGCAGCTTACGAGCCGCTGCGGCAGGAGGTCGCGTATCCGGTTGTCCCGGCAGACCACCCGGTTCTGCAGCCCTTCAATGAGCGGCCGGGCCAGAGAGGAAGGCACCGGGGTGATGAGATGCACCCAGTAGCTGCTCAAGCGGGGGGAGAACAAGGGCACCGGAATGATGATGCGCCTGGAGAGCCCGGCGACCTCGGCATAGAGATCAAAGAGCTCCTTGTAGGTGAGCACGTCCGGGCCGCCGATATCGAAGGTCTGCCCCGCAGTCTCCTCCACCTCGAGGCATTCCGTGAGATAGGTGAGCACGTTGCTGATGGCGATGGGCTGCGACTCGGTACGGACCCAGCGCGGGGTGATCATGACCGGAAGGCGCTCCACAAGGTAGCGCATCAGCTCAAAGGAGGCCGAGCCAGCCCCGAGGATAACCGCGGCCCGGAAGTAGGTCAGCGGCACCTCCCCTTCCCGGAGGATGCGGCCCACCTCCCGGCGCGAGGCAAGATGCTCGCTCAGGTGCTCGTTCTCCTCGCCCAGCCCGCCGAGATAGATAATGCGCTCCACGCCGCAGGCAGCGGCAGCCCGGGCCGTGTTGCGGGCCGACTCGAGATCCGCCCGGGCGAAGCCGCGCCCGCCGGACTGCATGGAGTGCACCAGGTAGTAGACTGCCTGGCAGGACTGCATGGACTGCTCGAGCGACTCGTAGTCGGTGACATCGGTGGAGACGATCTCCAGCTCGGGATGCGTCCCGTAGGATCGGCAGGCCAGCTTGGCCGGGGACCGGGCTCCGGCCCGGACCCGATAGCCCTTCTCCAGAAGGCGCGGCAGGAGCCTTCCTCCCACGTATCCGGTGGCTCCCAGGACGAGCACCGGCCTCTTTTCAGACTCGGCTCGAGGAGACATAAAGACCTCGCTTGATTATGCTGCATGGTGCGATCTCAAGGATCGCTCTCGCTTGCGGGTTTTTGGCCCTGCATCGAAAAATGCTCCAAGGCTTGACTTCGTTTCTCGACTTTCCAACCCCTCACCCGGCACTCAGTTTGACTTCAACCTTCTTCCATT
>CAZQPF010000056.1:0-22457 GCA_964595165.1 uncultured Desulfohalobiaceae bacterium
GCTTTGTGAAGATCTGGGTTGAAGTAGACGGTAACCCGCTTTGCCTCAGTTGCCATAATGCCACCCCCTGTTTGTAGTCATAGCATCATAGCATTACAACGTTATCATGTCAAGGTGAGACAGCGAAGAGCAAGAAATCTCAGCCATCCAGGGTATTTTCTTAGCAGTCCCGGGCCGCGGATGATGAAGTTCTGAAAGACATCCACAGGACGCGAAAGCGAAATGCTGCTGTGGACATTTTGGGGGAGAATTTGCGCCGGGCCCCTGAAACGAGCCCCTAAAACGAAGAAGGGGTTGCGGCCTAGGCCGCAACCACTTGAAATCATTTGGCGTCCCCAAGGGGATTTGAACCCCTGTCGCCGGCGTGAAAGTTCCGAGATCACAAACCACTGGCCGTCTAACCGCTTGATTTTTTTGAATCATTAAACACACGGAGACCATAAAAAACACAAAAAACATCCCTTCAGCCACGTAGCGGCCACGAAGGAACCCGTCCATCCACCCTATCCTTTCATCTTTCTGAAGCTCCTTGCTGCACACATCTTGAAGATTATGAAAAGCCGGACCATAAACTCTATAGCCTCGGTCACCACAAGACATCCACATCGTAGCGTCGCAGCTGTCGATCGTTGGAAATGATCCCCAGGGATTCGATCTGGGCCTGAGCTACCAGCATACGGTCAAAAGGATCCCTGTGGTGTTGGGGCAGCTGGCCAGCCCTGAAGGCATGCTCATTCATGATGAGCAACGACTCGATATGATTCCTGCTCAGCTCGAAGGGCAGGAGCTCTTCAGGCGGTTCCTCAAAAACCATCCTGCCCAGGGAGTGCTTGATGGATATTTCCCATGTGCTCGCCACGCTCCAAAAGAGCGTGTTGCGATGGGACGTTATCAACCCTTCTGCCTTTGAGGACAGCCTATGGTCTGCTGTGATCCACCATATAAGAATATGCGTATCCAAAAGATATTGCATGGGCTGCACTTAGTCATACCATTCATTAAGCATGTCCTCGGGCAATGGATCGAAGAAGCTGCCCTTCATCTCGACCTTGCCTTTGGCGGTCCCCGGCACCCGATCCTCGCGGTTCTGCTTGATGGGAACCAGCTTGGCCACCGGCTGGCCGTAACGAGCAATAACGACCTCCCTGCCCTCGGCTATGAGCTTGGAGAGCTGCGTTTTGGCCTGATGAATATTAATCTGCTGCATGGGATACCTCGGGCATTCTCAACAATCTCAACCAACATTAGTTCAAAAATACTTTGAGGTCAAGACCACAAAACAGCGGCCTGGTGTGCTACCTGCTGGGCATTCGCGAGCTGGAGCAGCTCCGTCCTCACCCTTTGCGGGGGGGCCATTTTCGAAAGCTGGGTGGTCTCAGAGATCTATAAAACCTTTGCCCACAGCGCGGCATACAACCAAATCTCTTTCACTATCGGGAAGCTCGGGGTCCCAAAATTGATCGTCTCTTAGAGCAAGGCTCGGAGCTGGCTGCCGTAGAAAGCAAATCCGGAGCCACAATCAACGACGATTTTTTCAAGAACCTCAAGCGCTTCACGGCCCGCATGCAAGAAGCCGATCAAACACGTCGCATACAAAGCTTCCTCGTCTATGGAGACGACAGCTCCCAGAGGCGCTCACAGGCAAAGGTTCTGCCTTGGAAGGATGTGCCACAGGTTATCGAGGGGACCATTCGCAGGGAGCAGGAATGATTATAGAGGGTGGAGCATTCAAGGCTCGTGCTCGCTCCAAGCAGAGCGGGGATATTTTCACGCCTGCCCTACCGTTCTCTTGAGAGTCTCTACGATCAAGGCATTCAAGCTCTCACCCCGCTCCTTGGCTTTCATAGCCGCAGCAGCGTGAAGCTCCCTCGGCATCCTGACCACGAGCTTCCCAGAGAACGGCCTATCCGGCTTTTTTCCAGTTTCCCGACAGGCCTCCAGATAATCCTCCACGGCGTTCCGAAAATCTTCCCGCAGCTCTTCCACGGATCTCCCCTCGTAGGAGACGATGTCGGATATGCCGAGCAGGCGACCGTGCAGCTGGTCGTCCCGGCTATCGTACTCCACTGATCCATAGTAGCCCCTATGCTCCAATACGTTCTTCATCCCTTCCCCTCCTGCACGGTTTCCGGGGTAATATCAAGGCTCTCCAGATATTCCCGGACATTCTCAACTGCATACCGCTTCAGCTCCTTCTGCGGATGCGGCTTGTGAAGCCCTAAAATCTGGCCTTCGAGCATCACCGTCACCCTTGAGCCGCGCCCTTCCCGCAGCTCAGCCCCGCAGCTTCTGAGCAGCGATTCCACTTCCGGCCAAGTGATATCAGGACGAGTTGGCCTCTCGAAGATCCGGGCCAAAGTCTTACGGTTCTTTCTGTTCATGAATAATGGTATCTAAATTGATATCAAAGTCAATGGAAGCCTTCGCTCCATTCGCATTCGGAAAGGGTTGTTTGGGTCATTATGGTGCGACTCGTACCCTGGCCGAATGAGATCATTCCTCATTTGGGTTTGCTTCGATCTCTACCTCTAGACTTACAACAGATCCTTCATGTACCTTTTTGGCCTCGAGCTTGATGAATCTGATCTCCTACACCTACTCAGTGGATGAATCCCTAGACGGCATTTTCACTGTCCTGGCCCGGGAGGAAGCAGCCATACGCAATAACCCCGCCAAGCGGACCACAGAACTTTTGCAAACGGTATTCGGAAACCAATCATCCAAGGAATGAAGATACCGAGAAGAGAGGACGAGAACGATGAAAAAGCCAATTAGTTTTCGTTTGGAAACCCGGGACCTACTGCACCATGCGGGGTTTTACCGGCTATTGCTCCATCCCGCACTCGTTTTACGGCCTAAAGTGGCCAAAACTCGAGGAGGCGGTAGACATTATCTGTGGACGAGATGACTTCTCTTTTCACAACTCGCTGGCGGACTGCTATGCCGTGCTGGAGCTATTGAAGGTCATGGGGAAACTCGAGGGAGATGAATGGGCGAAAGGGTTGGTCGATTTATTTAGTACATCTGAATATTGCATATGTATCCTGCAAAGAGTTTCAAAAATGAAAGTGATTAGCTATCCGGTTCATCTCAAGAATCAGTGCAGATGCTGAGGCCATAAACTTAAAAGCATGAGTCCATTTGGGTAGTTATGTGATCACCACACACACCACTACCATGGAGGAACTCATGCTCGTGTCCCAATTGATCAAATCTACGCTGTATATTCAAGCAGTTCGTGTCAGTCAGGTCCAAGGCGATACGAAGGCGATCACCGTGCATATTGTCCCGGATCAACGTCACTCGCTCTTTTGCAGCTTGTGGAAGCGCTTCCAGGTATAATTGTTAAATAAACCTGTCCCTCTACTCTCCTTTATGCTTTGTTATTCAGTCAAAGCCTTTAATAATGCATCTCTTCCATCTTGATAAAATTGAATATCGACTTTAGTAGCCATATCGTCTGACAAATCAAAAAGTAATTTCCGGCAGTTGACTGGCATCAAGATAGCCTGTGCCCCTTTTTCTACCCCAATTTCAACCAGAGTAACAGGATTGTGGACTGGCTCTATAGATCCCCCTAGATTGACTTCTCCAATCACGATCAGCCCACCGCGAACAGATTTTTTGAGCAAGGAACTACATAATGCAACCAAGACAGCTACCCCCAGCTTAGCCCCACTTTTGGCTGCGTCGAAGCTCCTGAGCTGAACCGTGAACTCATGCGATCTAGGGTCTCTGTCACCAACTAAATTTCGTGCTCGTGTATACAGGTTTTGCTCAGCATAACGGAGAGACTCCTGAAAAGATGCGGGGGCAGGCTTATTGAGTATCTTGACCCCGCTTCCAGGTCCTTCATTGATCTCAATACGAAACAAGCCCGGATGTTCATCTTGGCCACCTGGACTCAATGTCCAGATTTGGCCAGGTTCAAGTGGATCTGTCCCTATGCTGTTTTCACTGTGCAGCTCCGGGGTAGAAACAAATTGCTCAACTCCGTCATTACCAAGGACGTAACTAAAATGGGTATTTCGAAATTCGGCTGAACCTATCCGCTTTTGCTGCTCCTTGACCCTCCTTCTGGACTCTAACCCCAATCTGACAGCCCATTCAAGGTCTTCATCCGTAACCTCCATCTCAGAATCCGGATACAAGAGCTTGAGCATCCCGCTAGCCGTCTTGTGAACAGCATTGATGTCACGACCGCTCAAGGCGCCACCCAAATGAATCCTGTTCTGGAGTGCTGAAAGCCTGCTCTGCATTCGCAATCTGGAAAAACACTCAGACAAGAAGTCGCTGACTAATCCAAAATGCTCTGAGTACAGTTCAGGTCTCATCTTGGGCACATCCCATCCTGGCATGTAGGCGTGCAGGCGGTCCATGAAGGCGGTATCATTGCGCATCTCTTGTGGAAGGGGAC
The DNA here is from genome assembly GCA_964595165.1 of uncultured Desulfohalobiaceae bacterium. Taxonomy (GTDB): domain Bacteria; phylum Desulfobacterota; class Desulfovibrionia; order Desulfovibrionales; family Desulfothermaceae; genus CAZQPF01. The sequence continues at coordinate 4,418 of CAZQPF010000056.1, forward strand.
CAAAAAGATGGCCAACCCGCTGTTGATGTTCAACATCGACTTCGAAGTTGCCAACCATGACGATGGATCCATCTGCCCGGATACTTTCCTTGCCCCGGCTGAACTCCCCAGACTCCATGTATCCCTTGAGGATGTTCACTCCGTCCTTTTGATCAAATGAGATTCCGGAAACTTCATCAAAGCAGACCACGTCGTACTGACAGACCAAGCCTCGCTGGCCAGTGGCATTGTTGACAAACATCTTTGCAACAGTGGCTTTGCCCCCTGAAATCAAGTGAGAATATGGTGAAACCTGTTGATACAGATGGCTCTTTCCGGTTCCTCTGGGTCCGAGTTCTACCAGGTTGAAATTCCGCTCCACAAAGGGAACCATGCGAAGGAAAATAGCGTTCTTGGCCCTCTCATCCAGCTGGGTGGGCTCCAATCCAACAGAACGCAAGAGCAAGTCTTTCCATTCGGCTGAGGACAAAGACTCTCGACCAGCGGCCAGAATGTCCAGGACATTGCTTTTGGAGAGCTGAATGGGGCGCAGGCTCTCAATGCCAAAAGGTCTCCCTTTGGATTCCTGGGATATGGCACTGTCATAGCACAAAGTGACCTCTGCGTAGAAGCCACCGGTGAGCAGCCTTTCATGCTCATTAACGATATCCGGCGATACCCTTGCATCTTTGACCATGAGGGAGGGCAAGGTTGCTATATAGGAATCTGTTTTGACGTCGAGCTTGACACTGACTAGATCAATGATCTTGACGGTCCCTTCATTTTTGGCCCTTGATTTGAAGAGCTCCTCATCGCCTGAACGGACGGTCCTATCAGACAATTGCCGCTGAACAACCTGCAAGCCTTCTTGAATTTCCGTTTCGTCGGTGGAAGCACAATATCTTCCGAGCAAAAATTCCACGACATAGGTCGGCACTGGGAACTGGCGGCTGAAGGTCCGCACCAGATCTTTTCGGACCAAGTATCCTTCAAAGCTGTCGGCAGCCCTTCGATCAAGATAATCAAGCTCCATCTTCGTCTCCACCAATGACAATATTCTTCCTGGCTACCATCTTGCCATCAGTATCCAAGATTACAACAAAGGCAGCTTTGCCTTCATGTTCGTCATCATCGACGAGCATGCTTACATTTTCACTTTCCCATGCTTTGGGAGAAGTCAAGACAGAAGTAGCTGGATCATTGGCTTTGGTCCGAATATCCACTGTCATTCCTTTGCTGGCATGAAGCACTTTCATCTTGCATCGTAGCCCTTTCCAACGCACCTCTTGAATATCGATGTTTGTAGGCAAAGTCGAATCAATTTTCTGTACAACCAATTCCGGCACCCGACACTCTTGCAGGCTGAGCCCGCCATGGGCATAGATGCGTCCGGAAATATATGAACTCACTCCTGGCGCCATTGATATCTGGACGTCCTGGCAAAATGTCCAACTTAAGGTTAATTCCGTAGGAGTGGCCGTATTCTTGAGCACAGCACATCGCCCCCAGCGCGTCTCTGTAACATGGGTGCTCAATTCTGCTTTGGGCAAGCCACCAGGCACAAAAAGCCAACCATGATCCGTCACAACTCGAATTCTCTTCCAGCCGGCATCAAGAAGTTGTTGTAAGGACTCATAGACGAACTGGAGCTGATTTGGGATGTCCCTGGCCAGCCTCTGGCCATTGGAGTGGCCAAAATGATCCAGATCGCCGGCTTCTGTCCATCCCCGCCCAGAGGGGTCGCCAAGGTCGGTGTGATCAATAACTTGCCAACCATTGTCCCGAAGGAGCCTCCGAAAACGGGTATTATCCAGGAGAGTTTTGTCCTGGATCTTGACCGGGACAAAGTCCATGCTTTCACTCTTGCCCGTGGCCAGGTTAGCTACGGGAGAAACAGCAACCTTCCCAGTGGAAGTCACTGAAGGCAGGGCGCTCCACCTGGAGGACATGCTGATACCCAAGCCTGCTTGACTCAAAAGTTCCTGCAGGCGATAGGCCGTGTCCAATCGAAGCCCATCCACAAAAAGCCAACATTCACCTTCTGTTCCATATCCAGCATGCTCTTCTTTTGCTGAAAAAGTGCCTGGATACCCTTGCTTTTTGACAAGCTCTTGGAACTGTTCATTGAGCTTCTTCAACCATGGGAGATAGGTTGAGTGTAAAGCGGCTTCAACAGCCTCCTGGTCTTTTTTGTGCTTCACTGTACCATAGGCCTGTACGGCCATGCTGTCAGCAAGCCATAGATGTTCACTATAACGGTTGCCCAAATCGTGGATATCTTGACCACCAAAAGGCTCTTGGACAATGTCCACCATGTCTTTAAGATGCTTCAGGGCCATGGCCAGCGGAGCACGACCCATTTCCGCCCACAGCCATTCCCGGCGGTGACCATGTTGGTTTTCCAATTTTTGGATCGTTTTTGCCGCGTCCTTCTCTGCTTTGCCGGCAAGGGCCTTGAGTTCGGAGCGAAGTTTTTTTTCAGCTTCTTTGTTTTCTGCTGGGTGCTTGCTCATCCCTGGCAAGCCTTGAGGCTTTTTGGTCTTTTCTAAGATGGCAGGGATAGAGGGATACTTTCTCCAACTCTGCTGAAACCTGTCCCAAATTGTCTCCCACTTGCCTTTAGCCTCAATGAGCATTTCAGCTGCGGCTAGCGAGCCATCTTTTTCAGGGTGAAAGCCAAACTCCTTTTGGCAATGTTCACAAAAGGTTTCCCAATGCTTTTGGTCCCAATATCCTTGGTCTTGCGCATTTTCTGAAGCGTCGAGCCAGATCAGGAGCTCTTGAACAGGGTCTTGGATAAGTAAGGCATTGAAGTCTTCCGCCTCCACGTGTTTGCCCTGAAGAGTTTCAACCTCGGTCATCAGAAGAGCGCCCAAGCTCCGTTGAGCAGCTTTGACCGTAGCCTTATCACTGGCCATATCCAGGCCAAGGCCATTATGGGCACTCTTGACAAAGGCCAAAACCGTCCAGTCTTTGCTGTTGTGCTGGACCCAAAATACTCCCCGGTACTGAAGCTCGGCCAAAGGCTGCAGCTCCCTGGGACAGTCCTCAATGGCCCGCAGCTCGGAACGGGAAACCCCTGGCAAATAGATCACAGGCACCCTATCCTTCGGCCATTGAGCTTCGGGCAAAGTTCTAGCGATCATACACTTAAGCCATATGGCTGGTCCTTTCTTTTGATCCGGCTGATACTGGCCATAGACAAAAAGCTCTGGCTGATCATTCTGTAGAATGGGGATGACCTGTTCCCACTGTCTATTTTTATCCGGCCACAGGATGGCAGCGGGCTGAATCTGCTCAAACCGGTTATACCTTCCTGCCCTGAGCAGGGAGTCCATGAGCTGATCTTTGACTGTCGGGGCAGACATCATTCACGTCTCTTTTTCATGTTTTGAAGATAGGTGCGTCCGGCCTGGGTCAATCTGTATTTTTGGAACTTGCTCTTGGGTGCTTGAGGGATCGTTTGCTCAATCAACCCCGCATCAAGTGCAGGCCTTAAATAATATTTCCGAAAGTGTTCACGGTCCTTGAGTCCTAATCCATCTTGCATCTCTTGCCGGGATAATGGCTGGATACAGATTTCGAGGAGCTGTTCGACTTGCGGGGCATCATGCGGGGTATCTTGCGGGGTCAGCTGTTTCTCCTCTGGAATGCGAAAGATGACCACGAATGACCCGGTTTGATTGAAAAACTCTGGAGCCGGCAATCTTGCTTTATCCAAAAGCTCCATAATCTTGAGGGTTCCCCGGCCCCATGTCTCAATAATCCCCCGTCGGTAAAAAACATTGGCCATGAGCGGGTTCCAGGGCCTTGAGGTATGCGGCTTTTTCAGCTGCTCCGGGGTCAAGCCAAAGGGCAGCTCCCCCGGGTTGGCAATTTCCAAGCGATCATCGAACAAGGCCACACTCACCGAGCCGCCAAAGTCACCGTAATCGCGGTGACACAACGCATTAGCCAATGCTTCTCGCAAAGCATCCGGCGGAAAAAGGGGCTCATCGACGCGTTCAAAGACTCCAGGTTCTATCCGTCCGGCTATGGGCAAATGATCTCGGAAAAAGCGCTGGGCCTTGATGAGCAGAGAAAAAGCATTGCCGAACTCCTTCCTGTAAGTTCCTTGATGGCTTTGACTTGCATGATGGTAAATCAGTTTCTTTGCTCAGCCTGTTTTCTGGCCTCTTTCTTTTCCGCCAGGCTCAGATGGTGGTCATTGATCCGCTGACCTTGAAACACATGATACCAGGGTGCTGATTCCACATTCGTGCCCATGTCTTTGTTCCAATTGATGTGTGGCTCCTTGCGCAGCATCCCAGTTATTCTTGCGCCTTCAGGTCATCCACAGATGACCTGGACTGCATGCTGGATCACGCTCAACAATTTTCAATTCAGCAGATCTCATGACCTCGGCACGATCCTACCAGCCTTTTGTCAAGAATTTCAAGTAGGGCACTGCCTTAAAACAGAGGGAGCCAACAGCCGGAATCAACCATTATGATCCTGCTCAGATGTATTTGCAGTGATGATGTATACATACAGCAGGAAGGCAGACAATGCGGGCAGTTAAGGCTGGAGAGACCTCAAGACTTCAGGTCAGCCGCTTCAGAGAGTAGACCTGATCCAAGCCCTGGATCCTGTGCGGCTTGCGTTCCCGCTTGGGCCTTACGATGTCCCGGAAGAGCTCGAATCCCTGGCGGACGAGCTCCCGGCCTGCCCGGTGAAATTCACGCAGTGACATGCGCAGCATGATTTCACTGGGGAACCGATGATCCCGGCATCGGTGAAGAACCGCGTGCGCTGGATGAAGCGCTCCACAGATTCTGGCAGGGGCACAGCATCCAGGATCTTGCCCTTTCCAGTATCAACACCGCCCCGGGCGTAGACAAACTCCTGGTACAAGCGCAGCCGCTCCTTGGGGCTCTTTACGTTGTATTCCCTTAATCCCAAACTCCAGGACAGAAACTCATCTTTGCGGCTGGTTCGGAACCGGTTGCCCAGAGACGACCAGCGATAGTCCTCGGGCCTGTCCACCAGCCCGGCCCGGACTGAGTTGAGATCAAAGTAGGCCAGGCAGTTAATGAGTGTCTCGCCTTTCTCCACAATCACGCTCTTTCACCCGGTATAGGGGTAGGGAAGGGTTTCCCCTCCCTACCCCTATACTTGGTAAATCCCTGTTTGATCTCTTTTACGTACTCAGAAAGAGAGGTCCATTTCTGGCGGTAGAACGTAACCTGCCCGGTCATCAGAGTATACTCATCCCCATACCAGCGCTGAAAGCTCTCTCGTACCTCATCATCCGAAACCTCAGCCTCCGGCCGCATAATGACCAGGAGATGGAAGTGATTGCCCATAAGGCAAAACCCCAAAACCTCGCAGAAATAGACACTTGAGAGCTGCTAAATGATGGTCAGCAATACGCTTTTCTCCTGCTCACCAAACGGGTAGCCGTCCAGAGCTGTCCGGCTGATCACATGATACGCAGTCTGCTGATGTGGAATGAGAAATCTGGACATCCGGGCCATTGTGAGCCTCCTGATTTCTTCAATGCAGCTTCTGGATGAAGGACAGCGTATTGGGATGGTTCTCGCTTGTAAATCATTTTTCTCCTGTCCCCAATTCTTCTTTATGGATGTCCCTTAACTCTCTTCATGAGGCTTCAATCATTATATCTATAATTTTAGCAATACCTTCCGCCGCTTCGGCAAAAACCAACAGACCAACCTCGACCGAATGCTCCCGGGTTAGATTGGCCGAGCCGACGTAGGCCCGGTCCCGGTCCTTCAAGACGATCTTGGCATGGAAGGTCTCCTTTTGGCCCAGCTCCCCGGTCAGGACGAAGTCGTGTACATGCACCCCGAGCCTTTGCAGGTCGCTTTCGATGTAATCCAACCCCCGGATACAGCTTCTGTTCTCGGGGTCGCGGACAAAGCGCAGGATCAGGTGTTTCTCCACGTTGGATCCAACCTTTTTGAACAGGTCCAAGGTCATGTCCGCCCCCTCCCGGTCCAGAAAAGGGGTCGCCACGGAAAAGCTTCGTTCGGCTCTTTCCGCCAGATCGCGCAATGTCTCCCAAGTTGGACAGGTGCGGACATAGAGGTTGTCATCGCTTCGAACCCGCTCGGCGAAAAGGCCTGTTTCCGCCGGCGTCGTTACAACGATTCTAGGCCCCTGCTTCTTTTGCCGGGCCTGAAGAATTTCCCGGCAGGCCCAAGCCCCTTCCAGCTTGGCGGCCTGATCCGACCAAAAGGAGGGGGGTTGAAGGGTCGGAATCAGATACGCGTCACTTTTTACAAGAAGCCCCAAATCCTGCATGGCTTCTATGACGGCCAAGGCCTGCGACTTCCGACTGAACGGGACGCTTGCCCGGGACATGGCAGTGTCCAGATCGAGTCCGGCTCCAGAGCATTCGCTCATGAGCCGGCACAAGGAGGCTGCGATGTCCAGGCTGTCCTCCAGGGCCAAGACAGTATCCCGAAAGGACGCTCGGTTCACTCGGCCACCTTCTCTTCGCGGCGTTTTGCTGCTATGCTAAAGTAGCCGCTGATTTCCCGGTTGAAACCGCCTTCTTTCGGGGGCAGCCCCCCTTTCAGGATGGCCCTAGACAGGAGCTTGTTCTGGGCGATGCAGGTGACCTCCGGGATCATGATGCAGTCCGGACAGGCTCCTCCCCGGTTGTCACAGAGCATACCCAGACCGCAGGACAGGGACTTGGGCTGCAGGAGATGGCGAAGGAAATACTTGCCCTGGTTGCGCCACATGGCCGAAAGATTGCCTAAATCCATGGTCATGCCGTTTCTGTAAACCACAAAGGCCAGATCCGCCGGAAAGATGTACTCCCCTAGAGACCCCAGGTCCAAGCCGGAGTATTCCGAAACGGAATGAATGACGTGGTGGGCCATGGTATGCAGAAGCGTGTAGACAGCCAGGTAGGGGTCAGGGCCTGTCCTGTGCTCCCGGAGGTTGTCCAGGAACATGCCCATGGGCTGCATGTTCTCCAGAACACGACTCCCGAAAGGGCCTTCTTGGAAGCTTTTCCGGCTCGAGCATTGAAGATCCAGTATGTACTCCCTGACAGTCTCCTCCTGAAGCTTTACGTATATGGCTTCATTCTCCTGCTTCAAGACGTAAACAGGTCGCTTCTGCCTTTCGTCCACCCGGACGCGGTCGAAAAGGTTCAGCCGAACCGGGACGTCGACGTTGTGACTGTTGTTGAACACGGGCCGTGGATGCCTTCTGGTGAAGCCGTAAGAGAAGAAGCATAGCTCGAAGCGCCGGATAAGGCCCATTCTGGCTATCCCCATTCTGTCGAAAAGCTCCAAGACCTCGTTCCTCTTTCCCTGAAAGGGTGCGTGAACCAAGTCTTCATCGGGCGAGTCGAAAGGCACGAACTTCCTTTTGCCACTGCCTGTTGCCCCGCCGTTTATGATCTCCTCCTCCAGGGACAGGTGCTCGGCGAAGAGCCTGAAGGGGTCGAAGCGTGAATGGGCCTGCTCCCTGATGTCGAGGGACCAGAGTATCCCCTCTGGAATCTGGTAACTGGGCCGTATATACCCTTTTTTCTGCCAGTCTTCGTATATGCTTTCCACCTTTTCCCGTATGGCTTTGATGGCCAGAGCCATGCCCTCCTTGTCCTTATAGTCCTCGATGAACCTGATGTTCTCCCTATATTCCTCCCAGTTTTTCCTTTCCTCACTCATGTACGGGGATAGGGCCTCTTCGAGCTCCTGCATCGAGAGCTCCTGCCTGGGATAGCCAAAGCGTTCGGCCAGTTTTTTCAGGAGCTGCTGCCGGTTCCTGAGCAGACTGGTGACGTTTTGGCCCGGAAAATCTATGATTCTGTCCGTCTGTGGGTAGGTTACGCTGGAGGCCCGGAAGGAGACAGGCTCCATGTGGATTTCTCTCATCCTGTCGGGCGTTTGCTCCCTCAACTGCATGAGGGTGTAGTAATCGTTCTGCAGCCACCTCTGGTTAGTGTTGCCGCAGGACGCACATTCAAAGTACCAGCGACCTATCCTTGAGGTGTCCCGGACCAGCACGGCGCTCCTGTTGCCACACATACACTCGTACCTCCAGAGATACACCTCACTTCTCGTATGGCCCCATTGATACTTGTGGGGCATGGCTCCGACCGCACCGCCCGACCAATGCACGAACAGAATGTCTAGCTGGCGCCACATGCAGGGCAGAGAGCCCTCCCCATTCCATCCGCAGGCGCTCGGCCCTTTGGGGTGCGCGCACTTTTCACCCTGCAGGATACTAAGCTCCTTGTGCATCTTTTTTAGGCCGCCTTGGCCCTCTCCTTCATATGTTCGCACAAGATTGCACGGGCTGCAGATCATGGTCAGGGGCTTGGGTTCGTAGTACATGACCTTCGGGGTAAGCATGGCCAGTCTGTCACCCAGGTCCCGGATCCCGTTTCGGTCTCTATCCAGAAGCTCAGGGTCGACACACAGCTCCGGGGGGACGGGTTTGTCAGGGTCCTCCTCTCGGAGGGGCCTTGTTCTGCTAAGCCAGCTCTGGGCCGCTTCCTCGATGCGTCTTTGGATGAGCTCCCTGGTCTCCTCCGAGATGTCCGCCTTCGGGCCGTTTCCTGACGATATGTGGTATGCCCCAGTGCCGCCCTCAAAAGTAAAAAACGTGCCCGGGCAATAGGAGGTCAACAGCTGGGATCTGCTTCTGAAAATGCTCGTGCCTTGCGTCATGTTCTCCCCCTTGATCAGCTTCCCTATTCAACTTCTGAAGATGCGCCCGCCCCTCGCAGGAGAAACCGCATCAGGTCACTCACCTTTTCGTCATCAAGCCCACCGGGGGATTTCCTCAAGGCAATCTGCCCCGGCTGGTCCACGTCCCTCAAGGAGAGCATCGGCTTGTTCACGGACTTTTCGGCGTCACTGGAAATGCGGGAGAAGAACCCGGCGAGATCCTCCGACATATATCGGGGATCATCCATGATGTCGAGAATCTCCCTCACTTTCAGGTCCACAAGCCGCTCGTAATACTCCATACTGCCAGTGGGCGGGGAATGGTCGGAATAGATGCCGATGCTGCGCCGGATAAACCTGTCCAGTTCCTCGCGTATCCGCTCCTTTCCTATGCTGATGATTTGATTCACCCGGATACACCGCTTGACCTGGTGCTTGTCCCCATCGTCCGCATCGATGAACTGCTTCAATGGACGGACGCCGCAGACATAGGTCTGGAAGAAACTCGGCACCACACGCTCTATAGCGTTTTCGGCCCAGCGGTCGATTGCTGCCGGGCGGACCATGCGCTCCAGAAAGCGGTGGAAGATGTCGTGAATCTCCACGATGTAGCGGTCCCGCTTTCTCTGAGGAATGGGTATGAGCGCGCAAATGCCGACGTGCGATCGACCGACCCGGGAGGAGGCCTGAATATACTCGGCAATGTCCGAAGGCATTCCGGCGAAGAACATGGAGTTCAGCTCCTCGACGTCAACGCCATGAGACACGGCGGAGGTGGCCACAACGGACCGGAGAACGTCAGTCATGGCCTCGAATGGCTTTCCGGGGCCGGGCCGGTCCTGGGCGCGGTCCATGACCTTCTTGATGTTGGCCACATCAACAGATCCGGTAATAAGCTCCGGCCTGAAGGAGTCCCCAATGTCGAACCCATGTTTCAGGTGCTCTTCGGGGACCTGCTGGCTTTCAGCCGACATGACTTGGTCGCCGCCCTTCTTGTTGGTCACATAGGTCAGGGCCACCCGGTGCATATCCACCATGGTGGCCAACTCGCTCACATCGGCCATGAGGATACTGTCCCTGTAGACGGCCTGCCTGTGTCCCGGCGGCAGGGAGGCGATCAGGGTGTCCCTCCCCCGTTGCTGCCTCTGGGGGTCTCTCGATCCCAGGTCGCACATAAGTCGCGTGATGTTCAGGTGAAAGGCGGACAGGATGTTGACCGTCGCCGTTGTATGCGGCTTGCCGTTGGTCAGCAGGGAGGCGTAGATCCTGCGTTTCCTGGCCTGGCCCTCGATATCCCCCCTGCCCTTTTCCAGGTCCATGAACCGGCCTTTTTCGTCCCTGGGGGCGGCATAGAAGGACCAGTACTGGCTCGGACCCGGCCAGGGGAAAAAAATGAGCTGCTGCTGATACAGAAAGCCTATCTGCTTCTCAGGCTCGGAAACCGTGGCCGAGGCCACGACTACCTTCGGCTGGCGCACATTGCCCTCCGGATCCTTCGCCACCAGGGAGTCCATTTTCCCCCCAAGCTCCCTGAAGGTCTCGTTCAGGGCCGTCTCGAACAGACCGGCGAAGGTCCCGAGCGATTCCTCCAGGAGGTGGGCCTCGTCCTGAATAACCAGGGAGGGGAACGGATCGTGGAAAACAGTCTCTCCGGACTGATATGCAGGGAAAACGCCCTTTTTGCTCTCAGCGTCCGGTCCGGCCTGTACCCTCTCCATTCCGCCCTTCAGGGCGTCCACGAACCTTCCGGTTTGCTCATCCATCCAGGTCGCCGGTCCGAACATGCCCAGGACCCTACGTATGGTTCCGTAGTGCTGGCCGATCAGGGCCAGCTTGTCCACAGTTCCCAGCAGAACGGACGGGGATAGGGCGTAGATGTCGTCGTCCACGAGGTGGAATGGGAGCGGCTGGCCAGGGTTGTGCACGTTCCACCAGCAGGCCTCGTTTTCACATCTGTATCCAACTTGCCCTTCCAGCTTCCGGTAGCGCCGAATGCCCACCGGTTTCGTCGGGCAGAATGGGCATTTCGGGAGCTTGACCCACTTTTCAGTGGCGATTCTGTAATTCCGGTTTTCCTGGCGAAGCTCCTCCTCACGCCTTCCCTCGTCCTCGGCAAAGGGAACCGTATCCTTCACCTCCTGATCCTGAGTTCGATTCGGCGTGTTATTTCCGCCAACCCAGAAGCCTATGCTGAATGGGGCGCCCTCAATGGAGCGTTCGACACGCTCCTTTTCCGCCTGAGCCAGGAATTCTGCAGCCCGCTGGGCCTGCTGGATGGTCAAAAGTCTGAGGGGATAGCGGATCATGGCCGTCACGCCCCGCTTTTTTCCCCGAAGGCGGTCCAAGAAGAGGCCGAAGATAAGCAGACCAAGAAAGGCCTCCGTTTTTCCCCCGCCAGTGGCGAAGTAAAGAAGGGTGGTGGCTTGATCCCATTCCTTCCTGTAGTATCCAGAGTAGAGGGGGATCCGGGAGACCAGGGACGGAAGTGTGGCCAGGATGAAGGCTATCTGAAACAGCCGCCATTTGTCGTACTTGCCCTCCGCTATTCTCTCCATGGTCCGGTTCATAGCGGAAAACGCCTCAAAGGGAGCAGCCTCGATCGTTCCGCTTGAGGCTTTTGCCGATTCGGCCAGGAGGTCGACACCCCTGCGGATCATGACCGCTTCATTCCGCCAATTGGGAATGTCACAGTTCTCGAAGGCGTCCTTTTCCCGGTTGATCTCCTCGGTCTGCTCCGGGTCCAGCCCCCTGGCCGGATCGACGATTTCCATGACCTTGTCGATATAGCGGTCCAAGGCATCGGCGATTGCCCTGCCCTGTCTCACGGCACTTTCCGGGTTGGCAAAGCATTGAAACGTTGTTTTTATGTGCTTGCCATGCTCCTGGGGGTCGATTCTCGGCAAGGCGTACTTCGGAACCCATGTGGTCTGCAGGTGAAGTTCCCCGTCGGATTCTTTGGCCGTAATGCCGCAATTGAACCCAATGGCAGGATACTGTAGGTATTCGTTGTACCTGTAGGAAGGCTGAACCCGTTCCAGCCGCATCGGGTAGTGCATGGACTTATCCATGACCGCGCCGACTGTGACCTGGAAAATGGACTCGTCCGACTCCATTCTTCGATTCTGGCCAGGCAGCTCGGACCAGTTCTCCAGGGCGACATGCAGGCTCATTCTACCGGGTTCGGACCAGTCCCTCTGGGCTTTGATGGCCCATCTGACGTCTAAGTTCTCGATTGGCGGAGCGACCCGGTCCCGCTTGCGCTCCAGTGGCAGGGACAGAACTGTGCTTCGAATCTCCTGAAGCGTCGCGTTCCAGTTTCGAATCTGACTAGGGCTGAAGGTTTGCCCTCGTGGATAGGCCCAGAGCTTTCCGCCAGTCTCCGGGTCGTCGCTTTCCAACCATCTCTCGATACGCCTGCGGATGGCCGTCTTTATGTCGTTGCTTGCCTTTTGGGCCGCCGACTCGATCTCTGCTTCGGAGGCCATGGGATCAAACTCGATCTCCTGCGGTTCCACCTCCAGACGCAGCCATTTTCCCACCGGCCTGGAATTATTGAAGAGATCGTCCGCGGCCAAGCGCTGGTCGCCGGGAGACACGGAGAAAATGTTCGCTCCGGGGCTTTCGCCGGGGCCCTCTTCTCCCTGTTCGCCCCCGGCTTCTTCTTCGGGAAGCGTTCCCTGCGCCTGAAGCTCGATACCGAAGCTTTCGTTTACCTCGCGTCTGATCTGTACAAGCCGCCTTTTCCATTGTTGCCGGTCCTCTTCCCTTCCCATCTGATACTTCGGCTGTTCACGGCGTCTTATGGCATTAACCCGGTTTCTGATCTGCCGGCGTATATCGGTTTGCAACGTAAACTTGACCGGGTTATTGTTTCTCGCAAGGTCATCCTCCGACGGCAGGATGCGGACATATACCGAGAAAGATGCCCAGACCCGGACCTTGCCCGCTGATTCGCTCCTTATGCCGACATCTAGTCCGCAGGTCCCTATGTTGATGGGACTGGCGTCGATATCGACAGAGCCTGTTCTCTCCTCCTCCCGCTCTGGAGAAGGCGGCAGGAGAAACCCGGAAGTCAGGCAATCGGTTGGCTTTTCCCCGATAATGATTCTGCCTTGCTCCCCTTGTCCAGAGATGCTCCTGTAGACATCATTCAGGATGCTTTCTGCAATGGCCTCCTTCACTTCCCATGGAATCTGTGAGGCATCGCAGGCCGTGGTGCCCGACTGGCTCAGCTGCTCCATCGCGAAATCCCCCTTTTTTGAGCAGGTTAGGTTTCGGGTTCCTCGGGCTTGGCAACCCGCAGTACCCTATAGCTGTTTCTGGCCGCTTCCCTGCGCAGATCGGCTATGACCTCCCTGGGGATGCTTCCGTAGCTTATTTTGTCCAGGTGGTCTGACAGATATGACAGAACTTCCCTTTTGAGCCGTCTGCCTTCGAGCTGTCTGCTCACCCGGGCCTTGCGCACTCCCGTGCAAAGCACCTCCCGGGAGAAATCTTCCGGAAATCCAAGCTCCTTGGTAAAGGCGACGAACTGCTCGCGGTCCCGAGGTGCATGGGGACGCACGTCATTTTCCTCGCAAGCGTACGCCCCTTGCAGCCAGTAGTCCAAATTGCCCCTGGTGACAGGTTTGCTTGGCTTTTGCTCTCGGTTTATTTTTTCCACCATCTCATCCTTGGACATGCTGCCCTTTACGATCTTGTCCTGATAGTAAAGTCTGACCATTTCCTGATAGGTCTGAACATGCTCTTCGCTTTTCTTTCTCAACTCGTCGTCGATGCGCTGTATGGACTTTTTTATGATCGCGTACATCCAGTCCGAGGGGATCAGCAGGAGATCGTCTTCCTGGAGGTCCCTGGCCGCTTTTCGGGTGTATCCCCAGGAGCTGTCCCTATCGAAGACGTAAACGGTGCTCCCCGGGGAATACTGTTGCGCGGGATGCTCTGAAAGCTCCACCACAACGCGGTCTCTTGGCGCGCTATTTCCCGTTTCTCTCCCCCAAGGTCCTGTCCCCGCCATGAACGGATCGTCGTATCGCAGCCGTGCCTCAGAAGGCAGCGCCAGCTCGTTTTTCTCGATCTGCTCCCGGAGCCTTTCGGCCAAGGGGTGATAGGCCCGGAGTTCCTCCATCTCCAGAACGGCCCCGAGGCGATCGAACACCCGCCCAGCCTTGCCTCGGCTGATCACAATTCGGCACCATTTTGGGGCGGCGTGCAGCATGAACAAGAAACGTATGTTTTCCTGTCCGGTAAGCAGATAAACCAGTCCGGTGTCGCCGCGTATATCAGCCTCCGGTAGCTCTGAGGAGAGCATAGCTTCGACGTCGCTTTCCCCGAGAAGCTCCCCGATATTCTCCTGGCAGAGAATGCGGCTCGGCTTGGTGTCCATAATGAACAGAAGCCTCCGGCAGGACCAGGCGGGGTCGTTCCCGGTGACCATATCCAGGACTTCCTCCAGGGCTTGGGCGCCCGGAGTCGAGTGGACGAGATCGCGGGTGTGCTCGTCCGCCTCTTGCAGGATCCTTCTGGAACGTTCAAAGTCCTCGCCCAATTCCCCAGCATCCAGAAGCGCCAGAAGCTCGCGGTATACAGGATTCCAGCCGGAGCCTTCCCAATAGCCGCCTCCATGCTCCTGGCGGTCGGCGAGCCATTTCTCAAACTCTTTTATCCCGGTAGGGAACATGGCCAGATCCATGAGCCTGGCAGCGGCTTTGCGAAGAGCCGCTGCCCCATTCCTGTATTGCCCTGATAAGTCCGCGGCCAGATCTAGGAGCTTTTCTGCGGTCTCGGCGGTCGGTCTACCCAAAAGTTGGACATCGAACCGGTCAGCCGGCGGTGGCGAGCTTTGGGTGTTCCTTTGGCCAGTGTCACCTCTTTGAAGATCCGCCTCCTCCATGCTCCCAACGGCCTTGAATTCGGGCATGGACAGATCAGGGGCCAGTGCGCTGAAAAGCTCCGGTTTGGAGTATTTGCCCCGCATCATGCGCAGAATCTGCGGGGAGTCTGTAAAGACAATGATGCCGGCCGGGTCGATTTCACTTTTCCCTTGGAGGTTTCGTATCAAAAAATTGATTTTGGACCACTTGCTCTCCAGCAGAAACCAGTTGGAGGAACGAAGATCCAAAATGGCCAGGTTCAGTTTCTTGCCGCCCGCTTTCTCGTCGAAAACCGGCGACTCCAGCGCCCGGCGCATGTCCCGCAGGGGCATATCCCGGTGCAGGCAAAACAGGCTGTCCACGGCTTGAAAGGGGTTTGCCGCCTGTCTCGCCAATTCTCTGACGACATCCTTTTCGTCTTTCTTGCTTATTGCCCGGGTGATACGCACAAAGGCTTCGGACGGTTTCCGATGCCATTCATACTTCTTGTCCGGAAAGTATCGATGGCAGATCTCTTCTAAAGGAAGAGAAGACCCGTAGTGATTTTTCAAGTGTCCCAGCTTTAGGAGAAGCCGGGTTTTTGCCGAAAGCCCCAGTTCCTCACGTGAGTCCTTTCTTGCACATACTTTTTTGTTCGCTATGCCGGTGGCCTGTCTGCGCACCCATTCGGTAATGATGTGGATATGCCTGTACTCACTTCCGGTTTTCATTGTGGCCGGCCAGTACAGAGTCCGAAGCTCCCGGCCGCCATAGGCGCTGTAGAAAGCCAAGCTGGCCAGGGCATAAACGAGAGCGGGCCTGGAGATGCTGGCCGGCCAATGCAGCACAAAACAGGATCTTTGGTTGTGGGCGGCCGTGGCCGCGAGCTGGGCGAGCCGGGAGAGGCTCGGATTCGGGGTCTGCTCTTTCCTGTTTCCCTCCAGGAGGGGTACGGAGAAGTCAAGCTCCGGCACAACCAGCGGGCCTTGGCCTTTCGGGGGGTGCTTTACTCTTTCCGCCCGGACATTCTTCTGTCCGGCCCACCTTTCCCTGGCTTGATCGGCCGTTTGGAGCTTCTGCAACTGCTCCTGGGAGAAGCCTCCCAGACCTATCAGGTAACGACTCTTTCTACCCATTTTAATCAATACCGTATCCGGCCAATACGATCTTTTCTATATCGTCTACCTCTCTGACGCATCTGACGACTATGTTCGGATCCGGAAGAGGCAAGTTTTCTAGAGCATAACGGGATACCGATACCGTTCCCGAAAAACAGTGATAAGCCAAATTCACAGGGCCACTGTTTAAAACCGCAGCTAGAACATGCGGATCAGTAGACTGGATGCGGCTGTTTTTTTGGAGGACAACGACATGATTTTCAGCCACGAACCCGCCATACTGATCCATAAGTGTATATGGTACTGGGCAACACGATATAAGCTTGGGGCTTCCCAATGACGTTGTTCTTTTAAGAACTACACTTTTACTAGTTACAACACCTGTTCTGTACGTACCCATTTGTATATAGCGCTCTTTTTTTTCGATCTTTTGGGGATACAACAAAAACCCTTTTTCTGGATCAATCTGAAAAGGCCAGATGATCGGGAAGACACCTCTTCTCGTTCCGTTTTTTGGAAAAGAGTTGAATCGTTGCCGTTTGTCCCGGTTCCAGACTAAATTGCCGATATGGATTGAATATCCGTAATCCTTGATCCGAAATGGGACATTTTCGATTGAACTTAGAATTCTTGCCTGCTTGGCCGTCTTGGGTATCGGCCAGGATTTTTCGCCCTGCCTGACCGGAATGCGGGTTTTGAAGTTCAAATCGAACCCTTTTTCTAAAGACCTGACCAGGGTATCGGGCTTTTTTGAAAAACGTCCGCAATCAATGGATATGACGCTTATCTCCTGCAGAACATCGTGAAATAACCCTTTTCTGTTGGTGAACCAATAGATGTTAGACACGGTGCCAGCTTCGGATATTCTTTTGCGGATCTTTCCGAAATTTTTGGAGCTGTAGAGACTTGTAGGAATAATTGCCGACAAGAATCCATCCGGTTTTAGAAGGCTCAAGGATTTCTCCAAAAACAAGGCATAAAGATTTGAATTCCCGGTCATGATATGACCAAAAGAGCTTCGAAGGTCCTTGTCTTCTTCCTTGGTCAAAGTCCTGTATGGCGGATTTCCCACAATGACATCAAAGTTGCAGGAAAAGGGGATGTGTTTAATGGCATCGCCAAGATATAGGGAAAGCTCTGGGCAAATGCCACTTTTCTGGATATGCTCGTCCAACTCTGCGATTAAATAAGCTCTGGTCAAATAGAGAAGAAAAAAATCCACCTCTAGGCCAATAAGGCAATTTTGGATGGTCTTGACGATCTCTTCTGATTGGAATTGCAATGCTTCCATTTTCTGTATCAAAACCCTGGACAAAGGGGCCAGAAGTGCCCCTCCGCCGCAACAAATATCAGCAAAGCGGCATTGGAAGGGATCCTTGTCTAGAATGCGAAGTGCCTCTTCTACAAGTAGACTAGATAAATCGGGTGGGGTAAAGTATGCACCAAGGCTGCATCTTTTTCTGTCGCCTAAGGACATGGCGTAAAAGGTGCTTATCCAATATGCGGACAAAGGGAGATCTTGGCGTGACAAAAGGTCAACCAATGTTTGATACTCCTTGCTTTGGTAGGAGTGTCGGTTCTCAGGCCTGGACAAACAGAACCTTGTGGAGGGTGCTTGGTCTTTTAATACGTCCCAGACCAGCCTATTAAAAAAGCTCTTTGTTTCGGAAGGGGTGTTCCTATATGCTGACCAAAGGCTCATAAAGAGCTTGATGGGATTTTTGCCGAGAGCCATTGAATCGTCCTGCTATCTTTCTAAGTACTTGCACTCTACTGTTTAAACTAAACTTAAATTTTTATCTAAAGCATAACCTGCTATCTACCCCTTAAAAACGTTCTCATTGTGCCAGATCATGTAATCTCGGCTTGGCTGCCAATCCGACCTTGGAGGAATGTTGATCCGTTTGCCATGGAAAGCATAATATTCTCTGCCATTATGGAAGTCCTCCTTGACTTTTCGGCTGACTTCAAAATTGTTATCAGGGGAGACAGTAACACAACCGCGGTCAAAAAGCTTGTGCACATCTGAGCGAAGCAACAGACCATTGGTTATTTTATGGTTCCCGCCTTCACTAAAAGGCTTGATATGGGCCGCATCCAGAGCTGGAAGCACCTTTTCCTGAGTTACCGCACATTGC
The DNA here is from genome assembly GCA_964595165.1 of uncultured Desulfohalobiaceae bacterium. Classification (GTDB taxonomy): domain Bacteria; phylum Desulfobacterota; class Desulfovibrionia; order Desulfovibrionales; family Desulfothermaceae; genus CAZQPF01. The sequence continues at coordinate 22,201 of CAZQPF010000056.1, forward strand.
CTTTGATAGACATCTGTGACCATGACCCGAAAGCTGCCCTGTCCTAGACGGGGATGGACCAACATTGGTTGGCCATAAGCAGCTTCTGATTCACTGATTTCCAGATCTTGTTCTGTGAGAACATTTTGTGCTGCAAGACGTATTTGAACCTCTTCCCACAGATGCTTGCCAGGCCCTGCAGACAGGTCGTAGCCCTTTCCCTGTGTTCTGCTTCCTTTGGAATTGGAATACCCCCGGGCCTCTTATAAGTTGGTATC
>CAZQPF010000057.1:0-21798 GCA_964595165.1 uncultured Desulfohalobiaceae bacterium
GACAGACTGGGCTCGGCCCTGAAGCGGGAGAGAAGGTCACGCCGATCCAGTCCAAGGCCACTGCGGGCTCGTTCAAGAAGAATCAGCGCGAGGCGGCTCCGGTGCAAAAGGAAGAGGACCGGAACATCCCGGCCTACTTGCGGAAGGGGGCTTCGGCCCAGCAAGAGCAGAGCCAGAAGCAAAACAAGGCCGAGCCCGGAGAGGAGGAGTTCGTCTTCGACGAGGACGAATTCGAGATACCCTCCTTTATCCGGAGGCAGGCGGACTAAAAGGCTCCCCGCGGGCTTGAGCAGACAGCCCGCGGGGACACAGGATTACAGGTCCTGGGCCTGGGTGTACCACTTCCCGGCGTTGTCCAGGAGCTCGAAGGTCCGGGAAACGAGCGAATGGGGGTCGGGAAGGTAGCCGGTTTGCAGGAGGGCCGCCTCAAAAAGCTGCTCCGTGGCGGTTGTAATGAACCGGTCCTCGGGATTGTGCTGCAAAATCCGGGTCAAGTTTCGAACCAGGGGATGCTTGGGGTTGATCTCCATAATCTGCTGGGGGATGGAGTTATCCTTTTGCATGAGGTGCATGATCTTCTGCATCTGAGAGCTCATGCTCCCATCAGGATTGACCAGGCAGGCCGGGCTCTGGCTTAGCCGCTTGGAGGCCCTCACCTCGGTAACCCGATCTCCCAGCACGGCCTTCATCTTCTCCAGCAGCTTCTCCACATCCGCTTCCTGCTTTTGCTCTTCTTCCCGGCTCTGTTGTTCCTCCTGCGAGGCAAAGCCATCCAGATCCTGCGGGTTGACGTGCTCCGCAGCCTTGAGAGGGTACTCGTCAAAGGAGGAGACTGCCTGCAGCACGAACTCGTCAACAGGCTCATAGAGAAAGAGAACCTCCAGCCCCTTGTCGGTGAACATTTCCAGGTGGGGGTTTTTGAGGATGTTCTCCCGGCTGGGACCGGAGAGGTAGTAGATCTCCTTCTGGCCGGGCTTCATGCGCTCCGTGTACTCCTTAAGGGAGGTCAGCCCGGAGGCGTCCTGGTGATAGGAGGAGTTGAAGCGGAGAAGGTGGCTGAACTTATCCCGGTTGGAGAAGTCGGTGTAGCCCAGCTTGAATACCTTGCCGTGCTCCCTCCAGAAGGTCTCGTACTTCTCCGGGTCTTTGCGGGCCAAATCCTCCAGCCGGCTGAGCACCTGTTTGGTTATCGTGGTGTTCACCTTGCCGATGAGGGCGCTTTCCTGGATGGCCTCCCGGGAAAGGCTTAAGGGGAGGTCCTCGCTGTCCACCAGGCCGCGCAGGAATCCCAGGTACTGCGGAATGACGTCCTGGTTCTTGCGCTGGATGAGGACCCGGTTGACGTAGAGATCAAGCCCGTAGTCCTCATTGTAGGCGTCGAACATGATTGTGGACTTGGGAGGGATGAACAGCAGGCTGTTGAACTGCACCGGGGCGTCCACGGAGATATGGATGGTCTCCAGGGGATCCTCCGTGTCGAAGGTCAGAAACTTATAGAACTCGCTGTACTGCTCCGGCTTGATGTTGAACTTGGACTCTTTCCACAGGGCCGGAATGGTGTTTACTTTTTCTCCGGCCACATAGATGGGAAAGGAGATGAAGTTGGAGTGCTTGGAGATGATGGACTTGATCCGCTCCTTTTCCAGATATTCCTTGGCCTGGTCCAGCATCTCGATCTCCACGCGGGTGCCTCTGGGCTGCTCCTCCTCCAGCTCGGTCACCTCGTAATTGCCCATACCGTCCGAGCTCCAGAAAATCGGGGCCGCCTCCGGGTAGGCCGAACGCGAAGTGATCTCCACCCGCTTGGCAACCATGAACACGGAGTAGAACCCCACTCCGAAGCGTCCGATAATGTTGTCCGGATGCTCCTTCTCCTCGGACACCTTGCGCAGGAACTCTTCAGTACCAGATTTGGCGATGGTTCCCAGGTTGGTAACGATCTCCTCCTTGCTCATGCCGATTCCGGAATCGCTGACAATAAGCCGGTTGCGGTCCTGGTCCGCTTCGATATGAATGGCCAGCTCCTTGTTCGGCTCCACAACCTCGGTCCCGCGCTTCTGCTCGAAGCGGACCTTGTCCAGGGCGTCGGAGGAGTTGGAGATGAGCTCCCGGAGGAAGATCTCCTTGTTGGTATAGATGGAGTGGATAATGATGTTCAGCAGCTTTTGGGTTTCGGCTTGAAATTGATAGGTTTCGGCTTCCGACATACTGCGTTCCTCCAGCTGGTTTTAATTGAACAGGTGCCTCAGGCGAAATCAGCGCAGCCTCCGGCATGATCTTTACCCCCACTTGGGCCAGTGGGGGTCTCTAGAAAACAAAATTTTTACATAGACAGTGCAGAGCGGATGTCAAGGAGTGGCGTAATTCTTCACCACCCATTCTTGCAATTGAAGGCATCGCTCACGAAAGATGGCCGGGTGGTGAACAGATACGGAGTGGCTAGAAAAAGCGGGCCGCGATCCAGCTCCCGGCGAGAAAGGTGCCCACGGAGCTGCCCAGATTGGCCAGAACTACCACCAGCAGGATGCGGCTTACCGGGTTGAGCCAAAATCCGCGAATGGTGGTCATGGACTGGGGAAGGGCCTCCAGGTCGGCCACGGTTGGCTTCTTGGTCCAGGCTTGAACCAGGCCGGCCACCCACCCCGCGGCGATGGAGGGATTGAGGCTGGTGAGAGGAGCGGCTACAAAGGCGGAGGCAATGGTTAGGGGGTGAGCCAGGGCCAGAGAGACGGCCAGCGCGGAGAAGACTCCGTTAACCAGCACCCAGATGGAGATCGACTCCAGGGAATGGGTCGCTCCGCCCTGGAAAAATCCATAGACGATAAGCCCGATGATCAGCAGCGGGATGCCCCACTTGAACAGCGTGGGCCCCCAGGATTTGGGAGGCAGGACCTCCAAGGAGGACAGATCGCTGTCTTGCCCGAGATGACGAAGTATTCCCGGCAAATGGCCGGCGCCCACCACGGCCACTATCTTCCTCCCCGGGGCTTCCCGGATCTTCTGGGCTAAATAGACGTCTCTCTCGTCTATGAGGCGGGTCTTGATCTGAGGGAAGGATTTGGCCACGCCTTCCAGAAGGACCTCCAGCTGGTCCTTGTCCTTGAGCTGCTCGATATCCTGGGACTCGATCTTGTCCGGCACTACCAGGCTGGCCAAAAGCTGGAACAGCAGCTTCAGCTTCTGCCACAGGGAGAGATAGCCCCAGACCCGCTTGAGGGTGATATTCACGTCGCGATCGGCCAGAACGAGCTTTGCCCCGATTCGCTCGGCCTCGCGAATGCCCTCGGCCATCTCCGCCCCGGGCTGGACCCCAAGCTTTTCCCCAATCTTGCGGTAGAAGGAGCTCATGATGAGCTGGACGAGCACGAAAAAGGCCTTGTTCTCCTTGATAACCCGGAAGACATCCATCTTCTTCCAGTCGTCCCGCCGCATGAGGGAATCAAAGCGGGCCGAGCAGAGCTCGACGCAGACGGTGTCCGGCCCTACCTCTTGGATGAGGCGCCTTACCTCGTCCACGCTCTCCCGAGAGACATGGGCCGTGCCCAAAAGGTAGATTTCCCGGTCCTCAAAGGAAACGTAGCGCACATTGTCCCACTCGGAAGGGGACGCGGTGGAGGTATGCGGGCCGTCCGAGTTGCGGTTCGGCTCCGGGCCTCCAAAAGAAGCCTCGGTTGCGGCTGCGGGTTCCGGCGGTGTATGCATCAGCGAACAAAGCCCCACTGTTTGAGGCGGGCATAGGCGTACTTGGCCTGCTCGCCCTGATTGACCTGTTTGAGAAAGGCGATGTATTTTTCGGCGGCGTTTTGCTTGCGACCCATGCCCTCATAGGCGAGTCCCTGCAGGAAATCAGTGATCGGGTTGCCGGGAAGAAGACGTTCGTAGCCCTGAAAATTCCTGGCCGCCGCATCGAAGTCCTGGCGCAGAATATGGTTCACTCCGGCGAAATGGTAGGCTTGGGCCTCCTGGGGATAGACCTCCTTCGCCCTGGCCAGCACCCGCTCGGCCTGGGCATGCTTTTTCTGGGCCAGGAGGCACTTGCCCTGCAGGACGAGGCCGGCATAATCATTGGGCGCTATGTCCAAGGCCTCATCAAAGGCCGCTTCCGCAGCCTCGTACTTCTGCTGGGCCATGAGCTTTTCCCCTTCCTGCATCTTGCGAATGGCGGAACCTATCCTGCGCAGCCCGGCGGTCCTGTCCTGATAGCGCTCCCTGAACAGCGGGTTGCTCAGGGCGGAGGCGTATTGGTTTCTGGCCCGTTCCCGGGCGGTGGCATACCGCTCGCTGGACATGGGGTGGGTGGAAAACATGGTTTCCAGGGCGCTGGGCTGGCGCTTGGACTGCTGGCGCAGCAGGTCCAGGAGCCCCACCATCCCTTCCGGGCTGTAGCCGGCCCTGGTCATGTACTCCATGCCCAATGCATCGGCCTGGCGTTCATGCTCCCGGCTGTAATAGGCCAGAAGGGCTCCGGCACCGATTCCGCCCAGCCCGGTGACCAGGCCAGCATACTGCCCTTGGTCCGCGATGCTTAAGCCCGCTCCCAGCCCGCTGATAACCAGCGAGGTGAGCATGCCCCGGCTCATCTGCTGCGCCGTGTGCCTGGCGGTCACATGCCCGAGCTCGTGGCCCAGAAGGGCGGCCAGCTGGGCCTCGTTGTCCATTTCCAGGAGAATGCCCCTGGTGGCGGCGATGCTTCCGCCTGGAAAGGCATAGGCGTTCACATAGACCGCGTTGACCGGCTGGAAGCTATAGGGCATCTCCGGACGGTGGCTGAGCGCGGCTAAGCGTTGGCCCGTGGTGTTGACATAGCTTTTGAGCCCTTCGTCCCGGACCGGGCCGTAATCTGCCGAAAACTGGTGGGGCGACTTCTCCCTGTCGATGCCGATCTCCTGCTCCCTGGAGAGCAGCATCAGCTGGGACTCCCCGGTGACGGGATTGACAGCGCATCCGGCCAGGGCGGATCCGGCTGCAGCCAGGGCGGTCCAATACAGGAACTCCCGCCGGGAAAGGCGGGACAAAGAAAACGGCTTTATGGGCACTGAGTCCATACCATAGGTCCTCCTCATCCCAGCAGGGCCTGGGCAAAGAAACGTCCATCAAAGGGCCGCAAGTCCTCCATTTTTTCCCCCAGGCCGATGAAGCTGATGGGCAGGCCCTGCTCGATGGCGATGCTCAGCACCACCCCGCCTTTGGCTGTTCCGTCCAGCTTGGTGAGCACGATTTCGTCCACGCCGATGTGCTCATTAAAGAGCTTGGTCTGGGAAACTGCGTTTTGGCCGGTGGTGGCGTCCACCACTACGATGGTGCGGTGCGGGGAGCCGGGGTGCTTCTTGTCCAGGACACGCTTGATCTTTTTCAGCTCCTCCATGAGGTTCGACTTGGTGTGCAGCCGTCCGGCGGTGTCCACGAAGAGCAGATCATAGCCCTCCCGCATGGCCTTGTCCAGGGCTTCATAAGCTACTGCTGCCGGATCGGCCCCCGCCTTTTTGGCGTAGAATCCGCTGCCCACCCGCTTGGCCCAGATCTCCAGCTGCTCGATGGCTGCGGCCCGGAAGGTGTCTCCGGCCGCGATAAGGGGATTTCGACCCTGCATTTGGGCCCGGTGGGCCAGCTTGGCGATGGTCGTGGTCTTGCCCACCCCATTGACCCCGAGCATGAGCACCACCTCCGGGGGAGCGGGCTTGATCCGCTTGGGTGGCTTGGGAAACATGGCGGCCAGCTGTTCCTGAAAGAGCTCCTTGAAGGCCTCGCCCGGGTCGGAGACCCTGCTGTCCCGTATCCTGCTTTGCAGCCGTTCAACCAGAGAGCGCGTGGTGTTGAAGCCCACGTCGGCCATGATGAGGATTTCTTCGAGCTCCTCCCAGAACTGCTCGTCAAACTCCGTCCGGCTGCTCACCAGGTTGTCGATGCGCTTGGAAAGCTGCTCCTTGGTCTTGGACAGGCCGGAGGACAGCTTGAGGAACAGCCGGCTCCGCTCGTCTTCCTCGTCTTCCAGGTCCAGGGCCAGGGCCAGGCGGTACTGCAGCTCGGATCTGAACTCCTCCACCCGGTCGTAGTCCATATCCTCCAGCCACTGCCAAAAGCGGCGAATGAAGTCCTCGGCCTCGGCTTCCGGCACCTCGAGGTTTTGCAGCAGAAAGCGAAGCCTGCGCCCGAGGGTTTGGTCCGCTTTGTGAACCCCGGATAGGATATGGTCCAGCCAGACAGACAGCCTCGGCTCAGCCAGCTGCAGCACGGTGAGGAGCTCTTGCTGCCAGTCTTCCTGAGCTGACGCTGGGGTTTCGATCCGTCTGGCCTGAACCGGCTCGGCCGTGTCCCGGGCCGCCTCGCGTCCGCCTTCTGCTGGAGTCGTCCGTTTCTCCCCGGCATCCGCGGCCTCGCTTCCGGACCACATTTTCTTGATTTTGGAAAAAAAGCCCATGCCTATCCGGTCCTTTGCTGTTGGGGAAGGTTGATCATAAATCGGTCAGTTTCTGGATGCGTTCCCAGAAGATCTTGCCGTGGGATTTCTTGTACTTGCGCAGCAGTATGTACAGCGCTCCCGCGCCTCCGTGCTGCGGCTGGGCGGTGCTGAAAGCGAGGACCACTCTTTTGAGGGGGTCGCGGGTAAGCCATTGCTGTACCTGCTCCCGAAGCACTCCCCGGCCCTGGGGAGAGTTCTTGCCGCGACCCGGAATCAGGAGCAGGCATCGCTTTCCGGCCAGGTAGCTCTTTTTGATGAACTCGACAAGCTGCTGCCAGGCAATGTTGGTGGTGAGCCCGTGCAGGTCCAGATGGGCTTGTGGGCTGTAATGGCCTGATTTGAGCTGGCGAAAGATTCTCGGGTCCAAACCCTTCACGGTTCCCTGGACGAACTCGCTGGTAAGCTCGATCTCAAACTCCACCTTGCCCTCAACCAGATCGTGAAGGTACTGGCGGCTCTCTTCCTCACTGTCCGGCGGCTGGCTCGAAGCGGGATCCTCCTGCTTGCGGGGAACGATCTGGCGGCCCGACCCCTTGTCCTTCAAGGGCTGCACGTCCTGCATGGCCTGTTGGAAGAGCTCCTGCTCCGGATCCTGGCTCCGGCCTTCCTCCCGGGGCTCGAATTGACTTTGGGCGGAGAATCTGTTCCTATTTTCGACTTTCGGAAGGTGTCTCAAATCTTTAAGACGCATGGCGCAACACCTCTGCTTTTGCAGGTGTATCGCGATTCGGTCTTCATTTCAAGCCTGGCCTCGAGCCGGGCACTACGCCTTTTTGAAGGGACGCGCAAAGCATGGACATGGCAGTTGGGGACGGCATGGATATCCTTGTGGTGGAGCCTGAGGCTGACTTTGGAGCGGAGCTTGCGGACAAGCTCGTCAGATGGGGATTTGTCCCCAGCCGCTGCGTCAACCATCTCGGGGCCTTGAGCCTCTTTGATGAGCACCGTTTCGACATGGTCCTCGCCTCGGCCTCGGCCACGGATATCGACGGCCTGGAGCTGAGCCGGCTCATTCGCCACCGGGAGAAGGGGGCGGAGTTCAATTTCGCCTACATCCTTCTCTACGGCGAGGAAAAGTACCGGGCTTTGATCACCGAGTCCGGCTCCGCAGCGGATGATTTTCTCATTCATCCCTTCCTGGACTCCGAGCTGCAGTGGCGGCTTGGCAAGGGAGCCAAGCTGCTGCGCCGCATGTACAACCTGCAGCGTTCCCTGCTCATCGATCCCCAGAACAGCCTGCTCAATATCTCCGGCCTGCATGTCAATCTGCAGAATGAGATCAATCGCGCGGCCCGCAAGCAGAGCGAGCTTTGCGTGGTTCTCCTGCGTTTGGATAATCTGGAGCTCTCGACTCAGGATTACGGCCCGGAATGGCAGGATTGGCTGGAGACGTTCTATATTGCCAATCTAAAGGATAAGCTCCGCAACTACGATCTTCTGGGACAGCTGGACCGGTCTGCCTACTGTCTCATAGCCCCGGAAACGGACCGTGCAGGGGCGCAGGGGCTCATAAAGCGACTCCATGCGGAGCACGATCGCTTCCGCAAGCTGCACTACTTCCAGGCCTCGCCCTCGGAGCTGCGCCTGTGCGTAGAAGGCATCGTCCTGGAGCTGGAGATACCGCACACCAAAAGCAAAGCCGCCGTGCAGCAGGTGTGGGATTGGCTGGATAAACGCCTGCAGGAGCCGCTTCCCAGCTCGAGCCTGATCCGGGGGCGGCTGAACGAAAGGGCCTGGAAGTGGAAGCCTGAGATGCGCATCATCAGCGGCCGTTTCAAGGGAAGGGGGCTGAAGACGACCTCGGGTCCGGGCTACCGGCCGGCCACTGACAAGGTGAAGGAAGCCCTGTTCTCCATGCTGGAAGCGCGCGGGGTATGGTGGCCGGAGGTCCGGGTCGCAGATTTCTACGCCGGCAGCGGCAGCCTGGGAATAGAGGCCCTGAGCCGAGGGGCGGAAGAGGCGGTTTTTGTGGAGCAAAACCGGCGAGCGGCTCAGCTCATCAGAGAAAACCTGCGAGCGCTTGGCATTGCCAGGCAACAGGCCCGGGTGCTGAATCAGGACGTCATCCAGGCCGTTCGCCGGCCGCTTGATGCGCCTATCCACCTCGCATTCATTGACCCGCCCTACAAAAAGGGTTTATTGGTGCCCTTTCTTCACCAGCTGTTGGCCTCTGCCTGGCTCCAGGCGGAGGCGCTCCTGGCTGCGGAAGTGGAAAGCGAGCTCTCTGTGCCCTCCGGGGAGCTCCCCGGCCTGGAGGAGTTGGTCAACAGAACCTATGGACAGACGAGGCTCTACCTATGGATAGCCAGAACCAGCAGATTGCAGTCTACCCCGGAACCTTCGACCCCTTGACCAACGGGCATGTCAGCCTGGTCCGCAGAGGGCTGGACATCTTCGATACGGTCATTCTGGCCATTGCCGAGGATACCCCCAAGTCGCCGATATTTTCGCTTCAGGAGAGGGTGGATATGGCCGAGGAGTCCTTTTCCGGCCAGCCGCGGGTCGTTGTGGAAGCCTTCAGCGGCCTTCTGGTGGAGTACGTGGAGCGAAGGGGCGCGCGGGTGATTCTTCGCGGCTTGCGGGCCATATCCGATTTCGAGCACGAGTTTCAGATGTCTCTGATGAACAGAAGGCTTAAGAGATACGTGCATACCATGTTTATGATGACCGATTACAAATGGCTGTTTACCAGCTCCTCGATCATCAAGCAGACTGTCGGGGCCGGGGGCAATGTACAGGGCCTGGTTCCGGACCCGGTCTGGGAGAGATTGCAGCAGCGGTTCGATATTGGGAGCAAGAAGGATTGAGGAAGCGTTGCCTCGCCTCTGGCCGCGCTAAGCGCCGAGCCTGCGGAAGGCGGCAGGGGTTGCGGATGGGAGAGCTGACAGCCTATGGAGCGCAACACAGGCAGGGTGGTATGCCTCCTCGGCCCCACAGGCACCGGCAAGACGGGAGCCGCACTCAAGCTGGCGGAGGGGATTGACTGCGAAATCATCAATGTCGACTCCAGACAGGTTTACCGGGATTTTCCGATAATCACCGCCCAACCCGCATCCAAGGACCTGGAGCGCTGCCCCCATCGGCTGTTCGGCTTTCTGCCGAGCGACTGCCGGATCGATGCCGGCCGTTTCGCCGAGCTGGCCCAGGAAGCGATAGCCGCTTCTCTCAATGCGGACAGGCTTCCGGTATTGGTGGGAGGTACGGGCCTGTATGTCGATGCCGTTCTCTACGGCTTGGCTCCCATGCCTGAGGTTCCCGGAGAAGTCCGGGACCAAGTGCAGCAGGAATGGGAGCGTCTCGGTCCGGAACGGCTCCACCAGGAGCTGGAGAAGGTGGACCCTGACGCTGCCAGGGCGATACATCCAAGGGACAGGCAGCGAGTGACCCGAGCCCTGGAGGTCTGCCGGGCGAGCGGCAAGCCTATCTCCTGGTGGCAACAGCGGTCTCAAAAGGGGGAACCCAAGTATCATTGCCTCAAGCTGGGGCTCTATGAGCAGCTAAGCACCCTGGAGACCAGGCTTTGGCAGCGGATCGTGCGCATGATCGAGGCCGGGGCTTTCCGGGAGGCGGAGCTGGCCTGGCAGCGCTGCCCCGACTCCTCGGCTCCGGCCTGGTCCGGGATAGGCTGCGCCGAGATGCTCCAGGTGCTGCACAGCCGGCTGTCCTGGTCCGATGCCAAGGCCCGCTGGTTCAGGAGAACCCGGCAGTACGCCAAGCGACAGCTCACCTGGTTCAGAAAGGATGAGGAGATTATCTGGCTGCCGGTTGCCGAGGCCGCAAAGGCGGTTTTCTTGGTCAGGCAATGGTTGGAGGAAAGCTCATGGCTGTCTGCAAGTCGATAAAGCCCGGTTCGGGAGTGAAAATTTTCCCGGGGCTGCTTATGCTCCTCATGTTCCTGGGGCTGCTTATTGCCTCGGCACCCTTAGGGGCGCAAGGGGTTCAGGCCTACGTCAGCCAGACCGGGCACGGGGCGGTAAACTGGTACAAAGGGCTTATCAGGTCCACCGGAGCAGGGAGCGCCGGCAACACCGACCTGGAGGCCAATGCCACCCGGACGGCAGTGTTGCGCGAGGCCAAGATTGCTGCCAGGACCGGTCTTCTGAGAACCTTGCGCTCCGTGATGGTGGACTCGGACCTGAGTGTGGGGCAGCGAATGGCAGAGTCCAAGGAGCTCAGAGAAACCCTGCTTGGAGAAGTGCACAACTCCTATATTCTGAACCGGACTAATCTCTCCGGGGGCAAGGTTCAGATTTCAGCCGGCATCAGCCTGTGGGGAAGGATTTCCAGGCTGGTCATACCGGCCTCGGTTTGGTATCAAAGCCTTGGTAGCTCTGAAGAAAAAGCCTTGAACGCTACGGAGGAAACAACGAGCTGGCTGCAGGAGCAGCGCGAGATGCGGGCCCAGAGCTTTACCGGGCTGGTTGTCGACGCCCGGAATGTCAGCCTGCAGCCCTCATTGATATGCCGGATTTCCGATTCTCAGGGTGGTCTCATCTACGGTCCGGAGGTGGTGAATCCCAAAATTGCAGTCAACAAGGGCATGGCCGCCTACGTCCAGGATATCGGCTCGGCCTTGAACAGCCCTCGCAGCGGCGATTCACCGCTGGTCCTGGTTGCCGAGAGGGCGGGGGACGGAAATGGTTGCCACATCGTTCTCTCCGAGGAAGGAAGCCGGCATTTTCAGCCCCGCCCCCAGGAGCTGGATTTCCTGCGCCGGGCGCAGGTGCTCATAGTGATGGGCCAGGGGAGCCCGGATACGGAGATGACCGAGTATCGTTTGCCGCGGTAGGCCCGGGATACTTAGAGGCTGCACGCGAGATCAACCGAGCTGGAGAGACGAGGTGTTCCGTTTATTCTGCATGTCTTTGCTTGTGATCATTCTGCTCGCGGTCAGCAGCAGCTGGCTGTGGGCCGGTGAGCATGTGGTGCGCATCGAAAAGGAGCTTGCTTCCCCAAGCCAGGAAGCGGAGTTCAACGCCACGGTGCGAAATGAAGGGTTTGCCCGGGCCGTTCTCCAGGAGGTGCACTCGGTGCTTGGCTCTTCCCTGGCTAAAGCTCGCCGGGAGGCTGTGCTAAAAATCCTAGCGCCTCGGGTGCAGGAGTTCGTCCTCAGCTTCTCGGAGCAGACCTTTATCGAGAAGAAAAGCAAAGCGGTGCTCCGGCTCAATGTCCGGGTCAATGCGCAGGCGGTGAAGAGCTTTCTGCAGCACTGGGGAACGTACTATACCGGGTCGCAAACCTGGAGCTATGTGCTGCGCGCGCCCGGCTTGGATCCGGAAGCGTTGCAGGAGCTTCGAACCCTGGAGCTCATGAGCGGGGTCAGCCGGGCTGAAAAGGCAGAGCCGGTCCTGGAGCTGAAGGCGGCTGAGGGCTCCTGGAGCGGCGAGCTCCGCTTCCAGGAAAGGAGCTGGAAGGATAAAGCCGAGAGCCTGGAGGAGCTCTGGGTATCTCTCTGGAGCAAGTACTTCGGTCTGCCCGGCATTCGCTCCAGGGTTCAGGTGGGCCTAGAGCTTCGAGTCAGCGGTTGGTCCACTTTCACCGGACTCACGGATTTCAATCGCCGCATGGAGAGCTGGACTCAGCTTCTGGATCGGGCCAAGCTCCAGGAGGCCGTCTTTCAGGGCCAAGGGGTTTCAGGGCGATGGCTCCTTCGTACCCTGCACCAGGAAGCCCTGGAGAAAGAGCTGCAGTCCTTTTTGTCCCCCCGGGGGCTTACATTTTCCCTGACCCGCAGCCAAGGGGCTCGGAAGGTGCAAGCCGCGAATGCAACCCGGTCAGAGGAGTCGGGCCTGTAAGCGGCAAGTCTGAGACTGAGCCTTGGTTGCTTCGGCCCTTGGCTCAGGAGCTTTTGTCGTTTTCCTTGGATTCCTCGGAATCGAGCTCCTGGTCCCGATTTTTCTTCTGGCTGGAGATATTGATCTCTTCGGGCTCGTTGGTCGCCTTTTTGAAATTCTTGATAGCCTTGCCCATGCCGGACCCGATTTCGGGCAGCTTGTTGGCTCCGAAAATAATGAGCACAATGACCAGAATGATGATCAGTTCCGGAATGCCGATGCCAAACATACAACCTCCACGCTCATTGCGAAAATGGGGGAAGCAAAGCCGCTGCCATGGGGCCTGGAAAAGGACCTTTTCGCGGCTAACGGCTTGCCTTGTTCTTTTATGGAACCAGTCCTCTGTATCCCGATTTTTTGTTTTGTGCAATAAGCCTCTTGCCGCTGGGCTCGAATGAAAAATATTCTAGCACGAAACAGAGCCTGCCGGCTAGGAGGGATTGCCGCATCCAGTGGGCAGAGGATGCAATTTTAAAAAGCGCGCCTTGCAGTTGGCCGACGCAAGCTCCGGCGATTGCCTTGCCCGGGCGGCTGCGCGGCGAAACCATCTCGGCGCATGGTCAGCCGATAGGATTTTTGTATGGTTACCCTTTTCTTTCCCTGCATGCATCCCCAGCTTCTTCCCGGAAGCCCTCCCCAAGGGGTTTACCTGCTGGATCCGGGCCTGGGCGATGAAAATGCCGATCCCCGCCTCTGGAAGCCGCAATCCCTTCCTTTGAGCCGGAAGGAGGCTGAGCGCTACGTCCGGGAGGCCCTGGATTTCGGAGAGCGCTTCAAGGATCCCAAGGATCTGGCCCATCTCGGTGCGGCGCCTCCGGACGACTTCTACTCCGGATCCGGATTGTCCCTCAAGTCAGAGCTGGGGCGGGCGGTATTTCCCAGCCGCGAAACCTTGGAGCAGCAGAGCTACACCAACCGGTTGCAGGGGCAGATGTCCCTCCTGCTGGCCTGGGTTCTGGAGGAGCGTTTGCTGGAGCTTCAGGGCCTGGAAGGCGAGGTTCTGCAGGGCTGGAGCGGACTGCGGAGCAGCCTGGGTCTGGAGGATGAGCCGGAGCTCTCGCTTGCTTCGGAAAAGCTCGACGATCTCTTTACCTCCGATTCAGGAGCCGTTACGGCCTGGCCCAGGATACTGCCCTGGTTTTTGCTGTTTCTGCCCCGGTCGGGCCGGCTGCTCGTCAGCCACCAGGAGATCAAGCAGGATTGGGAGGAATGGGGCATGGAGTGGACGGAGCTCTCCGGGGAAAGCCGGGAGCAGGTCCTTTCCCGGGACGAGCTTTTCGGGCCCAGGCTGTTCACTGCCACGGCTCCCGGCTGGCGGCTCTGTCTGGCCAAGAGGCCGGATTCGGAGCGTCCCTGGCTCGATGAGGAGGTCACGGTGGTGTTTGCGGAGCGGGCCTCATGAGCGGCAAGAGCAAGCAGTATTCCCAGCCGGAGCAATCCCAAGGCCTGCTGGACGGGATCAGCGGAGTCATCTTCGACTGCGACGGGGTGCTTATCGACTCCCGGCAGGCCAATATCCGCTTTTACAACCTCATTCTCGAGGCCCTTGCCCTGCTGCCGATGCAGCCGGAGTCCGAGGAGTTCGTGCACTGTCACACGGTGCAGGAATCCATCGCGCATATTGTTCCGCAAGATCGCTACCAAGAGGCCGTCCAGGCGGCCAGGGACATCTCCTACTCCCGGGTGCTGGATCTCATCCGCCTGCAGCCCGGATTGATAGGCTTTTTGGAGACCCTGTGCAGCCTGAGGCGAATCTGCGCCGTGAATACCAACCGCACCAACACCATCGGTCTCATTTTGGACCGCTTCGACTTGGGCCGCTTTTTCGATCCGGTGGTCACCTCGAACATGGTCCGGCAGCCCAAGCCGCATCCGGAAAGCCTGGCCTACATCCTGGATCACTGGGGCCTGCCCCGGGATAAAGTCGTCTTTATCGGCGACTCCTGGGTGGACGAACAAACAGCCAAGTCAGCGGGAGTCGCATTTTGGGCCTACTGTAACGACGCACTGCAAGCCGATAATGTGATATGGGACTATAGCGATCTGCAACGTCGTCTGCTGGCTGAGTCCGAGCGCAAAGAGAGCTGAAAAGGAGGCAGGATGTTCATTGTAGCCAATTTCCTTCAGGCCGTGGCCATGATCCTCAATACCGTGCTCACCCTCTACTTCTGGCTGGTGATCATTTCCGCGGTCCTCTCCTGGGTCAATCCTGACCCCTACAACCCCATCGTTCGATTCATCTACAACCTCACGGAGCCGGTCTTCTACCGGGTCCGCAAGTGGGTGCCGTTTACCTTCATCGGCGGGATCGACCTGTCACCGATCCTGGTTCTGCTGGCCATCGAGTTCTTGAAGATTTTTCTGGTTCAGACCATTTCCCAGATGAGCCTGCAGTTTTAAGTCAGCGCAGCCTCCGGCTGCGCTGACTCAGGGCCAATTCATTGAAGAAAAGAGAATTGATACTTTTCAATAGGTTATTGAACGACCCGGCACTCAGTTTGACTGCATTACCCTTCGATTGGAAATTGATAACCCTTAAGCTGCAGCTTTTCTCCAAGCCCAAGCTGAGACTTGGCAAACTGAGTGCCGGGTTGATCATTGGAAGAAACTCCTGAGCTGAGGGGTGGGAAGAGCTCATACAAGCAATGCGCGGAGGAGAGGTGCAGCGTCCTGCTTTTGCAAGCAAAGCCGCGGACGGCCGCTTTCGCCTGAAGCTCCGGGTGCAGCCCGGGGCCAAGTCCAATGCCATAATCGGCCCTTTCCAGGACTGCCTGAAAGTGAAGATCAAGGCTCCTGCGGTGGACAACAAGGCCAATAAGGAGCTCCTCTCCTACTTGGCCCGGCTCTTGGGTATCAGAGCGAATCGACTTCGCATCGAGAGTGGACAAACCGGGAGAGTGAAGAGTATAGTTATCAGTATGGAGGAGGAACCGAGTTGGGAGATTTTAACTCCAAAGTAACGGTATTCAGGAGGTTTGGAGATGGAGCAGTATGAACTCGAACTCATCGCCAAATACGGCAAGGAAGATGAGGAGTTGCGAGGACTGTGGGAGGAACATCTGGAATACGAGAAGCAAGTGGAAAAGCTGGAAGGCAAGCCGTTTCTGACGCCCCAGGAGGATACGGAGCTCAAGCGCATCAAGAAGATGAAGCTGGCCGGCAAAACGAAGATTCAGAACATTCTGGAGCGGTACCGTCAGATGGAGGTACAGAATGAAGCTTAATGGGGCGCAGATCCTGCTGGAGTGCCTCAAACAGGAAGGCGTGGAAACGATCTTCGGGTTCCCCGGGGGAGCGGTCATTGATATCTATCATGAGCTCCCCCGCTATCCCTTTCGCCATGTTCTCGTCCGGCATGAGCAGGGGGCGGTCCATGCCGCCGACGGGTTCGCCAGAGCGAGCGGCAAGGTGGGCGTCGCCCTGGTCACCTCCGGTCCCGGAGCCACGAACACGGTAACCGGAATCGCCACGGCCTACATGGATTCCGTGCCCCTGGTCGTCTTTACCGGTCAGGTTCCCACCCGGCTCATCGGCAACGACGCCTTTCAGGAAGTGGACATTGTGGGCATCACCCGGCCCTGCACCAAGCACAACTATTTGGTTAAGGATATCCAGATTCTGCCGAAAGTGATCAAGGAGGCTTTTTACTTGGCCCGTTCGGGAAGGCCGGGTCCGGTTCTGGTGGATCTGCCCAAGGATGTCATGGGCGCCGAGGCGGAGTTCTACTATCCCAAGCATGTCCACATCCGGAGCTACAACCCCAACTACGAGCCGAACACGAAGCAGGTACGCCGGGCGGTGAACCTCATTCGCCAGTCCCAGCAGCCGGTGATGTTCGGCGGGGGCGGAGTGGTCTCCTCCAACGGCCACGAGGAGTTTACCTGGTTGGCTAGAGCCATGCAGATTCCGGTAACCACGACTATGATGGGGCTGGGGGCCTTTCCGGGAAACGATCCGCTGTGGCTGGGCATGCTGGGCATGCACGGGACCTATGCGGCCAACATGGCCATCAACAACTCCGACCTGCTCATCGCGGTGGGAGTGCGTTTCGACGACCGGGTCACAGGCAAGCTGGATACCTTCGCTCCCTCGGCCAAGATCATCCACGTGGATATCGACCCCACGTCCATCCGCAAGAACGTCTCCGTGGACATTCCCATTGTCGCCGACTGTCAGCAGGCATTGAAGGCCCTGCAGGCGGATCTTTCCAAGGTGCTGGAAAAGGAGGATCTCCCGGCCCAGTACAGGCCCTGGCGGGAAAAGATCATCTCCTGGGCCCAGGCTCACCCTTTGGAGTACAAGATGGGCGGAGAACGTATCAAGCCGCAGTACGTGGTGGAGAAGCTCTACGAGATCACCGGGGGCGAGGCCATCATCACCACCGAAGTGGGGCAGAACCAGATGTGGGCTGCGCAGCACTTCCGATTCCACAAGCCTCGGACCTGGTTGTCCTCCGGCGGGCTGGGCACCATGGGCTATGGATTTCCTGCGGCCATAGGAGCCCAGATGGCCTATCCGGATAAGCTGGTTATCGATATCGCCGGAGACGGATCCATCCAGATGAATATCCAGGAGCTGGCTACTGCGGTCTGCCAGCAGCTTCCGGTTAAGATCGTCATTCTGAACAACACCTTTCTGGGCATGGTTCGGCAGTGGCAGGAGCTTTTCTACGAGCGCAACTATTGTTCCACCTGTATGGAGCACAATCCGGATTTCGTCAGGCTCGCCGAGGCTTACGGGGCCGAAGGCTACCGGGCCGAGCGGGTGGAAGAGGTGGAGCCGGTTCTGCGCCAGGCGCTCGCCTCTCCCAAGACGGCGGTGGTCGAGGTTCTCGTGGAGAGCGAGGAGAACGTCTATCCCATGGTCCCGGCGGGTGCGGCTCTGAGCGAAATGCTTTTGGTCTAGGCTTCACTCCCGTGTATTTGCTGTCGGGAGCTGGAGGCGCTTGGCAGGGGCGGCCGAAGGGTCGCCCCGTGTCTGTTGGAGGCGAGACTCCGGTTTGGAGCGGAGCCGGAAATTGGTGATGAGCGAGGAGGATATGCGACATACCCTATCCATACTTGTAGAGGACGAGCCCGGCGTTCTGTCCCGGGTGGCCGGACTTTTCAGCGGCCGGGGCTTCAATATCGAATCGCTCAACGTGGCGCCCACCCTGGAGCGGGGCGTTTCCCTGATGACCATCGTCACCGAGGGCGAGGAGCTTATTATTGAGCAGATCATCAAGCAGCTGCGCAAGCTGGTCACGGTGATCAAGGTCGTGGACATGAACGAGGTCAGCTGCGTGGAGCGGGAGATGGTGCTGCTCAAGATCAATGCCCAGGATGAGTCCAGGGCGGAAATCCTGCGCATCGTGGATATCTTCCGCTGCAAGGTCGTTGATGTCAGTCCTGCGGAGATGACCCTGGAGGCCACCGGTGACAGCGGCAAGATCAAAGCGCTCATCAATCTCCTGCACCGCTTCGGGATTAAGGAGATCGCTCGCACCGGAGGCGTGGCTATGCGCCGCAGTATGCAATTGGAGAAACAAGGAGGCTAAGATGCAGGTTTTCTATGATCAGGATGCGGATCTGGGACGATTGCAGGACAAGACCATTGCGGTGATCGGCTACGGAAGCCAGGGGCATGCCCAGGCTCAGAATCTCAGGGATTCCGGCCTCAAGGTTCTGGTGGGCCAGCGTCCCGGAGGACGGAACTATGAGCTGGCCAAGAAGCACGGCTTTGAGCCGGTGAGCGCTGCGGAAGCCGCAAGGGAAGCGGATCTCATCCAGCTTCTGGTTCCGGATCAGTACCAGCCGAGCGTTTTCGAGCAGGATATCCTGCCCAACCTGCATGCTGGCAAGACCCTGCTTTTCAGCCACGGATTCAATATTCATTTCAAGCAGATCGTTCCGCCCCAGGAAGTGGATGTGATCATGATCGCGCCCAAGGGACCGGGCCATCTCGTGCGGCGAGAGTACGAGCGTGGCGTAGGGGTGCCCAGCCTGGCGGCTGTATTCCAGGACCCCAGCGGCGGGGCTATGGACACGGCTCTGGCCTACGCCAAAGGCCTGGGTGCGACACGGGCCGGGGTGATCACCACGAGCTTCATGGAGGAGACCGAGACCGACCTCTTCGGGGAACAGGCCGTTCTCTGCGGCGGAGTGAGCGAGCTCATCAAGGCCGGATACGAAACTCTGGTCCAGGCCGGCTATCAGCCCGAGATCGCCTACTTCGAGTGCCTGCACGAGATGAAGCTCATTGTGGATCTCCTCTACGAGGGAGGCTTTGAGCGGATGCATTACTCCATCAGCGATACTGCAGAGTACGGGGACTACCTGCGCGGCTCGCGCATCATCGATGCCAGGGTCAAAGAGACCATGCGGCAGGTGCTCGAGGAGATCCGCAACGGCTCCTTCGCCAAGGAATGGATTCTGGAGAACAAGGCGGGCTGGCCACAGTTCCATGCCATGCGGCGCAAGGCCCACGAACACTCCATAGAGGTGGTGGGCAAGAAGCTGCGGGACATGATGCCCTGGTTGCAGAGGAGCTAGCCGCGATTAAGCGGACAGAAGTGCAATTGAGGATGGGTGATCCCGGATCATGAGCTGGCAAGGCTACATGCAGTGGCTGGAGCATCGGCGGGAGCTCCTGGAGCAGAAGAAGGCAGGCAGTCCGCCCTGGGCGGCCCGGGATCTGGCTGAGCGTACCTTGTTCAGCCTCCAGCGTACCGAAACGCTGGCCCAAAGCAACGGATCGCACGGGCGGTGGCAGGAGCTGAGGAGCTTTTTCCTCCAGTCCCTCGAAGAGCTTGAATCAAAGGAGGATTCGGATACGGAAAACCATCTCTTCCAGGCCAGACGGGCGGCTTGGGACGAGGAAGGAACCGACTCGGCCCAGCTGGAGTTTGATCGGGGCTACAAGCTGGCGAAGAGCGGCAAAGCCGGGGAGGCCTTTGATGCCCTGCGCAGGGCCTATAACCTGGGGCACAAGGACTACGCCTCGGTCAAGCGCATCATCCAGGTCATGGAGGACCTGAGCCAGCCCGAGGAGACGGCCGACTTCATTTCCAGGACCATGCTGGACAACGAGTACGGACCGCAGCAGCTCGCCGAGCTGTACTTCCTCCAGGGCAAGGCCTATCTAGCCAGCGGCAAGCACAATCAGGCCCGGCAGGCGCTGTGGCATGTACGCAAGCTCCAGCCGGAGTACCCCGGCCTGGAGGAGAAGCTGCAGCAGCTGGAGAAGACCCGGAAAAGGGCCAAAAGCAAGTACGATCTCCTCCTGGAGCAGGGCAAGGTGACCTCCGAGCAGATGGATCAGGCCCGCAAGAGCGCCGCCAAGAGCGGCAAGGATCTGGACGCCATCCTGGTGGATGAGCTCAAGGTCGCCAAGAAGGACCTCGGCCGCTCCTTGAGCGCTTTCTACGACGCTCCCTTCGTTTCTTTCGACCCCAAGGCCGAGCCGCCTTACGAGATCTTCGAAAAGCGGCGCCTGGATCCGGAGTTCCTCAAGCGCTACGGCTGGGTGCCCTACAGGCAGGAAGGCAAGAGCATCGAAGTGCTGATGTCCAATCCTTTCGATTTGGGCAAGATTGACGAGATACGGTTCATCCTCGGCACCAGCCGCATCGAGCCCAAGGTCGCTCTGAAGCAGGACATCGATGCCTTCATCGATGCCTTTTTCCAGGCTTTGAGCGGCGGGGAGGAGCTCACCGAGTTCGACGAGGAGGTGGATGCCGATTCCTCGGAAGAGGACGATAGTGTAGCCGATCTGGAAGAGGCCGTATCCGAGGAGGACAGCGAGGTAGTGCGCCTGGTCAACGCTCTCATGGTGGAGGCCTGGAAAAGGGGAGCTTCGGACATCCACATCGAGCCCAACTCGGTGTCCAGAAACTGCTCGGTGCGTTTTCGCGTGGACGGGACCTGCCACGAGTTCCGCAAGCTGCGCTACTCCCTGTCCCGCCCCATCGTCTCCCGGATCAAGATCATGTCCCGGCTGGATATCGCTGAGCGCAGGCTGCCTCAGGACGGCAAGGTCAAGCTTCGCCTGCCGCAGGTGAACAAGGTGATCGAGTTTCGGGTGGCCACCATGCCCACCCTGGACAATCAGGAGGACGTGGTGCTCAGGCTTCTGGCTTCCGGCAAGCCTCTGCCGCTGGAGAAGCTGGGGCTGGATGAGCGAAACCAGCAACAGTTCAAGAAGAATATCTACCAGCCCTACGGCATGGTGCTGGTGGTGGGCCCCACCGGCTCGGGCAAGACCACGACCCTGCACTCCGCCCTGCACTACATCAATACTCCGGAAAAGAAGATCTGGACGGCCGAGGATCCGGTGGAGATCACCCAGGAAGGGCTCCGTCAGGTCCAGATCAACTCCAAGATCGGCCTGTCCTTTGCTTCCGCCCTGCGGTCCTTCCTCCGCGCCGATCCGGATGTGATCATGATCGGCGAGATGCGGGACAAGGAGACGGCCCATATCGGGGTCGAGGCCTCCCTGACCGGCCATCTCGTGTTCTCTACGCTGCACACCAACTCGGCTCCGGAGACCATAACCCGCTTGCTGGATATGGAGATGGATCCCTTCAACTTCGCCGACTCACTGCTCTGCGTTCTGGCCCAGCGGCTGGTCAAAACCCTGTGCCCCCATTGCAAGGAGCCCTACAAGCCGGGCAGCCAGGAGCTGGAGGAGATAATGGCCGAGTTCGGGCCGGAATCGGAGTGGGCAATTGATAAGGGTTTCCTGAGCCAGCCCAGGCTGTATCGGACCAAGGGGTGCAGGCACTGCCTGGAGGGCTACCGGGGCCGGGTCGGCATTCACGAGCTTCTGCTCAACTCCGATGCGATCAAGAATCTCATCAAGTACAAGAAGACCACCGAGGACTTGCGGCGTCAGGCCAAAGAGGAGGGTATGCTCAGCCTGAAGCAGGACGGCATCCTCAAGGTGCTGCAAGGGATTACCGATCTGCACCAGGTTCGGGCCGTGGCCGGCTAAGCCGGAGGGTGGAGCCTATCCGCTCCCAGGGCCGGGGCTGAGGATGAAAAAGCGCCCCGGAGCTTGGTCATGCTCCGGGGCGCTTTTTAGGCTGTTCTCTTTTTCCAGAGCTGAATCTCCTGCATCTTTTTGCGCCGTTCCCTGGCCAGGGCCTTGGCAATCAAGGCCTGATTCTTTTTAAAGCCCCATTTCTGCTTGTACTCCACCGGGGTAAGTCCGTGGCTGCTCAAGTGACGCTTGGTTAAAATCTTGAAGGTCTTGCCGCACTCCAGGCAGACCACGGACTTCTCCCGAATGGCCTTTCTGGGATCCACCGCCGGTTCCTGCTTCTTCTCGCCCGCTCCCGTCCCGGCTTCCGAGCCTTGAACAATGCCCTTCAACTGTTGGGACAGGCTCTGCACCATAGAAGTGAGTTCCTCTTCGGTCATGTTCCTGACACTGGCCTGAGCTTTTACAATGTCCAGGGCCTCTTTAACATGCTCCTCCATATCCAACCTCCTTTTTGAGAGCTCATTCCATGCAGCACGGAAATGA
>CAZQPF010000058.1:0-21059 GCA_964595165.1 uncultured Desulfohalobiaceae bacterium
CTGCTCTTCACTCTTGCTATGAGCTATCAGCTATGAGCTATCAGCTTCTTCTAACCGTGAGCTTTGAACTCTCAAGCTGCGGAGCGACTGCAAAAAATGGTATAGACAAGGAGTGCAGTATGCAGATGGATCTTTTTTACGGCGAGGGAAAGCTGAGGGTGAATGTCCCGGAGCGGACCAGGATGCTGCAAATGAGCCCGGTTCTTCCAGTGGAGAATCCGGAGCAGGCGGTAGTCGACGCCATTCGAAAGCCCGTGGACAGCCCTCCTCTGGCCGAGCTGGCCCGTGGCAAAAAGGACGCCTGCGTGGTCATCTCGGACATCACCCGCCCGGTGCCCAACGAGACCATTCTGCCGGCTCTCCTGCAGGAGCTGGAAGCAAGCGGCATCGCCCCGGACAAGATCACCATTCTCATCGCCACCGGCATGCACCGGCCCAATGAAGGCCGGGAGCTGGAGTCCATGGTGGGCCAGGAGATCATGGAGCGCTACCGGATCCTGAACCACGACTGCGAAAGGCGGGAGGATCTGCGCCGAGTGACCAGCATCGAGGGCGCGCCCATCGAGATCAACCGCCACTATCTTGATGCGGACCTCAAGATCCTTACCGGCCTCATCGAGCCCCATTTCTACGCCGGCTACTCCGGAGGAAGAAAATCCATTCTGCCGGGCATCTCCAGCTACGAGACCATGAAGTTCATGCACTCCTATGCGGTCATCGATCACCCCAAGGTTCGCAACTGCGTCCTGGAAGGAAACATCTTCCACGAGTACGGCCTGCAGGTCACCGAGCAGGTGGGAGCGGACTTCATCCTCAACGTGGTCATCAATACCGATCGCGAAATGAGCGGCGTCTTTGCCGGGCATTACAACACGGCCCATCTGCGGGGCTGCGAGTTCGTGGCAGAGCACGCCGTGGTGGAGCTCGAGCAGCCGGCCGACCTGGTAATCACCTCCGGAGGCGGCTATCCCCTGGACTCCAACTTCTATCAGATCAGCAAGGGGCTGACCTGCGCCAAGGACATTCTCCGCCCCGGCGGCACGGTCATCGTGGCCTGCGAATGCCGGGAGGGGCTGGGAAGCGAAGACTTCTGCAGCATCATGCGCTCGGTGAATGCGCCGGAGGAGTTTTTCGACTACTACAGCCGGCCGGAGAACTTCGTCAAAGACCAGTGGTGCGCCCAGAACATCTATCAGGCCCTGGATCACGCCGCTGCGGTCTACGTGTGCTCCCAAGGGCTTTCCGCCGAGGACGTGGAGCGCATGGGCGCCGTAAAGACGGATGATCTCCAGGGCCTCATCGACCGGCTCGCTCCGGAGATGGGCACCGTCGTGGGGTCCCCAGCCGGACCTTACGTGGTGGGCATGGTCAAATAAACCTCCCGCCGGCTGGCAGCCGGCGGGGGTTTTATGCGCCTTCTTTTCCAGGGACCGCCGCGGGCCACCGCGGCTTCCGGAGGAGACGGGGTTGTTCTGCAAGCTCGACAGTCAAAAGCTTTTGCATAGCATATTTTGCAGCTCCGTCCAGGATGATGCGCCTGCAAAAAGTCTAGATTGCAGCCGCAGAGGACAGATGACAGAAGACAGATCACAGAAGAATTAATGGGTTAGGTTCCCGCATATTGCTCCAGGTTGACTGCAATCGTTATTTTGCAGCTCCGTCCAGGATGGGGCATGTTGAGCCCAGCAGTCCAGAGGCCGCGGTGGCCCGCGGCGGTCCCAGGGAGCTGCGGTTCTTCCTGATCGCTGCCCACCGGCCGGTTTCTTTCATCAAATTCCGACCACCGACTACCGACCACTATCTTCTGTCCTCTGTCCTCTGCCCTCTCTCTTTCATCGATCTCCGACCACCGACTACCGACCTCTGTCTTCTGTCCTCTGTCTTCTGTCCTCTGTCTTCTGTCCTCTGTCTACTGCAATCCCGGCAGCCAGGTTACCAGCTGCGGGAAAAGGGCCAGCAGGGTGAGCCCGATGAGCTGCAGCATGATAAAGGGCAAAGCGCCGCGGACGATGTGCGGCCCGAACTTGACCTCGGGCGGGGAGACGCCTTTGATGTAGAACAGCGCCGGGGCCATGGGCGGGGTGAGGAAGGAGGTCTGCATGGCCACGCAGAACAGGATGGCCGTCCAGAGCGGATCGAATCCCAGGCTCTGGATGACGGGATTGAAGATGGGCACCAGAATAGGCACGATGCCCACCCACTCCATGAACAGGCCGAATACGAAGAAGCAGCCCACCATGATGGCCAGGATGCCCCATTTGCCTACAGGCAGAGCCATAAGCCCGCTTTGAACCAGATCGCCTCCTCCGATGAGCATGAAGGTGCCGGTGAACACGAAGGCCCCGGCCACGATGAGCAGGATCATGCTCGAGACCTCCATGGTGCGGAAGACCGCCTCCTGGAGCGTTTTCCAGCTGAACCGGCCGTAGGCTACGGCCAGAAGGATGCTGGCGAAGGCTCCCACTGCTGCCGCCTCGGTGGGCGCGGCCACGCCGAAGAAGATGGTGCCCAGCACGGCGAGGATGAGAAACAGGGTGGGCAGCAGCGAGGTAAAGGTCAGGCCGATCTTTTTCAGTAAGGGCAGATCGCGCTGCTCCCGGGGCAGGGGCGGTCCCAGCTCAGGATTCAGGCTGCAGCGGATCAGGATGTACAGCCCGTAGAGCGTGGCCAGGAGGATCCCGGGAACGATGGCTCCCAGGAAGAGCTTGCCCACGGAGATCCCGGCCATGGGACCGTAGACCACGAGCATGATTGAAGGCGGGATCAGGATGCCCAGGGTTCCTCCGGCGCAGATGGTGCCGGTGCTCAGGGCCTTGTCGTAGCCCCGCTTGAGCATCTCCGGCAGGGCGAAGAGACCCATGATGATCACCGGAGCGCCCATGATCCCGGTGGCAGCCGCCATGATGGTGGACACTGCCACGGTGGCCAGAGCCAGACCGCCTTTGAGCCCCCCGAGCAGGATGTGCATCGAGGAGAACAGCTTTTCCGCAGCTCCGGAGCGTTCCAGCATGACCCCCATGAACACGAAGAGGATGATGGCCACCAGGATGTAGCTGTGCATGGTCTCGAAGACCCGCAGGATCATCATGTGGAAGAAGGCCTGGCCCACGCCCAGGTAGCCGACAATGAGCGAGACCCCGAGCAGCACGAAGGCTACCGGGTAGCCGGCCACCAGGCCGAGGATGAGGCCTCCGAAAAGCAGAAGCAGCAGGAGCTCGGGGCTTTCGCCAAGCATGTTCCCTTCGGTCCTTAGTCAGCCTTGCCTCCGGCAAAGCTGACTTATTGGGGGTTTGTTTGAAAAGAATCTAGAGTTGCATACGAGCTTGTTTGGCGGCGGCTCAGCCTCGGTGAAAGAGGGTTCGCAGACAGCGGATGAGGTTGACCGTCCCCTGCAGGAGCAGCAGAGCTGCGGCCAGGGGGATAATGGTTTTGAAGGGGTAGATGGGCGGGGACCACATGCTCTCTCCGGAGGTCTCGCCCATACGCCAGGACTGGAGGGCGAAGCGGCCGCCGAAGTACAAAAGCGCGCCAACGGCTGGGAGATAGAACAAGAGGTAGCCCAGAGAGTCTATCAGCGCCCGGGTCCTGGCCGAAGCCCGGTGGTAGATGACCTCGATCCGGACATGGCCGTCCCGGACCAGGGTGTGCGAGGCCCCGAGCATAAAGATGGCCCCGTAGAGCATGTAGGAGAGATCGTAGGACCACCCGGTGGCGGTGTTGAACAGGTATCTGGCCACGGTGTCGTAGACGAGCTCCAGGATGAGCAAGGGGATGAGCCAGGCCACCCCCTTGCCGACCCATTCGCTGAGCCTGTCGATGGCTCGGAACATATCTTTTTCCCCTGCCTCAAGCACTCAGATCGCGGTTTTCCCTTTCAAGGTTGTTGGGCCTAGCGCATAGCGAACTCTCGTGTTGCGAACTCCCTGCAGTATGCTCTGGCGCAG
Organism: uncultured Desulfohalobiaceae bacterium; assembly: GCA_964595165.1. Classification (GTDB taxonomy): domain Bacteria; phylum Desulfobacterota; class Desulfovibrionia; order Desulfovibrionales; family Desulfothermaceae; genus CAZQPF01. The sequence continues at coordinate 3,945 of CAZQPF010000058.1, forward strand.
CACGCTTTGCGCAGCCGGCGGGCGCCCCTCTTGCTCCCCTCCTTGGCAAGGAGGGGCAGGGGTGGTTGGACCCGTCATCTCTTTGCATCATTGCCAGAAAGGCGATTTTCCGGCGTCCTCTATCTCCGGCCGTAGGGATAGGGCAGCCGGATGAGCTCGGAATAGGGCTCCACGGTCTTGCGGAACTCCACCTGGGAGTGCCAGACTTTGGCGAAGAACTCGTTCTTGTCCGCCTCCTCCTGCATTACCTTGCGCCCGATCTGCTTGATCTCCTCGATCATCTTGGGGGAGAGCTTGGAGACCTGGAGCTCGGGGTGGTTCAAAAAGTCCTCCATGGCTTCGGCGTCCTGCTTGAGCGCGTTGTTGATGGCCCAGAAGCAGCTGGCCTTGAGGGCGGTTTTCACCTTGAGCTTGAGGTCCTCCGGCAGCTCCTTCCAGGACTTGGTATTGACCAGGGTTTCCAGGGGAGCGCAGGGCTCGTGGATGCCGGGGAGGGTGAGATACTTGCAGATGTCCTGGAAGCCGAGCTGCTTGTCGATGGCCGGGGTGGCGAACTCGCAGGCGTCGATCACGCCCCGCTCCATGGAGGGGTAGACCTCTCCGCCGGCCAGGCTGACCACCTCGGCTCCGAGGCGCTGCAGGCATTTGCCCCAGATGCCTACTGTCCGGAACTTGAGGCCCTTGAAGTCGTCCAGGCTGTTGATGGGCTTGTTGGACCAGGCGAAGTTCTCCGAGCCGAGCATGCCGTAGGGGGGCAGGACCTTGACGTTATGCCCTTCATACATCTCGTTCCACAGCTCCAGGCCGCCTCCGGTGTAGAGCCAGCCGAGCATCTCCCGCATCTGCATTCCGTTGGGGTAGGAGTTGCCGAAGAGCGGGGCTGCCGGGAACTTGCCCTGCCACCAGCCGGCCCAGGTGCAGCCCATGTCCAGGATGCCGGAGTCCACGGCATCAAAGACCTGCTTGGAGGGGACGATGGAGCCTCCGGGATACATCTTCACCTTGAGCCGGCCGTCGGTGAGCTTCTCCACCAGCTTGGCGAAGTGCTCGGCCGGGGCGTAGAGCTGGGGCAGCCCGGCGGGGTAGCTGGACTGGGCCTTCCAGACGATGGTCTTCTGTGCCGCCGCAAGCGGGTTGGCGCAGAAGAGGAACAGAGCCAGGCCGGCCAGCAGAGCCGGCAACCAGGTTTTGGGATGGTTCATGGCCGCTCTCCTTGGGAAGAAGGGTTCATAGATAGCGCGATCCCGCCAACGCGGGGCCGCGGCACGGAAGCGCATCTGCCGGGCTCGAGGCTACATGGGCTCCAGCAGCAGCTTGTTCTTGGAGGTGTCCAGCATTTTGAAGCGGGCGGAGATACGTTTCTCCTCGCCGAAGATGTTTTTGAGCACCATCTCCTGGGCAGTGGCCTCCACCTGCTCCACGCTGTCCATCACCTTTTCCTCGCCCTCTTGCCGGATCACAAAAGCATGGACATCGCACATGGCTCCACCTCCCTGGAGGTTTGGATTGACATCATCATCTAATGGTAAATAATTCTCAAATAAGAACCTTTATCCACGAATCTTCACGAATCTTCACTAATATGCATCGTTGCATATCCGGAAGGCCCTTCATCGGCTCCCCTCCTTGCCGCCTGTCTTCCAGGCGGGAGGGAGGGGCCAGGGGAGGGTTCTTTATTGCATTATTTGAGATATGCCAAAATCCTAGTCCGATTGAAGAGCGTTCAGGGCCATCTGCAGGCTCCGGGTGCCCTCCTTGGTCAGCCGCACCAGCTCCCGGATATGCTCTGCGGCCTGGGGGAAGCCGTTTTCCTCCAGCTGCCCGGCGAAACGTTCGTACTCGGACTCGTGATTCGTGTTGTGCTCCATCCAGTGCTCGATCTGGATGCGCGCCTTTTCCTGAAATTCCATGTAAAGATCCCCCTTTTTACTTTTCGATCCCGGGTCTGGCCTGCACGCCCTGCTGATAGTAGTGCTTGATCTCCTTCATTTCGGTGATTAGATCGGCCGCTTCCACGATCCTCGGGTCGGCCTGCCTGCCGGTGAGAACGAGCTCCACGCCTTCAGGCTTGTTGCGGATGACCTCCAGAAGGTCTTCCACGCTGAACAGCTGGTAGTAGGTGGCGATGTTCACCTCGTCCAGAATGACCATTTGATACTCTCCGGATTGCATAACGGATTTGATCTCCTCCAGGCCGTCGCGCGCCCTGCAGCAATCCTCGTCTGTGGGATTGTTGTGGATAAAGCAGTCGCGGCCGAACTGCTTGATGGTGATCAAATCGCTGAAACGCTGCAGGCTGTCCAGCTCGCTGTAGTGCATGCCTTTCACGAACTGGCCGATAAAGACCCTGAGCCCGGCGCCTGCGGCTCTGACCGCCTGGCCGATGGCGGCGGTGGTTTTGCCTTTTCCGTCTCCGGTGTAGAGTTGGACGTAGCCTTTCATAGATTGCTCCTTGGGATGGACTTCAGGCCATCTTCATGGTTTGTTTGCCCTGTCCTGCAGGCAGAGCGGCGGCCCCGTCGCACATGAGGCCCACCGCGCTGCGCTTGAGATGCGGCTAGTAGTATCCAAACAGCGAAGACTTTTCAAGCCTCAGCTTTGCCTTCGGCTGCGCTGATTCTGGATGGATAGACCGGTTTGATTTGACTGGAGAGGATCCATATTCAAAAAGTTTTGATTGCTGATATTGACGCGTTGACTTGACTGAGAATGCTTTTGACTTATCTCTTTGCTTTCTTGATCCCAACTCTGAACATTCCTTCTTCGCCATGCGCCATGCGCTTTGCGCCATGCGAAAACAACTGTGAACCGTGAACTGATGAACTCTCAAGGATGTAAGAAGAAGGGAGAAAATATACCGGGAGGAAGCGATATGTGGCGCAGGGGTCATGAAACGTTTGAGCACGGGGCAGATATCGGCATCAGGGGCTACGGGGAAAGCCTGGAGGAGGCCTTTGCCGAAGCTGCCCGGGCCATGTTCGCCATTATCGCCGGCGACCTGCAAGGGATCCCGGCACAGCGGAACGTGGCGGTACAGGCCTCGGGCTACGATATGGAGTCCCTGTTCGTGGCCTTCTTGAACGAGCTTCTGGCCAGCTCCGATCTGGAGGGTATGATTTTCACCCGGTTTGATATCGCCATCTCCGGCCTGGAGCTGGAGGGCACGGTGCATGGATCCGAGTACGACTTTCAGAGCGAGGACCGGGGGGTGGAGGTGAAGGGGGCGACCTACAGTCTGGTCCAGGTTGAGCAGAAGGAGGGGATCTGGATTGCCCAGTGCGTGGTGGATGTGTAGCGCTTTGGCAAGCGATCTTGACAGAAAGCAGGCCAAGGTTTACAAATTTTTTTGTGTCGGGACGTAGCGCAGTCTGGAAGCGCACTTGAATGGGGTTCAAGGGGTCGCCAGTTCGAATCTGGCCGTCCCGACCATCAAAAGTCAATAAATAAGGCATGCTGGAGACTCTCCAGCATGCCTTATTTTTTTGTCGAACCCCCTTTTTTGCCTTTGAGGTGGCAAATAGGGGGCAAGCTTACATCTATAAGGCGTTTGGACATGGAATTTCTCTCAGGAGCTTCTGTTCAGTTATAGGGTGTAGTGTTGAAAGGTTGTGCTGGCAGCTTAGTCTGTTTGTAGCTCACAAATCAATTTTTATGATCCACAAATTTGCTTGTGGTTTGTATGTGAACCTCAAAATTATTCCCCTTGCTCCGCAACGTGTAAGAGGTCCGGGAACGCAAGAACAGATCATGATCCAGACAACCTTGACAGTCTTTTGAAGTTCTTTCTGACCCAAGGGATGTATGACAGGGCCTTCCAGCTTGCCCAGGATGTATATAACTCCCTTTCCCATGATCCTGACCTCGTATTAACAAGCGTCATGCAAATACTGACCATGGGATGCTTCGCCCCTTACCTTGATGCTGCACTCAGGGAAGGAAGAACAGAGGAAAGGAGCAAGCAGCTTCTCCAATGTCTCAAGCCTTACAGAGATTATCTCCCGGAAAAATGGTTCAAGACTGGATATCATAATTTCCTGACCAGGAAGATCCTTGAGTATAAAAACGCCCGGTGGACGCTGGAGAATTGCCGAACCCGGCTTGAAGTGCTTTGTCGTTATGATGAAATGCTTCTCGGTTTCATGGGCTTCCTGCCTTCAGGAGAAGTTCGGCCCTGTTTATCCGGCACGGCCTGGTCAATAAAGTGAGATCGATTCAGTCTACCGAAACGTTGAAAGGCCTTTTCCGACAGGTCTTCAAGCTGAACAGTCTGGAAGCATGCACCAAGGAGGTGGATAAGGCCTTGAAGTAGGTATTCTGGGCTGCTCCATGCCCTTTTAACGCCAACTATATCCTTCCGGCTTCAGCCGAACCTAAGCCCGGCATGTGGAACCACCCATATGTCGGTTTTTTTTATCGATATCTTCCTCTCAGGCGGCAATGCCGACGCCCAGTTCCAGTTCGGACCCAAGTAGCGAAAATTGGGCTCTTTCTTGACAGTGATCGATCAAAAGATCATGGGCAGGGAACGTAAGAAGAAATACAAGGTCCGGCGAGTGGACCGGTTCCGCTACCGCTGCAGGTATTCACCCGGGGAAACAACCACGTCACAAGCGTGGTTCCTGCCTTCGGCAGGGAGCCTACGGCTCATTTCACCGGGCAAGCAAGGAGTTCGTGTCCGAGGCCCCAGTAAAATGGGACGACCCCAATGAAATGAGAAGAAATAGATCAGCCAGACCAACCGGACAGGGAGCATCTTGAGCTGATTGAATCCGTACCGCCCTTTTACATGGACGAAACCAAGATCACCAACCACCTCTATGTTGAATTCCTTCACAACGTTTCTAGCTTAGTACGATGTAGATGGAGCCGCTCCGCGGCTTAGGCCGATCACTCGCTGAGCGGCCGGGGAAACCTCAGTTGCTATAGAGCGTAGACGATCCCGGTAAACAACAGCAAATAGATCAACAAAATAATCGCACCTCCAATGATACATTCGAAGCAAACACTCGGGACACCATTCCCTGCATTAGATTTTTTCCCAGAAGACAGCATTTTTTGCCTTACCTCACCTCCGACCTCTGTAGACTCAGTTTGCCTGTACATGCTCACCCTCCTTGGAAGTCTTTTTCTCTCCAACAAGAATTTGTGTGGACTGCAACAAAGCATCGACTCGACATAAATCCCTGACCGGCATTTCATTTTTAAGATGATTCGGCTTTGTTACATACATGTTGCATACAGCAGAAGCTGTCACTCTTTTATTTTTGTAATATTTACTCATAGCCCCTACCTCCTGAAGAGTCGACATTCTTCCAGACAAATACACTCCTATGAGTTATTTTTTAAGGTGCAGAGGTTCCTATAAGGTTCCTGCGCTGCTTTGATTTTGTTAAAAAAACAAAGCACTTCTGGGTGAGCTCTGAGCGAGGTGAGTTTTTTGGGGAAAAGCTTCGCAGGTGTTTTCAGGTCGGTAGGTAACCGGATTATCCGCGAATGCGGCGATATACCGAGAGGGTCAGGTCGTCCGGCTCGATGCCCAAGGCTTGTTGAAGATTCTTTCGGCAGGTTTCAAAGACGCTCAAGGCCTTGCTCCGCTTGCCCCTGTCTGCATACAGCACCATGATCCGGCGATAGGCCTCCTCGAGCAGGGGATCGCAGTCCAGGGCTTTCTGGTAGTGACCGACCGCCTTGGTCCAGGAGCCGTTGCGCTCATGGGCTTCGGCTGTCTCCAGCAGGAGGGCGATATACCGCTGCCGCAGATGTTCCCGCACCGCCCGCATCCATTCCGTATCAGTATCTTCTGGGAGAAAGTCCCCTTTGTACAGGGATACGGCTTCAGTAAACCTCTTGAGGGCCTGTCGCCCTTCACCCCCCTGCAGGAGGTTCTCTGTCCTGCTGCAAAGACGAGAAAAACGCTGCACATCGGTTGCGCACAGCTCCTGGTCCAGAAAGAGCAGGCCATTCTTTAGATGGATGTAGGACGAGCCGAACCTGGGGGACATGTCCGGCTCCAGAGATCGCCGCAGCCTGTGCAGGGCCACCTTGAAGGTCTTTTCTCCGGCTCCCGGATTGCTGTCCGGCCACAGCTCATCAATGAGAAACTCCTTGCGGACCTGCTTGTCAAAGGCCAGAGCCACAAGCGCTTTGAGCAGGGCTTTGGCTTGGTTGCCCGCCCAATCGGCATCGGACAGCTCCCTTTGTCCCACCCATACCCGGAACTTTCCCAGGGACTGAATGTAAACCTGGGTGCGCTGCCGCCGGTGTCTCTGCTGCAGAACCGCATGGATTGCTCTGCGGACACGGGGGCTTGGATGGCTTTGCAGCCGGGACTCTTGCGCTGCCACCGCTTCACATAGCCCGGTGTGCAATAGGTGGGCTGCATATTCCCTGGACGCCTTGGATCCGGCTTCCAGGGCAAGGAGGCACAGACTGACCTGATCCCGGGGGCTGAGGATCACGAAATGGCTGTACTGCCGGACGGAGGCAATGCTCAAGCCGGACTCCAGGTACTCCAGGGCGAGCGTCCGGTTGCCTTGGAGCTCGTACAGCAAGGCGAGGGATAGGAGTGCTTCGGTTCGGGCCAGCTGGCTCGAAATATCGGTGAAGTACTGCAAAGACCGCAACAGAAGGCTTTCCGCCTCTTGCCAATTGCCTAAATGCGTATGTATCAGTCCGGCCCCTATGCTGAACTCATAGTCATGCAAATACGACCTGGCTTCAGGTTGCCGGAATATCTCCAGCCCGGCCTCGATAAGCCCCTTGGCCTGACTCAGATGCCCTTGTCGATACGAGAGTAAGCCGCGCAGGATAAGACAAAAGCCTCGACCATACGTATTATCTATCGCTTCAGCCATATCCTGGAGCATGAGACCGATTTCCTCGGCCTTTTCTCCATTGCCTGCATACATATGGTAGGCAAACTCAGAATACATTGCCGGCGCTTTGACATAGAGCAGGCCATACTGCTCGATTCTGTGCTTCAATCGTTCGATTATAGAGTGGGCCAATCCCAGGTCCAGTCTTCCGGCAAACATGACCAGCTCGCTCCACATCTTCAAAAAAAGTGCTTCCAACTCCGGATATCCGCTTTTTTGCAGCATGTTCTCGACTTGAGATCGAAGTTTATCACCCTCCTCAAACTCACCTAAAAATGTGAGCGGTATAATGGAAAAAACTAAGGCTTGGATTTGCAAGGGCCGATCATTGATCTTTTTGGCCAGGTGAAAGGCGTTTTGACTGGCTCTGTATCCATCCCGGGTGTTTTCTCCGCGCAGGGAATAGCAAAACCCCATCTGCAGCCATAGCAGAGCCTGCTCGCGAGGATACTGCCCGAAATCCAACTGCGAGAGCAGCTCTTCGCCTTTGGCCACCAGCTCATGGATGGAAATACGATCGCGGCCCTGGAGCATGATAGCTTCCATCAGAGAGGCCAAGGTCATTAAGAGGCCACGGATATCCCGCCTGCTTCGGAACATGCCTTCTGCTTTCGAAAGCTCCTTCACATTCTCGGCCGCATGGGAATAGCGCCGACAGTAAGCTCGGTAAAGCAGCAGCCAGGGCCTAGTCTGGACCACCCGCTCCGGAAATCTGTTCAAGATCCAGGCAAGATCATGGTGCCTTCCGGTTTGAAGCATTTCCCGGCCCAAGACTTTGAGAACCGCCGCCGCCGGAAACAAGGTCTCAGCCTGCAGGAAAAGCTCCACAGCTGACTCGAGATCTTTTCTCTTGGCGCAGGCTCTCGCCGTGCGGCGCAGAAACCGCTTCCGTTCTTCTGCGCTCGTTCGCTCCTGCCAGATCTTTTGCAGAAACTCCCGGAACAGTTGATGATATCTGTAAACCCTTCCTTGAGCGGAATCATGGACCAGGTGAACGAAGAGGTTGCGCCTGGCCAGCTCCTGGAAAATCCCTTCGCTGTCATGAATGTCCAGCAGTTCGTCGAGAAAACGCGGGGAAACATCCCCGAAGAGAGAGCTTCGCAGCAGAATCCAAGCATCATGTTCCGAAAGGCGGGCGAAGATCTCCTGGGCGAAGTAGAGAAACACCTCGGCCTGAAACCTGTCCGGCAAGCCCTTGATACGTTGACGTTCCGAATCCGAATCGTCAGCGTTCCGAAGCACCTGTGACAGGAGCACGAGGCCGCCGACCCATCCCTCTGTGGACTGCCAGGCCTTTCTAACGTGCTCTTCATCACAGCTTGCCCCTACGTGTTGCCGTAAAAACGAGCGGGTCTCCTGATAGGTAAAGCCCAGATCCTTGTTGGAGAGGATGCAGGCCTGCTGCTTGATCTTCCAATCATGCAAGGCAAAAGGCGGCTCCTTCCTGGAAAGAAGCATGAATTTGATGTTTGCAGGGGCTTTGTCCAGCATGACTCGCAGGAAGCGAATTGCATCGGATCCGTCCGCAAGTCGGTCCAAGCCGTCAAAGATGATCCTTATAGAGGGATTGACCTCACTGAAAAGGGCTGAGACCCAATCCCCGTACAAAGCTTCCGGCTCCCTCGGCCCCAGCTGGGAGGCAGGATAATCCAGAAGAAAGGTGAGGCGCTCGGCATCCAGGATTATGCTCAACGGCGAGGCTGTTGCGTAGTAGAGGTTGACGGCATTGTCGTCTTCGGGACCGAGGTTGATCCAGACACTGTTCAGGCTGGAGGCCTGGGCGAAGGAAGCCGCCAGAGTAGACTTCCCTTGCGCTGCCTGCCCGAGTATTACAATGAGGCGATGGTCCTCGTTTTCTTGTAGCCGGCGGACAAGACGGGATCTATGGATGATCCCGGAGGTAGCGGGCGGGAGGTTTTTGGAAGGCTCGACTTTGGGCATGCCAAGGTATGGTATCAATCGGTTGTTCGTTGAATCAATGAGTTCAAATATAGAGAAACATCAATCCAAGTTGCCGCAGAATGATCAGAGTTGAGGACGATTGTTGGAGAACAGCAGTGGATACCTTTTGGCAGCAGTGTGAGCGTTCCAGATATGGCAAGGATGGTGAATGAATTTGAAGATAATCTCTATTTATAGGAGAGTCTATTAGGTATTTCTCATTTTGTAAATATCCTCAAGCACCGTATAGAATAGGGGCACATAGACCAGGGTGAGCATTGTTGATACCAGGAGCCCGCCAATGGCCACCACGGCCAGTGGAGAGAGACGTTCCAATCCCACGGCCAGCTCCAGGGCAATGGGCAGCATGCCTGCAACGGTGCTTAAAGCGGTCATGACAATGGGCCGGGTTCGGGTTCGTATGGCCTGGATGATGGCCTCCTGCCTGGGCAGGCCGCGGTCCCGGGCCTGATTTATGAAATCCAGGAGCAGGATGGAGTTGTTGACCACAATGCCGGAGAGCAGAATCATGCCCATGGAAGCCGGCATGCAGAAGTGCTTTCCGGCCAGGAGCATGGCCCAGGAGACGCCGATAAAGGCCAGCGGAATGGATACCATGATGGTCAAGGGCTGGCCAAAGGATCGAAATATGGGGACCAGGGAGAAGTAGAGCAGAATCAGGGACAGGATGATGGCCTGTCCCAGACGGGAAAAGCTCTCCTTCATGTTCTTGGTTTCCCCTTCCTGGCTGATGCTGTATCCCGGGGGGAGATCCAGGTCGGCGATAGCCCGTTCCACACCCGCCTGGATATGGGATATGGCAGCGGTGTCCCGATAGCCGTAAACGCTGACCACGTTCTGCAGGTCTTCGCGGATGAACCTGTTCTGGGTCACCACCCGTTCAAAAGTGGCCACTTCCCGCAAGGGAATCGGTCCTTGGGAGGACATGACCGTCACCTCGCGCAGCTCCTGTACGGACAACGAGCCTTGCCTGTCCAGGCGCACCCGGATCTGGACCCCTTTCTGACCCGGTATGCGAAGCTCCGAAGCCTGCAGTCCCTGACTGGCGGCCATCAGAACCCGGCTGACATCGGAGGAGCTGATTTCGTAGGCAGCCATGCGCCGATGATTCAATTTCAGCTCCACTTCCTCCTTGCTCCTGTCCCAGGACCGGCTTACACCGGTCAGGCCCGGAACCTCCCAAAGCCTATCCTCTACTTGGCGCGCGATTCTGTCCAAAACCCGGGGGTCGGGCCCGGCAATCTGAACGTCCACAGGCGCGCTGATGGAGGATAATGGCGTGGCGCCGTACTCAAAGACATTGACCTCCTTGAGGCCTGGCAGCTCGCGAAATGCCTGGCGCAGCTCGGCCTCTATCTCCCAGATGGACTTGTCCCGCGCAAAGCGGTTCACGAAATGGGCGGTGATTTTGCCTTCCTGGGCGGTACGTTCAGCCCCGAAGCTGATCACTCCGGGCTCGGCGCCGCCCACTGTGGCCAGGCGCACAAAGCCCGGATAGGCTGCAATCTTTTCCTCCATCCTGTGAACCACCTCCTGGGTCTTCTGAACCGGCATGCCGGAGGCGGTTTCAAACTCCACAATGGCAATTCCGGTGTCCATGGGGGGCATGAGGTCCTTTCCGGCCAGGGGCATCTGCCACATGCTGAGGACCAGAACCAGGAGGCCCAAGGGGATGAAAAGCCAGCGCATTCTGGAGCCCAAGCTATAGACCCCAACATAGAAGGCCTGCAGCGGGGCGAGGATGCGGGAGGAAACCCAGCTCAGCGCCTGGGCGATCCGGTCCTCCATCCGGGAAGAGCCAAGAAGATAGGGGGCCAGGAGAGGGATGATGGTGATGGACACCAGGTAGGAAAAGATGAGAGCCAAGGACAGGGTCAAGGCCAGCGGCCGCAAGATCTGCTGGGTATAGCCGCCGACGAACATGATCGGCAATAGCACGGCCACTGTGGTCAGGGTCCCGGAAAAGTCGGCCAGGTAGATCTCCCTGGTTCCGTCGCGGGCCGCCTGACGTCCGTCAACGCCTGTTTTGCGGAAATGACGTTCGATGTTTTCTATGACCACGATGGAGTCGTCCACCAGCAGGCCGACCGCCAAGATGATGCCGGTCATGGTCACTATATTCAGCTCCAGGCCGAGAAAGCGCATTCCGGCGAAGGTGAGCAGAAAAGTGAAAGGGATGGAGACCACGGTCAAGGCCGTGGCCCTGGTTCGAGCCAGGAGCAGGAAGATCACGGCCACGGTCAAGAGCACTGCATCGCGAAGGGCGGAGATCATGTTCTGGATCGAGGTCTGAATGATATCCCCGCTGGTATCCACGATGCTGATATCCAGATTGGAAAAGCTGTTCTTGATCCGGGGCAGATGCTCCCGAAGCGAAGCCAGAGTGGAGCTCACGTGTCCGGTTTCCGGACGCAGGATATTGACTCCTACAGCCTCTTGCCCATTGCCGTGGAAAAAGGAGAACATATCCTGGTGGGCAAAGGAGATGGAAGCCACATCCCGGAGATGGATCTCCCCGGACCCATGGCTGGCCAGGACAATGTCCCCCAGGGCCCGGGCCTGGAGCCTTTCCCCCTGGATGCTCACCAGAAGCTGCTCCTGGGAGCGAATAATGGTTCCTCCCGGGATGTTCTTGTTCTGGGCTGCAATGGCGGCCGTGACCTGGTTCAGGCTCAGGCCGTGCGCTTGCAGCTTGGTCCGGTTCAGGTTCAACCGCACTTCCGGAACGCGTCCTCCAAAGACCTCGACCTGGGAAACCTCCGGTACTCGGAGTAGGGTCTCGCGCAAATCATTGCTGCTGATCTGCCGGACCGTGCTCAAGTCCAGGGGCGAGTCTGCTGCCGGACGAACGGCCAGGGTAGCCACCGGAGTGGTGGCGTCGGTCACCCGGAAGATCCGCGGCGGCAGGAGTCCCTGGGGCAGGCTGGACCATATCCGGTCCAAAGCCGCGCTCACATCCACCACCGCCGCATCAATGCCCTTGCTGTAATCAAACTCCACGCTCAGGGCAGCGACCTCATTCTTGCTCACTCCCCGAACATTTCTGCTCTGATCCAGAGAGGCCAGCTCGGCATCCACATAGCGGGTCACCTGAGCCTGGACATCCTTGGCAGCTGCGCCCGGCCAGACCAGCAGCACCGACACGGAGGGGTAGTTGGCATCAGGAAAGAGGTTCTGGGGCAGCCTCTGAAAGCTGACCAGGCCCAGGGCCACACCCAGAAGGACTATCGCCAGCACCAGGTGCGGATGGTCCAATGTCTTGTCCACCAGGCTCATGATTGCCCATCCCCGGCCGGCTGAGCCACAAGGCCCGGGCTTAAGCGCATGAGCTCGGACAAGGCTCCTACTGCAACCTCTTGCCCCGACTGCAGCTGGCCCTTGACGGCCACGCGATCCGAACTCCTGGCAACGATCTCCACCTCGCGAGGCTGGATTTGATTCTGGCCGTCAACCACAAAGACCCAGTTCCCTGTATCCTGGCTGAGTAAGGCTTGCTCAGGGACAACCAGGCCGGTTACACTGGAGAGGATCAGCTCGGTGCTCAGGCTTGCGCCGCTGGCCAGATCAAAAGGAGGGCTCGGCATAAAGATCTCTATCTCCATCAGGGAGGAGCCCCGGGCTGAGGCCGGGTGAATGCGATGAATTGCTGCCTTCTGCTGCAGTTTACCGTCCTTTAGGACTACTTCCTGGCCGGGTTTAAGGATCCTCTGCACCTCGGCCGGGACCAGGACATGTACGTTGTACCCGGCAGAGCCGTCTTCCAGAATAAGCACGGGCTTTCCGGGCTGAGCCGTGTCTCCGGGCTCCTGCAGGCGCTCCTGGATACGGCCGTCAACCTCGGCTTCCAGTCGGGCATAGTCCCGGCGGATCTTGGCCTGCTTGAGCTGGTGATTGGTTTTGGCCAGGCTGAACCGGGCCTGCTCAAGGCTGGAGAGGGTGCTGTCCAGCTCGTGCTGGGGCAGATTGCCCTGCTGCAGGAGCTTTTGGTGCCTCTGGTACGTTTTTTCCAGGATCCAGATGCGGCTTTGCAGTCTCTGCCTCTCTGCCTGCAGAGACTGAATGTTCTGCTGCAGCTCGGCGTCATCTATCCGGACCAGGGTTTGTCCGGATTGAACCTCATCTCCTGCGTCTCCCCGGATATATACAATCCTGCCCTGGATGCGCGGGGCCAGGGCAACGGTTCGCTCCGGCCGGACAATCCCCCTGTAGGTCTGGGTCACCTGCAGAGTGTCTGTGCTGATCTTGGCAGTATGCAGTGACCGGGCCGGTCTCTGCGGGGCCTGAACTGATTCCAGCTCCTGTTGGCGAAAGTGGACCACTTTGACCGCAGCCACAAGCAGGCCGGCCAGAATGCACAGAATGAAGAGTACTTTCAGCCAGCGCATAAGCTCCTCATACTCAACGGCTTAGCTTCTTGGTGTTCCACCTGGGTCTACAATCATTTGCTCCAGGGATATTTGATCCGGATCAATTACATGGGGCATAAAAGATGCGACTGTAGAAACTCGACAGTCAAAGCTTTTTGAGTAACCTATTGTTTTGATTGCTGATATTGACGCGTTGATTTGCTGTGAATGCTTTTGGCTTATCTCATTGATTTCTTGATCCCCACTCTGAACATTCTTTTTTCGCCATGCGCCATGCGCTTTGCGATTTGTATCTCTTGCCATCAGCTGTGAGCTGTCAGCTTTTTCCAGCTGTGAACAGTGAACTCTGAACTTTGAGCTCTAAAGTAAGTTAACTGCAAAGGAGAAGTTCATGTCCAAGATTTCCCAGAACAACGGGCAAGGCTCTTGGGAGCAGCACTCTTTACCGGGGCTGGATCCGGAGAGCTTGACGGATCAGGATTTCCTGGCGGCCATGAAAGAGATTTCCGGGTATCTGGATATCACCCCCGGAGATTTGAAACAAGTCTATGCCCTGGCCTACCGGCATGCTCACAGCCGGATTCTGTCCACTCCAGCCGGGAGTATCATGACCAGCCCTGTGCATTTTGCAACCGATGATATGCCGGTTTTGGAGGTGGCTAAGCTCCTGGCCCGGAAAGAGGTGGCCGGCGTGCCGGTGGTGGGGCAAAAGGAAGGTACGGTTGTGGGGGTGATCTCGGAAAAGGATTTCATGCGCCAAATGACGAACAGGGATCAGACCTTTATGGGCCTGGTGGCCGCCTGTATGGAGACCAAAGGCTGTCCGGCCTTGAAGGTTAAAGGCCGGGTGGCGTCGGATATCATGTCCGCGCCTGCTGTAACAGTGCAGCCGGATACTCCGGCACATGCCATGTTCGATATGATGCGCGAACGACGCATCAACAGGATTCCGGTCACCGAAGGCGGGCGTCTGGTGGGTATCGTCTCCCGGGACGATCTGCTTCAGACTCTGAGCTTTGTTCCAGGGAATGACAAGCAAGCGGAGCAACAGACATGAGCTATTGGCGCAAGATGGTCGGCACAACCACCAGTCCGCCCCGGGTTAGCATTCCGGAAGTCATTTGGTCCTGGATCGGATCCTTTCTGGGCATTGCCGCAGTAGCTCTGATTCATTTCAACCTTCTGGATGATACAGACCTGGTCATGATTATCGGTTCCTTTGGAGCCTCGGCAGTGCTGGTCTATGGAGCTATCAAGAGCCCTTTGGCCCAGCCCAGGAATCTGATCGGCGGCCACGTTATCTCCGCCTTGATCGGAGTGGCCTGCTTTCAGTTTCTGGGCGAATCCATGTGGCTGGCCTCAGCTGTGGCCGTGGCCACAGCCATAGCGGTCATGCATCTGAGCAAGACTCTGCACCCTCCCGGCGGGGCCACCGCTCTTATCGCCGTGATCGGCAGCGACAGCATCCACAATCTGGGATACCTCTACGCCCTTATACCGGCCGGCACTGGGGCGGTTGTCATGCTCGGGGTCGCTCTGCTCATCAATAACATTCCCAAGAGCCGCTACTACCCAGAGTTCTGGCTGTAAAAATCTGCATCAAGTGTAGCACCCGCAAAAGGTATCTGTCGCTTTAGTGTCACGGTGTTCTCCTAATAAACAGGTATCTATGGCAAACAAGGAATAAGCCTTAACGTCAGGACTTTTATCACGCCTTTGCTGATGCGGGTGCAAAAACTCGGCTGTTCAAAACAGCCTTCACACAACGTGATACTTGCACATGCTCCTGCATAAGGGTAAAGCTGCATGCACAGAGGACAGAAGAAGCAACAAGTTATATGAGACATCAACACTGGAGGCAGGCGATGAAAGCACGTACAATCACCCAAGGGGTTTATTGGCTGGGCGCTGTGGATTGGGACCGGCGGCTGTTCGATTCTCTAATCCCTCTCCCGGATGGAACCAGCTACAACGCCTATCTCATTCAGGGCAGCCAGAAAACCGCTCTCCTGGACACCGTGGATCCGGCCATGGCCGATGTTCTTCTGGCCCAGCTGGAAGATGTGAGTTCCATCGATTATCTGGTCTCCCACCACGCGGAACAGGACCATTCCGGAACCCTCCCAATGGTCCTGGAGAAGTTTCCCCAGGCCAAAGTGGTTTGCTCCACCAAGGCCAAGGGCATGCTCATGGACCTGCTGCAAATCTCCGAGGACAGGTTCATGCCCGTGGAGGACGGACAAAAGGTCTCCTTAGGGGACAAAAACCTGCAGTTCCTATATACCCCCTGGGTGCACTGGCCGGAGACCATGGTTACCTATCTGGAAGAGGACAAGATTCTTTTTTCCTGCGATTTCTTCGGATCCCATATCGCAACAAGTGAGCTCTATGTCTCGGACCAGGGCCGGGTCTATGAAGCGGCCAAGCGCTATTTTGCCGAGATCATGATGCCCTTTCGCAGCCAGATCGCCAAGAACCTGGACAAGCTCAAAGACCTGGACATTTCCATGCTCGCTCCCAGTCACGGCCAGATCTATCCCGATCCCTCCTTTATCCTGGATGCCTATCAGGACTGGGTCCACGGCACACCCCACAACACCGTGGTTTTGCCCTACGTGTCCATGCACGGGAGCACCAAGTTCATGGTCGATCATCTGGTTGCCGCTCTGGTCGAGCGCGGAGTTCGCGTGGAGCAGTTCAATCTAACGGTGACCGATATCGGCAAGCTGGCCATCACCCTGGTGGATGCGGGGACAATTGTCATCGGCACGCCCACTATCCATGCCGGGCCGCATCCGTATGCCGCCTATGCCGCCCTGCTGGCCAATGCCCTGCGGCCCAAGGCCAAATTTGTGTCCATCATCGGCTCCTACGGCTGGGGCGGCAAGACCGTGGATACTTTGGCCGGGATGATATCCAACCTCAAGGTAGAGGTCCTGGATCCGGTCCTGTGCAAAGGTTTGCCCCAAGAGCAGGATCTGCAGGCCCTGGATGCTCTGGCCGATTCCATCGCCGCCAAGCACAGCGAACTGGGGCTTGCTTAAAAAACTCTATCTGCGCCGCAACTTGCGGCGCAGATAGAGGTTTTTATCAACATCTTGGTCAAATTGTGCTTGGTGGAATCTTTGCGTGTCTTCCCTTGGCGTCTTGGCGGTTTTCTTCGTTACGAGGGTCCTCCCTCGTAACGTCTCCTCTTGTGGCTCCTGCCACTGTCTTAATAATCGGCTTGAAGCCCAGAAACAATGCCTAAACCAAGAACATGGCCGGAGCCATAAGAACAAGAGATCCCCAGTGAGGATCCCGGTGAAATGGAAGAAATTTCACTGGATAAACCCCAGTTCGATCCGCTTCGCTGTCCTGTCGGAACTAAACTGGATAAGCCCTTGGAACGAAAGACGAAAAAGAAGAATAAATACGCTGTGTCCAGAATCCTGCTCATCTTCCCTTTTTTGAGCTACCTGTTCCTGGCCGCTCATGAGCTCAGGGTCGGGAATTTCGTGTTTCTGGCCGGATGGCTGCTCATGGCCATTTTGATCCTTGTTCGGCGCAGGCCCTGGGTCCGCCACGCCTGCGCCTTGAGCCTCATGCTCGGCCTCTTTCTCTGGCTCAGGGTCACAATTGAGCTGCTGCGTTTCCGGCTGGCCGTCGATGCCCCGTACGGTCTCCTGCTGACGATCATGGGGGCAGTGGCCGCACTTATGTCCGTATCCCTGGCTCTTCTGTTCTCCAAGACCATGCAGGATTGGTTTGCGGGTCCCAAATGAGGGGCACTCAGCATCTTGTTTGGATTTTCGGCCTGACGACAGGTCTTTTGTTATTAGTCCGGGAAATATCTTCTCTGCCTGTTCTCCTCGCCGACCGTTATCTGCCTGGAAGTGGAATGCTCCAGATACTGGTTTTGGGTATATATG
>CAZQPF010000059.1:0-20972 GCA_964595165.1 uncultured Desulfohalobiaceae bacterium
CGTGGAGTCCAGCCTTTTAAAACCTGCAAGGGGTGGGGCTCGAAAGTGACTGCTATGCTGGGCAGGCCAGTTTCTCCGGCCTTTTTACGCACCACTTCCAACAAGGCCTGATGTCCCAGGTGCACCCCATCAAAGTTGCCGATGGTCAGACAAGAACCCTCCTGGATAACCGGGCTTAGTGCTTCAAGTGTTCTGGCAATGGTCATGGGCAATCCTTTTATGACTTGGCCGACTGGGCCTGGAACTAGTTGCTAGCTCAAAACAAAGCGCTACGCAAGCTCTTAGTTTGGGTTATTATTTATGCAAGGACAAGCTTTATGCTAAGGTTGGCGGAATTATCAACCATTTCAGGCAATGGGGGAAAAATAATTTTTTGGTTGTAAGCCCTTGCCAAACCCAACCTTGATGGGTTAGATTTCAATTTTAGCCGAAGTGGTGGAACTGGTAGACACGCTAGGTTCAGGGTCTAGTGGGGGTTACCCCGTGGGAGTTCGAATCTCCCCTTCGGCACCATTTAGAAAATTTAGGCATAATTCGGATTTCTGAATGACTTAAGCCGAGGTAGCTCAGTCGGTAGAGCAGGGGACTGAAAATCCCCGTGTCGGCGGTTCAACTCCGTCCCTCGGCACCTTTCAAAAAGGGGTTCAGGGCCAAGGTCTTGAACCCCTTTTTAGTTGTGTAAGCACTATGTAAGCATTAGAAAATTTTTTTTGCGCCAGGGTCCAGCCTACGCTTTTTCCTTTTCTTGCGTCACCTCCTGCAGGATCTTGTCCGTGACTTTTATTAAGATCCCCCGCTTGTCCGCTCCAGGATCATGCCGGCCCCAGTTGTGGCCTCGCTCTCCCCTCAGCCCGTGCGCCACGAAGGCAATCTCCTCGCTCATGTTGAAGATTGCCGCGGCGACCGAGGACATCTCCATGAACGAGTGGATCATCAGGGCTATCATTTAGGTGTACTTTTTCAATGAAGGGCAGACCTCGTGGTCCGGATCCCACCAAAGCACTTTGAGTATATTCCTATCTTTGATCCCCCAGATTCTTTGCTTGCCGTTTGCCCAGGCCTGGATTTCTTCTTCGAAGATGGGCTCTTCGTCCCATACCAATGACCAGGCTTGCGAATAGTACACAAGCTTCTGGAGCTTCATCGCGGTCACAGGGCCCATTTCCCGAAGGATGTATTCAGCTACATCAAGGCAAGAAGCCATAAATCACCTCCTTCGGTTTATCTCGACAGTCAAAAGTTCTTCGATAACTAATTGTTTTTAATAACAATATTCAAGATTCAATCTGGATGTCGTAAGTCCTTCTTAACTCTTTGATTTTATTCTTCAACCGTGAACCGTGAACCTGGAACTTTGAACCCTCAAGGGTTTATGTGAATCCAGGGAAATCCCTTGTTGTTACGGGGTGAGCTAAGGTTTTGGGGCGAGAAAGGGCACAAGAGCTGAATTTTATTCTTGACATCAGGACATTTTTGTCCTACCTTTTTGATCATGAAGGCCAGGGAGTTCATTCGCCGCCTCAAAAAGAACGGCGTTGAGATCATCCAAGGCCGCGGAAAAGGGGGTCATGTGCTTGCCGAATTTCAAGGGAAAAAGACAACGATCCCTATCCATGGGAGCAAGGACGTTGATCCCAACTTTCTCAAGGTTGTCTGCAAGCAGCTAGGGGTGGATCCCAACGAGATCCTTGGATAAGGAGGCCCAAAATGTATAACTACCCAAGTGATATAATCCGCCTGGATAACGGGGATGTAATGGTGCAGTTCCCCGATGTCCCCGAGGCCATCACCTATGCAGACAATGAGGAGTTCGCCCTTGAATGGGCACAGGACGCCTTGCATGTCGCTCTCACAAGCTATGTAGAGGACCACCGGGATATACCGGAACCTTCGGAACCTGGACCCGAGCAAAGGACGGTTCGCCCGGCTCCTATGGTAGGCGTTAAGCTACGCCTGTACCAGGAGATGAAAAATCAAGGGATTTCTCAGCTTAAAATGGCAAGGCTGCTACATTGCGATGCCAGGCAGGTCCGCCGGCTGCTGGACCTGGATCATCAATCAACCGTGAACCAGTTGATAGACGCGGCCGAAGTCCTGGGACTCGATCTCGATATTGGGCTGAAAAAGAAGGACAATCCCAGAATTCCTGAATACGCTTAAGGCGAATTTCAGTAGATTTCATTTAACAGTGCCATCGGCAAGCCCTGCTGGTGGCACTTTTCTTGGACCACAAGGAGCATGCATGGCTGGCTATCATAGCGACCAGGATCTTGAGACCGTTCCGGTTGAGGAGGTGGCCTACTGGAACATGATCCAGAACGAGGCCTTCCTCCCGCTCCTCGTCGACAAGGGCATCCCCATCAAGAACGAGTTCCTCAATGCGGTTCATGCCGTCCATGAGGAGTTCACTGAAACTCCCCGTGTCGGCGGTTCAACTCCGTCCCTCGGCACCTTTCAAAAAGGGGGTTTGCAGCGAAGCTGCAAACCCCCTTTTTGTTGGCTCATCTTTTATCCGGGAATGAATACGGTCACGGTGACGCCTTTGAGGGATGAGGTGCTAAAGGTGATATTGCCCCCGTGGGCCTTGGCGATGAGATGGGCGAAATAGGTTCCCAGGCCGGTGCCCCGGTGTTTGCCGTGGGTGATGTAGGGCTCGAAGAACTTGTCCTGCACCTGCTTGGGAATCTGGCCCCAGTTGTGGATGGCGATATAGTGGCCGCCTTGGTCCTTTCTGAGGTCCATGCGCACCGGCCGGCCCTCGGGGGAGGCCTCCAGGGCGTTGAGCAGGAGATTGGAGAGCATGAGCTCGAAGATGTTCCTCTCGGCCTCAATGGGGTGGGCGGATGTGCTGGAGGGCTTCTCCCCCTGCACCAGGATGTGCAGCTTGAGCTCCTTCTTCTCCCGAAGGGCATACCACTGCCGATGCAGCTCATGGACCATCTCCAACAGATCGAACGGCTCCGGCCGTAAGCGGTAGCTGCCCTCCTCCATCTTGCTGAAGTCCAGGGACAGGTTGACCATGTGCAGCATTTTCGAGCCGGCCCGGTCGATGCGCTGGATGAAGTCCTGAACGTGCTCATCCAGATCGTAGCTGGAGAGCACCGTGGTCAAGCTGAGTATGCTGTTCAGCGGCGCCTTGAGCTCGTGGTGCACCACTCGCTTGACGTTTTCCCGCATCATCTCCAGCTCTTTGCGCTCTGTAATCTCCCTGGTGACTCCGTGGACTCCGATGTATCGCCCCTGATCATCGCGAAGAGCAGTAGTGATGATCTCAGTCCAGATTGCCTGCCCGCTTTTGCTTATCTGCTCCAGCTCGAATCGCTTTGGAGCGTGGTCGGGCTGGCCTGAGCTCTCCTTTCTGATGCGGCTTTCGATCAAGGAGTTGACCAGATCACAGGAGGCAGGGGTTAAAAACTCCCGGTAGTCCATGGCCATGTACTCCTGCGGCGAGTAGCCCAGCAGGCGGGTGATGGAGGGGCTGACATAGGTAAAGCAAAAGGGGGCGTTTTCCGAGAGCTCGGCCGTCCAGATAACGTCGGTGGTGTTCTCGGCGATGAGCTTGTACTCCTCCCGGCTGGCCTGGAGGGCTTTTTCCATCTTTTTGCGGTGTTGCAGCTCTTGAACCAGGGCTTCATAGAGCTTGGCCTTCTCCAGGGCGATGGAGGCCAGCTCGGCCAGACTGTTTAAGGCGGCCAGCTCTTCTGGAGAAAAGGCTTTTTGAGCGGAAAAGTGGTTGACCCCCAGAATGCCGATAACCTTGCCCTCGGTTAGCAGGGGAAGGGCAGCTGCGGTCTGCAGCTCGTCGAAAACCGCATCCGGCAGCCTTCCGTGCCATCTCGAGTAGTCTTCCACCACCTTGGTCCTTCCGGTCTGCCATACCCGTCCGGCCAAGCCCCGGCCCGGCTGCAGCCGATAGCCGATAAACTCCCGGAACCTTCCCCGGCCCACTCTGAGGATCAGGCAGTCCTCGGACTCCTCGTAGAAGTAGATGAAGCCGTCTTGGGTGTTGCTGATGGCCCCGGCCCGATCCACAACCGCGGCCAGGATCTCCTCGATATTTACGCTGTTCAGCATATCCTTCATGGTCTGAGCCAGGACATCCGTGAACTCGCTGTGCTTGCGCAGCCGCTGTTGGCTTTCCTTGCGGGGGGTGATGTCGGTATGCGTGCCCACCAGCCGCACCGGGTATCCAGAGCCGTCTCTCAGGCAGCAAGCCCGGGAGAGGATCCATCTGTAGGAGCCATCCTTCCCCTGGAGGCGGTACTCTACCTCGAACCAGCTGTTCCGGGAGTGGTGGAACTGGCGGTTGGTGTCCATGACCCCCTGGTAATCATCGGGATGAATCCGAGCGCTCCATTCCTCGATTCGATTGGGAACCTCACCGTCGCTGTACCCGAGCATTGCCTTCCACCTGGGCGAGAGGTAGACCTCGTTGCTGGATAAATCCCAGTCCCAGACGCCTTGCCCGGAAGCGTACAGGGCCAGGAGGAGACGCTCGTGCTCCCGTGCCGGGGCGCGCTGCTCGGCATGGACGCAGCAGGGCTCGGTATGCTTCCGATACGTTTTAGATTCAATGCCCAGGGCTATTTCCAAAGGGTCCCCGGCACGGCTGGAGGTATGGCCCTGCTGCCCGGAGAGCTCGGAGAGCATCCAGCGGGCGGCTGGAGTGAAGCTTTCCGCCAGCTCTTCCTGGCCCTGGATCAGGTGCGGGGGGAAGCGATCCTTTCTGCGGTCGGCGAGCAGCAAGAGGCCGAGGCAGCGCGATCCAGTTTGCAAGGGGAGGATCATGAGGCTCCGAATGCCTTGGTGATAGCAAGGCACATCCTCCAGGTTGAGGGAGTCTGGAATCACGCAAAGGCCGCGACTGGAAAGGTCGTTGCTCCACAGGCAGCTTTGCAGGGCTGCCTGTTTTGCGAAGGGCTTGCTGGCTTCTTGAAAAACGTGCCCGCAGAGGCAGGAGTGAATAACGGACAAAGGAAGGCTTTGGTAGCTGTCGGACGGCGAATCTGCCAAACAAGGGTTTGGGATTGTTGCCTGGCAGGGCGGCGTCTCCCCTTGATGCAGGCTGCACAGGCTCTGCGTATCTGGAGCCAGGTGAAGGCACACCGTGTCCAGAGACGCTGCCTCCCTCAAAGACCGGCACATCGATTTGAGACAGCCGGAGCCGCTAGATGAGCTGTTGAGCAGCTTCAGGGCCTGGAGGGCGAACTGGGAAGGATCGAACGGCATGCTGCACCTCGGCGACTTAACTTCTAGGTCATCGGGACGGCGATGGCTGCAGACAGCCCTGTTGCAGACGCGCCCTTGCAGGTGGGTGTGGAAAGACAAGCAAAGGATGTCCGGAACCTGCAGTGAGCCTCGTTTAACCCGGGGGCTTCCGGGGCTGAGACTTTCAGCAATAGAATGGCTCCAGAGCTCTTCGCTGCAGCGATCTTAGATCTTCAGGAGGGCAGAAGCAAGGGCAAATCGGCTCTGTACCTCGGTCAGAGCATTGAAATGGATAGAACATTTTTCGGTGCAGGAGGTGTCTATGGGGAAGTGGAGTCGGCCTCTTCGCCGAACCCGAGGGCGGCTTGGGACCAGCGAAGCGAAAGGGCAAAGGTCTGGGCTACGGTCTCCGGGTGGAGGCCCAGCTGTTCAATGAGGGAGTCCACCTCAGCCCAGCGGCCTCTTTCATGGGCCTGCATAAGGTCCAGCCAGACAGACTGCGGTTCGCCTGGGCTATGGGCCAGGACCTTGGCAATCCGCTCTTCAAGGGGCAGGTTTTCCAGGATGGTTTCCATGGATTGCCCCAGGATGGCATCGAGCAGGGACAGCAGCCCGATGAGAAACATCTCCTGGGGCGGCAGGGTCTCGTCCGGGTAGGAAGCGGCCATGCTCTCCAGAAACTTGGCCCGCTGGGCGGACAGGGCGGTCAAGGGGGATATGAAGGGCGAATCCCCGACATCGGAGAGGATGATAACCCGAAGCCATTGCGAGATCTGCCGGAGGCCCAGCAGGCTGATGGCGTGCTGAATGGAGTGGATGGTGCTGCGCAGCCCGAAGTAGGCGGAGTTGATGAACTTCAGAAGCCGGTAGCTGAGGAGGGCGTCCTTCTGGACGATCTGAGCCAGCTCCTTGATGTCCAGATCGTCCCTGGAAAGCTCCTGGATGATGTGAAATCTGGAGTACTGGGTGGAAGTGATCTTGCTTCCCGGGAAGATCTGGGGCCGGCAGAAAAAAAAGCCCTGAAAGAGATCGAACCCCATTGTCAGGCACATATTGAAAATGCGGAGGCTTTCGATCTTCTCTGCAATCAGGGTCAGGCGCCTGCTTTGCAGCCTGGAGATAAGCTCCTGGATGGCCCGAGGATCCAGCTTGAGGATGTCGACCTTAACTATGTCCAATATGTCCAGCAGGCCTTCGAACTCGGGCTGTCCGACATAGTCGTCCAGGGCCAGAAGGTAGCCGTTCTTTTTCAGCTTGGCGCAGGCCTGGAGCACTGAATCAACTGGGGAGATGTCTTCCAGAAGCTCAACCACGCAGGTCTTGGGCGGCAAGGCGAAGGCGGACTCGTTGAGCAGCAGCTCCTGGGGAAAGTTGATAAAAACCCGCTTCTCGGTGCCCAGGGAGGTCTGGGCTATGCTGAACCCTTCGGATATGACGTCCAGGGTGGCCCGGGTGGGGTCCACGAACTTGGCGTACTCGGCGACATCCGAGTCCCGGAACAGAAGCTCGTGGGCCCAGATGGCGTTCTTCCGATTGAAGATGGGCTGGCAGGCGACAAAAATGGGTTTGGCAGCTATGTGCTCCTGCCGCCTGCCTCTCTTAGAATGCACCATACTGCTGTCTTCTAATCGAGTTGGCTCTCATTATCAAGGCCTTGAGGGGGAAATCAGGGAATCGGCAAGGCATAGGGAAGGCTGGGGCAAACCGGCATAAAGATCTGTTAAGACGTACCTGCAAAAAGTCCAGTGTGATGGATTCAAGAGAATGTATGTTCTTATAACTATTTGGTTTTACTGACTACTGACCACCGACTTCTGACTACTGCGACTGCAAAAAGGTTTTTTGGGCAGTCGCATCTGGTAAGGAAGATCGGGTCTCAGGGGTGTATGCCGTTGCTCCCGGATACGGAGCTCAGGTGCTGCACAGTCCATAAAGCGGCCTGAATCCGGTTGGGTACATTAATCTTTTGAAAGATGTTGTAGACATGGGTCTTAACCGTGCTGGGGCTTATGGACAGGTTTTCCGCTATATCGAGGTTCGACATGCCGCAGGCGATCATGGTCAAAATCTCCTGCTCCCTGGGGGTAAGGTAGGGCTTGCTGGAGCTTTGGGGTGTCAAGGCCGGGTTCGATCCATCGAGAATAAAGCTGCTGAGGTCTTTTCTGGAGTACCACAGCTCTCCCTGCAAAATGGACTGAATACCCTTCTTGAAGAGCTCAAAGTCCTGATCTGCGTAAAAGATGCCCCGAATCCCCAAGCTCAGGGCTTGATGCTCGAGGTTCGCCTTACGGTCAACATTGAACAGGGCCAACATCATGGAAAGGGATTGCAGCTCCCCATCGGGGCTCAGGAAATTCCAGATGCTGTGCAGGTCGTGCCCCAAGTAGTCCCAGAGAATGAGCTTCGTCCGGCTGTCTTGCGCCAGAAGCGGCTCAATGCGCTCTTGGGAATGCCTGTCCGTGCACAGGGAGCAGGCCATATCCAGCTCCTTCTGGATAAGAGACAGCAGGGCGGTGTTCTGAAACCGGTAGGGGCTGATTATTAAAATCTTATTCTTCATGGCAGCGTCATCCGGGCTCCCGGCCTGCCTCGCTGGGGCAGCCCTGCGGAGCGCAGGGAGAGGCTTAGAGAGAGGCTTCCGTGGCCTCGGGTAGCCCCGGCTATACAAGAAGCATACCAACTGGAGCTTGGGCTGCTGCAGTTGCCGGAGGGGCCCGCCTGGATCGACATGCTGCAAGGCAGGCTTCGCGTCTTGAGGAAGGCTGCGAACTTCTGGCTTGTTGGAGCAAGGGGGTTGCATTCGGCAGACCGGATCGGAAAGCTCCATGAATGTCCGGTAAGCCTGGTCCCTGGGAAAGAAGAGGGCCTTGCTCTCTGTCCGTTTTTATTGGACAATTCGAAAAAGATGGACAGTGTGCAGCGATCCGGATGCTCCACCGCTTCCTGGCAACGCCGGGACGGGAGGGCCTCAGGCCCGGCACGAAACTTGTAACTATACCTGATGTTGGAAGCGGCAAGGCGAGAAAGAACGTTATAGAGGCTCTTGGACCTCTTGCCTCACGGGGCGCATCAGCCAGGACCGTTGCTGCGCCCAAAGCCAAATCGCGGGTGCTATGGCCAACATTCTCCTCATAGACGACGATCAGGACTTTCGAGACGGCGTGGGGATCCTTATCCGCAAGCTGGGTCATGAATGCCTTACAGCCAAGGACCTGCAGGAGGCCAAGAGGGAGATTCAGAAAGCGGAGCTGGACATTGTCCTGCTGGACGTCTACCTCCCCAACGGCAACGGGCTGGATGAGATCGGCACCTTTCAGCGGGCTTCCGGTGCGCCGCAGGTGATCATCGTCACCGGGCAGGGAGATCCCGAGGGCGCGGAGATGGCCATAG
Organism: uncultured Desulfohalobiaceae bacterium; assembly: GCA_964595165.1. Taxonomy (GTDB): domain Bacteria; phylum Desulfobacterota; class Desulfovibrionia; order Desulfovibrionales; family Desulfothermaceae; genus CAZQPF01. The sequence continues at coordinate 8,599 of CAZQPF010000059.1, forward strand.
AGTCCGGAGCCTGGGATTATCTGGAAAAGCCGCTGACCGTTCCTACCCTGTCCCGGGTTCTGGACCGGGCCCTGCGCTATCGGCGCTACCAATCCGCCACCACGCGGCAGAAGATCCTCCGCGACGGCATCATAGGCTCCAGCCGGAAGCTGTCCGCCTGCATCAATGCCATCGGCAGAGCGGCCGGAGGAAAGAACAACATCCTTCTGGCCGGGGAGACCGGCACCGGCAAGGAGCTCTTCGCCCGTGCCGTGCACCGCAACAGCCCCAGGGCGGATCGCTCCTTCATCGTGGTGGACTGCACCAGCCTGCCGGAGAACTTGGCTGAGAGCCTTCTCCTGGGGCATGTCAAGGGAACCTTTACCGGGGCCTACGAGGCCCGTTCCGGCCTCATAAAGCAGGCGGATAAGGGAACCCTGTTCTTGGATGAGATCGGGGAGCTGCCGCTCTCGGTGCAAAAGATCTTCCTTCGAGTGCTGCAGGAAAGAAGGTTCAGGCCTTTGGGGAGTCAGTACGAGCAGCGCAGCGATTTCCGACTCGTCGCCGCCACAAATCGGGACATTGCCGAGATGATCGAGGCGGGCAGCTTCAGGCAGGACCTTTACTATCGCCTCTGCACAGTGAAGATTGATCTGCCGCCGCTGCGGGAGCGGCTTGAGGATATACGGCTCATGGTTCCCCATTTTGTCTCTCAGGCCTGTGCGGAGAGCAATCTGGAGGAAAAAGCCGCTTCCCGGGAGTTCCTGGATGCCCTTGTGGGCTACCGCTGGCCGGGCAACGTGAGGGAGCTGATCAATGTCATCTATGCCTCGGTGGATGCAGCGCTGGAGGAGCCGAGGCTCTACCCGGAGCATCTTCCGGTGGAGGTGCGCTCCCAGGCGGTCAAGCGAGCCCTGCGACAGGAGAAGAAGACCTCCCCTCCTGAGCCTGGGAACACGACTTTCAGCCGTTGTTTAAGCCGGGTGCGGAGGGATGGGGCCCAGCGCTTCCCCACCTTCAAGGAGGCCCGGCGGGAGGCTGTGGGGCAGCTGGAGGCAGACTATCTCCGGGAGCTGATCGAGGAGAGCGGGGGCAATGTGAAGCAGGCCTGCGCCCTTTCCGGTCTCTCCCGGGCCAGGCTGTACGAGCTTCTGAAAAAGCACGATCTCAGTCTGAAGTCAGCGCGTCCGCTGGACGCGCTGACTTCAGACTGATTTTTTTGAAGAAAAAGGAAAAGAGGGTGGCTGTAGCCATAAGAGAAAGACCTCCCTGGAGAGGACCCTGGGTACGGAAAAAGAAGTCCGCAAGGATCCCCCTGGTGTGAGACCTGGAAAACAGAGAGCCGGAAGCCTCCAAGCGCAAAAGTTCCTAAGCCCGGTTCGTCATTTTGTAGAAAGCTTCATACAGCCAGCTGGGCCTAGCCCTGCTAGGGGCGGTTTCCTGCAAGCGCTCCCGCCCCCGGCGGGCTACTTTCCGCAGCAAGCAGGCCTGGAAAACACTGTCTGATTTTTTCGGACAGCAGCTCGCCTCTTGGCTTCGCCTTCCAGCCTCCAGATTGAACCTTCCTTGGGACGCTCCTTCTTTTCGGGCCTTGGCCGGTACGGTTTCCATAGCTGCTGGCCGGGACAGAAATTGCCCCAGGCCTGCTTGGCAAGGTATTTGAATGCTTTGCCATAAGCGCGAGCTTTGCCGGCATTTTGTCTTCCGGGATCCCACAGTCTATGACTCCATACTCCTCAAAGCACCGCCAAGCGGACGGACCGGGCAGATCCGCTTCCCCTTCTGCCCCCTCCGGGATTAAGAGCAGGGATATCCTTTCCGGGCTGCGCAACGGGGAGTTCCGCATACTTTTTCAGCCCCTTGTGGATCTTCGAAGCAGCAAAGCGATCGGGCTGCAAGCCGTGCTGCATTGGGAGCATCCCAGCTGCGGCTGGCTCGAGGAAGACTTTTTTTCATCCCGCACCTGCTCGGCCTCGATGCGGGAGGCGTTGGAACGTTGGGCAGTATACCGCGCCTGCCGCGAGTTCTCCGTCTTCGCCCGAGACAGGCGCCTGGACCCGGGAATCAAGCTCCACGTGAATGTCTCCTCCAGCCTGTTCCTGGAGAGCTCCCTGCCGAGCTATGTGCAGGGAGTTTTGCACGATTCCGGGATAGCCCCGGAACAATTTTGCCTCAGCTGGAGCATGGACGGGAAAAAACAGCCAGCTTCCAGATATCTCCGCTACTGCAAGGGACTGAGCTCCATGGGCCTGGATCTGGCGGTCAACGATCTGCACCTGGACTTGAGCAACCTGAACCTGTTTTACAAGGTCAACTTCATTCCCTTTGCCATGGTCAAGCTGCACCAGGCGGAGGTAGCTAAGCTGGAGGAAGACTCCGGGACCTACGAATCCCTGCTGACCTTTATCCGGATCTTCTCCGGCCTGGGAATCAAGCTGGTGGTCAAGGGGGTGCAGACCGGGCGGCAGCTGCAGCTGCTGCATCGCTTGTGCTGCAACTACGCCCAGGGCAGCTACTGGTGCGAGCCGGTGCCTCTGGAGCAGATGCGGCCCAGCGGGTTTCCCGTCTCCCATGAGGGGGCGTAGAGGCTGAAGCAGAGCTCAGAGGAATAGCAGCAGGCTCAAAGCCATGACCAGCATGCCGCAGAGCAGGCCGAAGATGGCCAGGTGATGCTCGCCGTACTCCTCTGCCGTGGGCAGGAGCTCGTCAAGGGAGATATAGACCATGATGCCCGCGACAGAAGCGAATACCAGGCCGAAGACAACATCGGTGAACACCGACCACAGCAAGGCATAGCCGATGATGGCTCCCAGCGGCTCGGCCAGCCCGGAGGCGAAGGACAAAAAGAAGGCTTTCCGTTTGCTTCCGGTGGCGTAATATAAAGGGACCGATACGGCTATCCCCTCGGGGATATTGTGTATGGCCACCGCAACGGCAATGGGCGCCCCCAGGAGGGGGTCCTTCAATGCGGCGGTGAAGGTGGCCAGTCCTTCCGGGAAGTTATGGATGGCAATGGCCAGAGCGGTGAATAGGCCGGTTCTCCGGAGCTCCACATACTCTTTGGCCTGGGACTTCTGGCCCAGGTCATCAATGCGGTGCGCCTCGTGCGGGTTTTCATAGGATGGAATGGCCATGTCGATGATGGCGATCGCGGCGATACCGGCAAAAAAGGCCCCTGCCACCAGCCAGCTGCCCGGCCTGGTCCCCAGCTCCACAATCAGGGACTCCTTTGCTTTGCCCAATATTTCCACAAAGGAGACGTAGATCATCACTCCGGCGGAAAAGCCCAGGGCCAGAGCCAGGAACTTGGGGCTGGAGCGTCCGCTGAAAAAGGCCAGGCCGCTGCCGATACCGGTTGAAAGCCCCGCGAGGAGCGTGAGGGAGAAAGCCGAAATCAGGTGCTCGTCGAGCATAGGGGAAGCCTCCGGTGCGTACCCATAGCAAGTGCAAGAGGCAGGTCCATTGCGGTTCCTGTGCACTTTATCTACTATAGAGAGCTATCTTGGAGCGTAGGCTTGACATTTGGACAATCCCGCCCGGCTGTCAACATCGTAACGTATAAGCGGCTTGTCCAATCCCGGCAAGAGGTTGAACGCTACGCCCGGCCGAAATCCCGGAGCAAGAAACCGAGCTTAGAGGCTGTATGACGCGCGTTTTGGTGATCGACGACGAGCATGACGTGTGCGAGGTCCTGTACCACGCCATTGAAAAGAGCGGGTACGAGCCGGCCTACGCCAATACCCTGCGCCAGGGCTTGGATATGGCCTCCCGGGAGCGTTATGAAGCGGTGCTTCTGGATGTCTGCATGCCCGACGGGAGCGGTCTTGATTTTTTGCCCCGTTTCCTGGAGCTTCCTTCCTCCCCCGAGGTCATCATCATCACCGGGAAAGGCGATCCGGACGGGGCTGAGCTGTCGCTCAGCCGAGGCGCCTTTGATTATATCGAGAAGCCGGCTTCCCTCAACCAGGTGATGCTGCCTCTGGTGCGGGCCTTGGAGTACCGGCAAGCCAGGCTGCAGCGAAGCAAGCCGCGCATCCTCAGGCGCGAGGGAATCATCGGCAGCAGCCAGCAGATCAATCAGTGTCTGGAGTCTCTGGCTGACGCGGCAGCCACCCAGAACAGCGTATTGATTACCGGGGATACCGGAACCGGCAAAGAGCTCTTCGCCAGGGCCCTGCATGCCAATAGCTCCCGCCGGGAAAACGATTTCGTGGTCCTGGACTGCGCTGCCCTGACCGAAAGCCTGGTGGAGAGCATCCTGTTCGGATACGTACGGGGCACATTCACCGGGGCAATAAGCGACAGGGCCGGGCTGATCGCCCAAGCCCACTCCGGGACCCTGTTTATGGACGAGATCGGGGAGCTGACCCTGGATATGCAGAAAAAGTTCCTCCGGGTGATGGACGACAAGCAGTTCCGCCCTGTCGGAGGGCAGCAGGTCAAGCAAAGCGACTTCCGGGTGGTGGCGGCTACCAATCGGAATCTATCGCAGCTTGTGGATAAAGGGCGATTCCGCAGCGACCTTCTCTATCGCATCAACACCCACGAGATCCATATCCCGCCGCTTAAGGAACGCAAGGAGGATATCCCGGAGATCGTCTTTCATGTCAGCACCAAGAGATGCCGTGATCTGGGCCTGGAGCCGAAACGGATCTCCCCGGAGGTCATCGAGACGCTCAACGAGTACCATTGGCCGGGAAATGTCCGCGAGCTCATCCATACCGTGGACAAGATGATCGCTGCTGTGCAGAATGAGTCAACCCTCCATCCGCACCACCTGCCTGTCCATTTGCGGGTCAGCGCCAAACGCAAGAGCCTGCAAGGCCAGGGGGATCCATCCCTGGATGAAGTGGCCCTTTCCATGGCCCAGTCCAGCTCCATGACCTGGAAATCGTATCGGGACCACATGGTGTCCTTGGCGGAAAAGCGCTACTTTGAAGCCCTCTATGAGCAAACCAAGGGCAGTGTTCGGGAGATGGCCCGCCGGGCCGGATTGACCCAGGCCAGAATCTACGGGCTCCTCAAAAAGCACGACCTGGGCAGGAATGGATAGCGGGCCTCCCTCTCCGGAGCAGCCTGTTATCGGCTCGCCTTTGCCTCTTTCAGCTGCACGGAGAAAGCTGGCTTTCCCATAACCTCTAGTGTTTTAGCCTTCCGAAGCCTTCTGTCGCCATCCAACCGGCAGCTGCCTTCCCGGCACTTGCTTGATTTTTTCAGAGTATCAAGCTCCGGTGCGTCCAGCAAAATTTCAAATAAGATTTGAAAATCTCAAATCGGATTTGACTGCGCCCACGGCGAGCTTCTGGTTGTCAGCGGCCCGGAGATGGAGTATAATTCTTATCATGCTGAAATGGTGTATTTTTTTGTACGGTCTGCCTTTGGCACCTTTTTTGAAGAACAGCAGCGGGGCCAGGGATTCAAAGCTCAGGCTCAGCAAAGGCATTACGGCGCCCAGGGAGTGGAAGCTATGCCCTGCAGGCAAGCAGATAAGACTGTTTATGGAGGATGTATGCGGGTACTCATCGTAGAGGATGAATTTTACAGCCGAAAGGTGCTGCAAACCTTTATGCAGAAGTACGGCTCCTGCGATGTGGTGGAGGACGGAGACGAAGCGCTGGATCGCGTGCGCGGCTCCCTGGTGAACCGGGATCCCTACGATCTGATCCTTCTGGACATCATGATGCCCAAGCTGGACGGGCAAAAGACCTTGCAGCAGATTCGAGAGCTGGAGCAGCAGAATTGGAGCGGAGGCACTGGCACCAAGGTGATCATGGTCACCGCACTGGACGATCCGCAGAACGTGGTCCAGGCCTTTTATCAGGGAGGTGCGGATTCCTATCTGGTCAAGCCCATAGAAAAGGAAAAGCTGGAGCGAGAGCTGAAAAATCTCGGGCTGCTGAACCATGGCCTTGGTAACAACCATAACTAACGTTTCCAGGAATGCGGGATAGTCTCTTCCCGCCCAAGGATCACTATGTCCGAAACGAACTTTTCTCCCGAGTTTTTAAGCAGGGAATCTTCCTTCTCCCGGTCCTCGCTGGAGCCTGATACGGACACCGCGGCCTTGCTGAGCATGACCCAGTCCATAGCCAAGATTGGGTCCTGGGAGTACTATTTCTCCGCCGAGCGCATGGTTTGGTCCGAAGAGCACTACAAGCTCCTGGGCTATCACCCAGGGGGGGTGGAGCCCGGCCTGGAGATTCTCCGGGAGCATATACACCAAGAGGACGTGGGCTCGGCTATGCAGGCCTGGAATGAGCTGCGGGATCGGGGGGTGCTCAAGGCCACCTTCCGCTTCTATCGGCGGGATTCTGAGCTCCGCTACGCCCACTGTCAGGGACAGGTGACCAGCGACGGTCACGGTGGCTTGAAAGGCGTGGGAACCTTTCAGGACATAACACAGATCAAGCGGGTGGAGAACAAGCTCATCGAGCTGCTGGAGCAGAATCAGAGCCGCCGCAAGGAGACCGAAGCCTTACTGGAGGGGACCAGGGCGGTTTTGGAGTTTGCCGATTTCAATCCGGCAGCCAGGGCCATATTCAACAGCTGCCAGAAGATTGTGGGCAACCGGGCCGGGTGGGTGGATCTGCTGTGCAAGGACGAGCGAAGCTGCCAGACCATCCTGGTTGAATCCGGAAGTGCCAGGGGCTTGCAGAGTGACGAGCAGCGCTTGCAGCTGGACGGCTCGGGCTGGGAAGCCTATCAAGCCTGCGAGCCGTTTTGCAGCAACCAGGTGCAGCAATCCAGCTTAGCCTCGATACTGCCGGCCAGGGATCTGGAGGTGGAGAACATCCTTCTGGCCCCCATGGTTCTCGACGGCAAGACCTGGGGGAGACTGGCCCTGGTCAACAAGCCCGGCGGGTTTACAGAGCAGGATGAGAGAATTGTCAAGGCCTTTGCCGAGCTGGGGGCGGTATCCCTGAAAAACGAGCGGATTGAGCAGCAGCTGCGCCAATCGCAGAAAATGGAAGCCATAGGCACCCTTGCAGGCGGTATAGCGCACGATTTCAACAACATTCTCATGAGTATCATCGGGTTTACCGAGATGGGCCTCTCGGTCCAGGACGCCAGCCCCCAGATAAAGAGCTATCTGCAGCGTATCTACCAGGCCGGGCAGCGGGCCAAAGAGCTGGTGAACCAGATCCTTACCTTCAGCCGGGAGAATGAGCAGAAGAAGGAGCCCCTGCAGATGGACCTCATCCTCAACGAGGCGCTCAAGTTCCTCCAGGCCACACTGCCGCCGCACATTCAGCTTCATGCGGATATCGAGAGGGCCAAGGTCATGGTTCTGGCCGATCCTTCCCAGGTGAATCAGATCATCATGAACCTGTGCACCAACGCCAGCCAAGCCATGCGTGAAGAGGGCGGAAGCATCCGGGTTACCTATCGGGCCGAGGAGCTGGCCCCCAGCGATCTGGTGGGCCATCTGGCAGGGCTGCAGCCGGGCAGATATGTCTGTCTGGAAGTGGCCGACTCCGGTCAGGGCATCCGCCCCGAGATGCAGGAACGCATCTTTGAGCCCTTTTTTACCACCAAAGGCCCTGCCGAAGGCTCGGGGCTCGGCCTTTCCGTGGTGCATGGCATAGTCAAGGACATGGACGGGGTGATCAGCGTGGAAAGCGAGGTGGACAAAGGGACCACCTTTACCGTCTGGCTGCCTGTGATCCGGGGAGTGCAGCGGGATAAGCACCAGGAGGCGCAGTCCTTACCGGTTCCGGGAAAGGGGCGCGTGCTCTTTGTGGACGATGAGCCGAACATCGTCCTCTGGGCCAAGACATCGCTCAAGACCCTGGGCTACGAGGTGGTGGCCACGGAAAACGCCCTGGAGGCCCTGGAGCTGTTCAGAAGCAACCCCGGAGGCTTCGACGTGGTGGTCACGGATATGCAAATGCCTTCCCTGTCCGGCAAGGAGCTGATGCAGGAGATCTCGGCACAAAGCCCGCATACCCCGATCATTCTGTGCAGCGGAACCAGTGAGGCTCTGGATATCGATATGAACGCCTTCCTCGGAAAGCACGAGTTCTTGCAAAAACCTTACAGCATCGCCGAGTTCTCCAAATCCCTGCAGCGTGTAAGGCGCAAGGCCAGCCCGGCAGATGCCTCATAACCGAGGCCTCCTTCCGCAAGCAGGGTGCTTCACGCCCCGGCTGAGGCATGATCTTTGCCCACACATGGGATAGTGGGGGCAAGAAAAAATGTAAATGGACTTATGCTGACCCTTTGTGTCAAGTGTGTGCTATGCTCATGGCCGCGGCCAGCGCTCTGTTTTCTGCCGGCCGCAGTCCTTTTGCTACTCCCGGATGGCTGCTAGCATGAGCCAGAGGGAGGAATTGTGGGGCGCAGGAAGGGAGTGATGGATCAGGGCCGAAAGCAGGAAGGGCTTGCAGAGCTGACCTGCTGGAAGATTCTGCGTTGCGGCCGAGAGGGCTGTCCGGCCTACAACAGGAACAGGCCTCGATGCTGGCTCATTGACGGAACCCTATGTTTCGGGCGCAGGAAACATAGCTTGTGGGAAAAGAGGTTCCTCTGCCCCAGCTGTCGAGTTTTTCAGCACAACGCTCCAATGGTGGGCACCAGGGAGGCGCTTGAGATCGTGAGAGACCACGTAGATTGCAGCGACGAGGATACCCGGCTTGGCGGGTGCTCCGATGCGGAGTGCAGATTGCAGTTGGCGGCCGGGCTGGCTGAGGTGTTGCGGGCCCTGGAAAGGCTTTCCCCTGCCTCCTCAAAAGGGGGCGCCCTTTTCGAGCCGGAGGATAGCCTCGCCGGACTCAGGGAGGTGTTGCGGGAAAGCGGCAAGGAGATAGCGACCCAATCCGATGTAACGGATGATCTGCGTCAAGGGCTGGCCGAGCATTTTGAGGTTATCCGCCGCATCGGCCAGGGCGACTACTCGGCCCGGGTGGAGGGGAGATATTCGGCAGCCATTCTCCAGGCCCTGAGCAGCGAGATGAATGCCATGCTTCAGGCGGTGGCCGCAGAGGTCGCAGCGCGCAAGGAGATGGAGGACACGCTGCGGCGCAACGAGGAGAGGCTGTACAATATCATCGACTTTCTCCCGGACGCCACCTTTGTGATCGACGCGGAGAAGCGGGTCATCGCCTGGAATCGCGCCATCGAGGAGATGACCGGGTGGCGCAAGGAGGATGTTCTCGGCAAAGGGGATTATATCTACGGCTGCGCCTTCTACGATGAGCCTCGCCCCATACTCATAGACCTCATCTTTGATGAGAACAGGGGTATTGAGGAACAGTACGATTTCATCCAGCGGGAGGAGAAAACCATCTTCACCGAGGTATACATTCCCAAGGCCTACAGCAATCGCGGCGCCTACGTCTGGGGCAAGGCCTCAGCGCTTTACGACAAGGAGGGAAAGTTTGTCGGAGCCATCGAGTCGGTGCGGGATATTTCGGACAGAAAGGAGACCGAGGATAGGCTGCGCTACATGAGCTTTCACGACTCCCTGACCGGGCTGTGCAACAGGAACTACTTTATCCAGGAGATGCAGCGCCACAGCCAGACCAGCTCTTTGCCGGTGGGAATCATCGTTTGTGATGTGGACGGCTTGAAGGAGATCAACGATACCCTTGGCCACGAGCACGGAGACAGACTGCTGCAAAGCGCGGCCAAGATCATCCGGGATTCCTTCCGCTCCAGGGACATTGTGGCCCGTATAGGCGGGGACGAGTTCGCAGTTCTGCTCCTCGACTGCAAAGAGAAGGATGTCCAGGGAGCATTGATCCGAATGGAAAGCAATATGCGCTCCGGAATTCTGGATCCGCAGGCCAGCCCCACCATCTCCTACGGCTATGCCGTGTGCTCCAGCGGCCCGGTCAATCTGGAGGCGCTCTTCCAGGAAGCGGACAACAACATGTATGCCATGAAAAAAAAGAACAAGGCCCTCCAGATCCGCGGGTCGACATCAATGCCTAGCAGGTAGTCTTTTCCGGAGGCTGTGCATGGTGAGCCAAGCCAATACTTCTTCTCCCGAGCAACCCGAATGGAGCTCATTTCGGCTCCCGAAGCGATCCGCCCTCTCTCCCCGTATCCTGCTCGTGGAGGACGATCCTCTTTCCAGCCAGACCATGCGCTCCCTGCTGCAGCGCAAGGGGTTCCGGGTGGACGAGGCCTGTTCCAGCGGCGAAGAGGCTCTGGAGAGGGCCCAAAAGGGGGACATCGACCTGGTTCTCATGGACATCGAGCTCGAAGGGGAGCTCGATGGGGTGGAGGCCGCCATGGCCATTACCCGGACGGTGGACCTGCCGGTGGTCTATGTAACCGCCTACTATGACGACGAGAGGACCATTGCCAGAGCGGCCTCCTCTGAATCGTACGGGCTGATAACCAAGCCCGTATCGGTGGGACAGTTGGAGTCGACCATCTATATGGCCTTGTATAAGCATAAGCTGGAGAAGCAGCTGCTTCAGGCCAGAAAGATGGAGGCCATAGGGGTGCTGGCCGGAGGCATCGCGCACGATTTCAATAACCTCCTGGCTTCCATTTCCGGATACGCGCAGCTTATCAAGCTCAAATCGAGCCAGCAGGATTACGTGCATCGCAATGTAGATTTTATCTTGCAGACCACCGAGCGGGGCAAAGAGCTGGTGGAGCACATCCTGACCTTCAGCCGGCAAAGGCCAAAAGAGAAGAGCGTCTTTCCGCTGCACCTCATCGTCAAGGAGTCCCTGCGCATCCTGGAAGGCTCTCTTCCGGCATCCCTGAGCGTGGAAAGAGACGTAATTACCAAGGACGATTTCGTTCAGGCCGATCCCTCCCAGATGCATCAGCTGTGCATGAACCTGTATACCAATGCGGTGCAGGCCATGCAGGACCGGGAAGGCGGCACGCTGCGCGTGGCCCTGTCCAGGCTGGACAGCTGCAATCGGGCTCTCCCGGTGGAGGCTGACTCCTGTCTGTATCTCGCAGTTGAGGATACCGGGGTAGGCATAGAGGAAGAGACGCTGAATCGGATATTCGAGCCCTTTTTTACTACCCGGAGCCCGCATGGCTCTGGGCTTGGCCTCTCGGTAGTGCATGGGATTGTCACCGAGGTCGGCGGTACGGTGCGGGTTCAGAGCAAGCCCGGTCAGGGGAGCCTCTTCGAGGTGTACCTGCCGGCCGCGAACTTGGACGCCTATGCGGCGCGAATCGGGAGGGTCTGACTATGGACGGGGAATCTTTCAAGGTCGGTATAAGCGCCTGCTTGCTCGGGGAAAACGTCCGCTATGACGGAACGCATAAGCTGGACCGCTATCTGCGCCACACACTGGGGCAGTTCGTCCGCTTCATCCCGGTTTGTCCGGAGGTGGAATGCGGGCTTCCGGTGCCTCGGGAAGCGATGCGCCTGGTGGGCGATGCAGACAGGCCCCGCTTGCTAACCGTCAACTCCAAGCAGGATCTTACGGAGCGGATGGAGAGCTGGGGCCAAAAGCGGCTTGCGGAGCTGGAAAAGGAAGAGCTGTGCGGCTTCATCTTCAAGAGCAAGTCTCCCAGCAGCGGCCTCTACCGGGTCAAGGTCTATACCGAAGACGGCATGCCGGGGCGAACAGGAACCGGTCTATGGGCCCGCATGTTCACCGACCGCTTCCCGCTGCTCCCGGTAGAGGAGGACGGAAGGCTCCACGATCCGGTTATTCGGGAGAGCTTCATCACCAGGCTCTTTGCCGCCAAGCGCTGGAGTGAGCTTGTTCAATCCGGACCAAGCCTGGGTAGGCTCATAGAGTTCCATACCAGGCACAAGCTTCTCCTCTTGGCTCACAGCGTTCCGGTTTACCGGGAGCTGGGAAAGCTCCTCGCCGAGGGCAAGAGCCTGCCCCCGGAGGAGCTCTACACCGTCTATGAGCGGCGCTTTTTCCAGGGGCTTTCGCACTACCCGAGCGTAAAGAAGAATGTGAATGTCCTGTACCATATCCTGGGGCATTTCAAGAAGCAGATCACCGCCGACGAAAAGCAGGAGACGGTGGAGATCCTGCAGCAGTATGCCTCAGAGCTCATCCCCCTCGTAGTTCCGGTGACCCTCCTCAACCACTTTGTTCGCAAGTACGGCAAGGAGTATCTCGCCGGCCAATACTATCTAAAGCCCCACCCCACGGAGCTCAGGCTGCGCAACCACGTCTGAAGAGAAAGCCTCCCGACTCTTGAATTGAGGGCCCAGCCCGGCCCAGGCGCTTTGCTCGCCGCTGTGAAGCCTTGGGGTGCGGCGCTCACCCGGCCTGCCTTGCCTGGATCTTGCAATTTCCGGGACTTTTTGCCACAAGTATTGACACGCCTTGGCGGCGGTTTGTTCGCATGGCGCATGGCGCAGAACCTCAGCCCAGCCGGAGGCCACACTCGTATGAAGCTCGACTTCCAACCCCTCACCCGGCACTCAGTTTTGCAGAAATAGCTGGGGGTTA
>CAZQPF010000060.1:0-18881 GCA_964595165.1 uncultured Desulfohalobiaceae bacterium
CCTGAGCTTGAGGTATTCCAGGACCGGATTGACCAGAACCGGAACATGCTCAATAGCGACGGATTGGGTGAAGGGGCCTTGCCCTTGACTTTCCCCACCTGAGGCTGAGTTCTTCTCCATCCCTAGAGTCGAAAGCTTTTTTCAGTCTACATATAGAACTCGAATCCGTTCTTGGACAGATCGTCCATGACCTCGTCGAATTCCTCTTCCATTTGTTGCCGTTGTGATTCAAAATGCTGCTGGTTCCAGATTTCGAACTTCCGCCCTACGCCGGCCAGAACCACATCCTTTTCCAGCTTGGCGTAGCTCCGCAAATAAGGGGGAACCAGAATGCGGCCCTGTTTATCAACCGTGACCTCCATGGCTCCGGAAATGAAGAAGCGGTGAAAATCCCGCATTCTCCGGTGGACGAGATTGACCTTATTGAAGCTTGCTTCGATCTCTTCCCACTCCGGCATGGGATAGCCGGCCACACATCCGTCGAAGTTGGTGAGCATGACTCTCCCCCCGGCATCCTTGGCGAGCACCGTCTCCCGGAACTCGGGTGGGAGCATCAGCCTGCCCTTGGTATCCAGGCTTCGATAGGAGTGACCTCGGAACTGCATGTTCACATTCTGTACCACCGGTTACCACTTTTTCCCACAATTACTCAAGCTTCGCCCGGTAAGTCAAGAAAAAAATCCCCTTGGAGAAATTTTTCTTGTAGAATTCTGTTTTTCTTTGCTATATTATGACTCGAAATCAGGTCATTTTTTGACCGCAGGAACCTTTTTTTGACACCGAACAGCCCTCGTCAAGACCCTTCTCTCTGTAGAGGCGCAATGTAACCATGAACAATTCCAGAACCTATGCAGCCGGGAGCCTTTCCGAAGAGTTCTACCAGATATCCCCGCAGATACTGACCAGCTTTCCCAAATTCAGGCCCCCGCTCACCCTGTACTTCTTCAATGAAAAGGTAAGCGAGCTCTATCCTTACATCTATGCCGGACAGCGGCTTTCCAGGGAACAGCAGACCGAGCTGGCGGAGCTGTGCAGCCAGGGAAAAATTTTTGTAGCCCGCTCGGACCGTCCCATTTATTCGGAGCATATCAGCAAGCAGCTCGATCTGCTGCTCATGGATACCGATCTCAAGGAGGGAGAGGTTGCCGAGATACTGGGCAAAGGCATGCGCAAGAGCCTGGAAAACTTCTTTGAGCAGCCGGTCAAGCCGGCCGTGGAAAAGCTGGAAACCGACCTCCTGGTGCTGACGGAGTACCTCTGGAGCGATACTTACCGCATCAAGGCCCTGCTCCGAAGGCTGAGCCAGGCTCCGGATCTCTCGGCCAAAAGCTGGGGCATGCTCCTGGTCGGCCTGGGGCTGTATCTGGAGATCCAGTCCGAGGAGCGCAATCGGAAGATTCTGGATCGCTTGGCCATCGGCCTGGCTGCCGCCAATGTGGGGTGGGCCAAAGTTCCGAGCTACATTCGGGACAAGGGGAGAAACCTCTCACCGGAGGAGAAGAAGCAGATCCGACAGACCCCTCTGACTGCCACGCGCCTTTTGCAGAAGCTCGGCTACAGGGACAAGGTGATTCTCCAGTGCGTTGAGGAGTGCCGGGAGTGTCTGGATGGAAGCGGCTATCCGAGAGGATTGCGAGGCAAGGACATCAGCTGGTTCGGACGAATGGGGGCACTGGCCGCGGCCTTTGCCGATATGGTGGCCAGCGGATCGGAACTGGAAGCTGAGCAGCTCATAGATGCAGCCGAAGCGCTGGCCCAGCAGGAGGCCAAATACGACCCCAAGGTAGCCCGCTGTCTCAAGGCGCTCCTGCTAAATGCCTTCTCCGGAGACTAGCTGTTCCGGCTCCATTAATCGAAGTCGGCCAGAAGGCTTCCGATATGCAGCCCCGGCCCCAGAGAAACCTGGTTGTAATCGGTCCGGATGCGCCAGACCGCCTGCTGGAGCTGGTCGGTGGTAATCCCGTTGCGCATGGCTGTATAGGCCTCGATGAATGCGGCCAGGCTGTCGCAGACCTTGAGCAGCTCGCCGTCCTTGGGATCATACTCGTTTAGGTTGTAGACCGTCTGCAGGCTCTGCCGGTCCGTGGTTTGGGCCTCTCCGCCGACCCGAATGGTACCCACGAACTCCGAGCCGATATCCGCCCCCAGAAAGTAGGCCAACCGCTCGGAGATCATCCCGTAGCCTCCATTTTCCAGCAGGCCGAACACCCGCAGCCGGACCTCCTGCTCCTCGTACTGCTTGATCAGATCGCCGATCTTTTGAACCGAGCGCTTGACCGGGGAGATTATGTCCCGGGTGAGGAGCTCGGGAAGATCGTGGATCAGCCCGGCAAAGAAGTTGTTCTGACTGAGTAAGGGACAGGAGCGTATGGACAGGCTGCAAAAGTAGGCATAGCAGGCCACGATGAACATATGGCCCAGCACCGAGGTTTCGGGAATGCGGGGCGTCTGGGACCATCGCTTTTGAAAGCGGAGCTGTCCGCATTGGCGGAGGAACCGCTTCAAAGCCCCGGGCGGTCCCTGGCTGAGCAGCTCCTCCACCCCGTCTAGCTCGCTCAAATCCTGCAAGGAGGCCTGAAAGGCCCTTCGGATCTCTTCCAGCTCCTCATCCCAGGGATTGATGTTTTCTATGAGGCTGAACTCCCACTGGCTGGCATACAGATGGGCCGCCCGCAAAATGCGCCGCCCTCTCGAGGTTTCCGGCTGAAGGAGAAAATAGTCTGTCAAGCGATTCCAGAAGGACTGTCCCAAAGGATGGACCTTGGGCTCCAGCTGCTCCAGGACCCACTCGGTGAGCTGGCGGTAATGGGAGGGGTTGGCCTTGATCCGATAAAAAACCGGCGGCTTGATGTCGGTGATAACCAAGCGGTAGAGGTACTCGAAAATTCCGCCCTCAATGATCTCCCGCCCCAGCTCGATTTTCTGCTCCTCGTCCAGATCGTCGCAGTTGAGCTGGTAGAGAGCCCAGGCGGTGATCATCTTATGGGCCTGCTTATCCACCTCCCAGAGCTCCACCGGTCGCAGCTTGTCATTCCAGCGCTTCATGAAGGAGCCGGAGAAAATCAGCTGAAGCAAACTCTTGCGGATAATCGACACCGATGCTTCCTCCCTAGTTCCTGCGTGTAGGAGAGGGGTCTGCAGTAAAGGCTTTTCGCACTGCACCTTGACAATTGGGAACAAAAAAGCAAAATTGTTTGTTTGCTGATTGCGACAAGGGCACGAAGCCCTTGACTGAAAAGCCAAAATTCGCTAGACAAGATCGCTTTGCGATTTCTCTCCAAGGAGCAGAGGCATGAGCAGCTTCAAGACATTCAGCCTGCCAAAAGAAAAACGCGAGCGCAATTGGTATATCGTGGATGCAGAGGATCAGGTCCTGGGCCGTCTGTCCAGCCTGATCGCCATGAAGCTCCGCGGGAAAGACAAAGCCGATTTTACGCCGCATATCGACAACGGAGACTTCATCGTCGTGGTCAATGCCGAAAAGGTGCAGATCACCGGACGCAAGCTCGAGGACAAGAAGTACTACCGGCATTCCGGATACCCCGGCGGCATCAAGGAAACGAGCCTCAAGAAGATGCTGCAGACCAAGCCTGAGCAAGTGATCTACAAGGCGGTCAAGGGAATGCTGCCCCGGAACCGCCTCGGCCGGGCCCAATTGAAAAAGCTCAAGATTTACAGCGGGCCCGAGCACCCCCATCAGGCCCAGCAGCCCACCCCCTTGGAGACATAAAACCGGACACGGCGGAGAGGACAGATGAGACAAGACTTTTACTACGGCACCGGAAGACGGAAGAACGCCATCGCCAGAACCACGCTGCATTCCGGCAGCGGCCAGGTCGAGATCAACAAGCGCCCGCTGGAAGACTATTTTCCGCGAGCCACGCTGCGCATGATCATCAATCAACCGCTCAAGCTGGTCAATCTCTCAAAAAACTTCGATATCAAGGTCAATGTCTGCGGCGGCGGCATCGCCGGACAGGCCGAAGCTGTACGGCACGGCATCAGCCGGGCGCTCGTGGAGTACGACCCCGATCTGAAGAAGACGCTCAAAGACGCCGGGCTGCTCACCCGCGACGCCAGGATCAAGGAGCGCAAGAAGTACGGCCAGCCTGGCGCACGGGCCAAGTTCCAGTACTCCAAGCGCTGATCTCGATCTCCAGCTCCCACCTTCTTGCTTATCTCCTGCAATAGAGCCGGGCGACTACCGTCCGGCTCTATTGCATTTACAGCCCGGCTAAGTCCAGGACCCGGACCATGGCCAAAAAGATACAGCCCCGACTCATCTATGCCGACGAGCAAGGCAACATTTTCGACCACCCTGATTTGCTCATGCTCTGCCGCAAAGGCTCGGACCTCACCCTTCCCGCTCCTCAGGACCTCATCCCCCTGCCCCAGGAGAGCGAGCTCTTTCTTTTGCCCCGGAGAAGCGCAGTGGGCTTCGACCCCGAGTCCGGCCGGATCGAGGCCCTGGAGCAACCGGCCGTAGCCGCCTTCATCGCCCCCGGGCATACCCTTTCCGGGCTTTGCGCCTTTTTTACCCGCCCGGGGAGCAAGCGGCTTCCGCTCTTCGCTTACGGGGCCGCTGGGTATGCCAACGGGCAGTTCTGGGTCTGCGCCAGGAAGGTGGACCAGGACAAACGGCAGCAGTTCAGCGGCATACCCCAGGCCAAGATAGAGGCCGGAGCGCAGCAGTGGCTCAAAAGCTTTCCGGACAACCGGCTGGTGCGCCATTTGGCCCGCTGCGCCCTCACCTACTGCTGTCCTGCGGCGCGGAACCTCGCCCTGGGTCGCTTTGAGGCCCCCCTCCCCACTGCCCGAGGCTGCAATGCCGCCTGCGTGGGCTGCATCTCCGAGCAGCCCCCGGACTCCGACTTTCCGGCCACCCAGAACCGGATTGGCTTCAAGCCGTCGGCCCAGGAGATCACCCAGGTGATGCACCAGCACGGCGCCTCGGAGAAGCGGCCCATATTCTCCTTTGGACAGGGCTGCGAAGGCGAGCCGCTCCTGGAGTCCGAAACCATCCGCAGGGCGATTGCCGACTACCGGAATCGCGGCGGCCTGGGTTCGGTCAATATCAATACCAATGCCAGCCGGCCAGACTCTCTGCCCGGCCTGGCCGAGGCAGGGCTGAACTCCATCCGGGTAAGCCTGAACAGCGCCCGGGAGCAGGTATATGAGCCCTACTACCGGCCCAGAGACTACAGCTTCAACCAGGTGATCTCCTCGGTGGAGCGGGCCAAGGAGCTCGGCCTGTTCGTGTCCCTCAATCTGCTCTTCTTTCCGGGTATAAGCGACACCGAGGCCGAGCTCCAGGCCTTGAGCGAGCTCATATCCCGCACCCGGCTGGACTTCATCCAACTGCGCAACCTGAATCTAGATCCGGAGCTCTACCTGGGGCTCCTTCCGGAACAGGACTCGCCGGCCATGGGGCTTAACAACTTCATGGTGCGGCTGCGGAGGGAATTTCCCTGGATTGCCTTTGGCTACTTCAACCCCCATGTGGCCCCAGGAACAGATAATCCGGAGAGATCAAAGTAAGCTTGCGGGATTGGGCCTTCACTCTTCCTGCAGGGTGAACTCCCAGGCGCAGTAGTACTCCTCAGGGTGCTCGTCCGGAGGACAGCAAATACAGCGGGTGGCAATGCGCGGATCCACAGTCTTGGCGAACTCGGAGTACTCCACGATGCCCACCGGCTTACAGGGAAAATCTGGCAGATTCTTACGTTTTCTCGCTGCCTGAACCCGGCAGTCCACCATCTGGAACACCGCTCTGGTGTCCGTTACCTCCACACAGCGCTGCTTGTTCAACCTGGCGTACATCCTGTGCTTCAGGCAGGTCACCAGAGCCGCTATCCCTCCGCCGGGCTCCAGGCCCAAGCGGGACATTATCCGCTTGGCCTCTATCTTGGTGAATGTCTCCCAGGCCTTGCGGTCCGCCTCTATGGCAGCATCCATACCGTGATCCGATTCCACGGCCTGGAACCAAAGGCCGTCGTGGGCCAGCCAGTTTTTGGCATCGTCGATGATGATCCGGATCAGCTCCTCTTTATCCAGATCGTAGAGGAGTTGAACTCCTTGGTCCAAGGCTTCGCTTGCCTGCCCTTGCCCCTTGTCCGGCTGAAGAGCCATGCTTTCCTCCTTGCTTCTCGAATTTCGGTTGCAAATAGAATTTTTACAGTCGCATCTTTGCAGGACTTCTCAGGCTGCATCCAGCCCGCAGGCCGGGTTCTCCTCAAAGGGGATGCTCACCAGGTACACTCCGTGATCCATCTTGACATCCACCCGCTCCGCCGCTTTTTCGAACACCCGGAGCATGGGCTTGTTGGAGACCAGGACATCGGCGGTAAACCCTTGAATGCATCGGTCCTTGGCCACCCGCAGCAGAAGCTGGAACATGTAGCTGGCTATTCCCAGCCCTTGATAGGCCTCGTCCACCAAAAAGGCCACATCGGCCCAGAGGCTGTTCCGGGAGCGGGCGTACCTGGCTTCGGCCACGATCCGCCCCTCTCCGGGGGGGCCCACAACCCCCACAATGGACATCGTGGTGTCGAAATCCACGTTGACGTATTCCTGCATCCGGTTGTGGGGCATGGTCTTTACCGGGGTGAAGTAGCGGTAGTATACGGCTCGATCCGAAAATCGATAGAACAGACGCCGCATCTCCTCCTCGTCCGAAGGCTTGATGGGCCGGAAGCGCACCTCCACCCCGCCTGGGAACGTTTTCTTCTCCTGTATATCGGGGTACATCTTGCCGGCGCTCTCGAGATAGATCTGGTCCTCGTAGATGAGATGGGCCGCCTTGGCCAGCTTGACCAGCTGCAGCCGATCCTCGGGATGGGCTATATCGATGAGGGCCATGGCCCGCTCCCGGATAGTGCGTCCCTGGAGAAAGGCCACCCCGTATTCCGTAGCCACCATATCCACAGCTTCCCTCAGGCTGAACAGATTGGGAAACTGCTCCACCGAGATCCGAATGTTGGACTCGCCCTGGAGGTTCCGGCTGGGAAGGGCGAAGATGGAAAACCCCCCGGGGGACAGCTCGGCTCCATTGACGAAATCCGTAGCTTCCCCCGGACCTGCAGCTACGTTTCCCTTGCCGCTGTGCAAGGCTATCCTTCCGGTGAGATCCGCCTTGCGGGCCGGGAGTACAGCGACGAACCTCTGATTTTTGCCGATGGTGTAAGGATCGAAGACCGTGCCGATGGGTTGGAGCTCCACCAGGGAGTTGCGGTCCAGCCACTCCAGCAGCCGCTGGGTGCCGAGGACATAGGAGGCGACTGACTTGCCGGAAAAGACCCCCTTGTTCCTGTTGCTCACGGCTCCGCTCTTGACCAGATCCATGAGCGGGTCGGTAAAAAAAGGGGAGTGGACTCCCAGGTCCCTTTTCCTTTGCAGGTGAGGACCCAGGGCCTCATAGAGCGGGCCCAGGGAGAATCCCAAACAGCTGCCGTCTTCGATGACCGAGGCCACTTTCTCCGCAACCCGGTCGAAGGCCTCGGCCAGCTCCCAGCGCAGAAAGGTTATGGGCTCTTCGGTGGAGGTGACCAGGTAGTCGAACTCTGAGACGTGCACCAAGGTGTCCCCCAGCGTGCGGGGAACTGCATCGTTGATTTCCCCGACCACCAAGGGAGCCCGCTTCATGGCTTCCCGGGCCACATCCACTGCAAGCCCCAGGGAGCAATACCCGGAACCATCCGGCGGTGTGACCTGAATGAATGCGGCGTCCAGTGCCAGGCGTCCGGTGCGGATGAGCAGGGGGATCCGTGAAAAACGGCTGGGTATGAGGTCCACCCGACCTTCGCTGATGGCCTCGTCCGCCACCCAGCCGGAGAAAAAGGTCTTCAGACGATAGGTTTGGGTGCGCAGGGCCTCCAGGGATACGGCCTCCCCGAAGCTGACCAGCTGAATGAGCTCAAGATCCTGAAGATTTCCGGATTCCATTGACATGAGCCGCTTTACCAGGGTACGCGGCTCAGCCGGTCCGGTTCCGATAAACAGGCTCATGCCCGGATGAATCCGAGCCAGCACCTTGTCAGCGGAAACGATCTTCTCCCGCCATTCCGCCTGAGGATCCATGAATCTTGTTCTCCTAGCAGCCCAATCGCAACCGTTCAACCCAGCAGCTGTGGATTGCGAGTCCCGGGAAACCGCTCTCTCTATCCAGGCTGTCCTAGGTGGATTTGGGCTCCTCGCCAACAGCCCTGAAGCCGAGACGCCTCAGGAGCCACATTGCGGGACAGGTATCGGTGAAGGCCGATTGCAGCAGGTTGAGCCCCACGAACAAGGTCAGCAGAAGCCACCAATAGGAGGCGCTTACTGCCAGAATCAGGCTCAGCAGGACCATGAATCCGGCAATACCCCTCAGAATGCGATGCAAATCCATATCTCCCCCCTTTGTCAGCTCGTTAGCAACTGAATATTTTTAGCCTGTTATGATCAATTTTGGCAAGTGCCGCAGTAAAGTCACGCTAGGCTCCGCCAAGCAGCTGTATCTTAGCCAGTCCCTCCAGCTCCTCGCTCCAGGCCAGGGCCTGGGTGAGAGTTTTTCCCCAGCAGACGAGGCCGTGCCGGTACATAAACACCGCCTGGTGCTCCCGGGCCGCCTCAGCCACAGCCAGAGCCAGATCGCGGCTTCCGGGCGAGAGCCCGGGAACAGTTGCCAGCTCCTTGCAGCAGGCCCGGGCCTCGAACAGGGGTGAGCCGCCAAGCCCGCGGGGGGACTTGAGACTGAGGGCCAGCAGATGGACCGGATGGGTATGGACAATAGCTGCGGCTTGAGGCTGATTCCTGTAGATGGCCACATGGAGCCCCGCTTCCGAAGACATTTCCCCGCTCCCCATCGCGGTTTCGGTCTTCAAGTCCACACTGACGAGATCCCCGGGCTGGAGATGCCCTTTGGCGCTTCCGGAACAGGTAACCACCATGCGGTGGTTTTGCCTCAAGCTCAAATTGCCGTTAAAGCCGTTGACCAGCCCCTTCTCCCAGGCCCGCCTCCCGATTCGGCAAAGCTCCTGACCGGTAGGCGCGTCTATATCCTGTCCCCAGGGAGAATCCCCCGCTTGAGCCAGAACCGGCTTGATATCCACCACCGGCGTTCCCTCCACCGCCTCCAGAGGATGGACCACCAGGCTGCAGGGTCCCATCTCCAGGAGGCGTACCCGGTGCAGCCCGATCGGATTGGGGCGGTCCGGAGACCTGGTGGCGAACACGCCATGCAGCGGATTGGCCGGATCCCCTTTGGGATGGCACTGCAGCACGGAGCGATCTCCGAGATGGAGCCAGGTGAGAATGTTCAGCTCCATTCCCGGCCGCAGCCTCCACAGCCCGCTCAAGTAATCCTCCTTCAGGGTTATCTCCACAGGCGGAAGCTCTGCAGAGCCCTGCTTGGGGCAAGCTTTCCTCTCGGTATACGAAGATCGCACCCAGCCCAGAACAGCCAGCTCAATATCCATGGCTCTCTCCTCAAGGCCATTAAGTCAGCGCAGCCGCTGGCCACGCTTATTCGAAATGATCGAACCCCCCTTCGGCTAAAGGGATGCCATTGACCCGAACTCCCGATCCGGAGGTAATCTCTCCGATAATGGCGATATCGGCATCTATATCCAAAAGCCGATCCACGCCCCCGGGCTCCACAGCTCCCAGCAGGGCGTAATCCTCCCCGCCGCAAAGAGCGAGCTCCAAGGGATCTTTCCCTGCTTGCAGAGCGTAGCGCTGCACTTCCTGGGCAAGGCTCCCGGCCTCGATACGCAGCTCGGCGCCGGTCCCCGGAGCCAGAAACCGCGGCAGATCACGGGCCAGCCCATCCGAGACGTCCATGAGCCCCCGCACCTCCGGAACGGCTGCCAGCTGAGCCGCTTGCCCCACGTAGAGACGGGGGCGCAGATGAGCCCGGACCGCCCTTTCATACCCTTGCGCGGAGCACTTGGACTCCAGCACCGAAAATCCGGTTCTGGCCAGGCCGAGAGGCCCCAGCAGAAAGAGCAGATCCTTGCTGCGGCCCTGCCTGCGGCGCAGGTACCGGGACTCCGAGCCTCCCCATACGGTGACATCCATGCCCATCTGCCGGGAGCGGCAGAGGTCTCCGCCGGCCAGATACATGCCATGCTCCGAGGCGAGCTCGGCCAGGCCGTAAAAGAAGTTTTCCCAGAAGCCTCGGCTCACCCCAGAGGGAACCATGAGGCTCAGGGAAAAGCCCTGGGGCCTGGCTCCCATGGCGGAAATATCGGAGATATTCACTGCCAGGCACTTATACCCGATATCCCGGGGAGAGAAATAGTCCAGCCTGAAATGGCTCTCTTCCAGGAACAGATCCGAAGAGAGGCAGGCAGTTTCCTTGCATCGAAGGACCGCGCAGTCATCTCCGCGCTGTACAAGAAGAGCCTCATGCTCATTCGGAAAAACAGTATCGATAAGCTGTAAAAAATCTTCCTCGGAGCGCAAGGCCAGCCCTTTGTTCACTGTTTCTGACTTTCCTTGTATGAACTCCACTTTCCAGCCCCTCACCCGGCACTCAGTTTGACTGCAACATTCTTCCATCTGAGGCTTTACAACTAAGCAGTTGCTATTGATCAAGCTTGTGCTGAGTTTTGGCAAACTGAGTGCCGGGAGCTCCCCTTGGGAAGGGGAGCAGCTCAGAGGGAGTTTCTTAATATGATCAACCCGGCACTCAGTTTGTCTGCATCATTCCTCGATTTGAAACTTATATCTCTTAAGCCGTAGCTTAGCTCCAAGCTCGAGCTGATACTTGGCAAACTGAGTGCCGGGTCAACTCCGGTTGTGGTGTCATTCAATCAAGACGTTGAAAAATATCAATTTTGTCTTTCTTCAATAAAGTTGCCATTAAGTCAGCGTGGCCGGAGGCTGCGCTGACTCGGGATGTAGATATCGAATCTAAATCCCTTGCCCTCGATCCTATGCACCGGCGTCTGCCCCCGGGACAGCAGCGCACAAGCAGCCCTTGGCCTTTTGACCACTACCCGCTGCTTGGCCACCTCCAGGGCTGCATCCAGCATCTCCTGCTCCCGGTCCGGATCCGCAGCCACAAGACAACCCAGAATCTGCAGAGGCAGCTTCTCCTTGGCTTTGCGGCGCTCTCGGCCGGGAAACATAGGGTCCAGATAAACGATGTCCGGAAGAGGGGACAAGGGATGCATAGCCTCCCTTCCTTTTACCGCACCGCGCTCCATCCAATGCCGCATGAGCTCCAAGGCATCGCCGCATACCGGCTGCATCCGAGAAGCCACTGCCAACCGCTGCTTTCCCATTCGGGCCCAGGCATCGCGAAGCAGGGCAAAGACGATCCTGTTCTGCTCCACTGCGATGACCCTGTATCCCCAAACTGCCAGCAGCCAGGCGTCTTCGCCCCACCCTGCAGTGGCATCGAGCACCAGCCGGGAAGAGACAGGGGCCTTTCTCCCCCGCACAGCCTTGAGCAGGGGCTGCCGGCTGGAACGCCCGGCCGGGGACCGAAGATCCAGGCTGCTCCAATCCGGGCTGAAACCGCAACACCTAAGGCCTCCCAAGCCTCCGGCCTGCAGGGTGAGGCTCAGCCTGTCCGGCAGAACGGACAAAAGAGCCTCGACCCCGCTGCTGTCGCTGCACAACGGAAGCCCCAGCTCCCGGGACAGATCAGCGGCCCTGCGGTGAGAGGCGCGATGATGCGATTCCGGCCATAGGCCCACGGAGAGTCGCTCAGTCATAACCTGGCGAGTGGACCTTGAGGTTCAAAGCGCAATTGTCCGGCATGATACAGTCCGCCCTTGGAAAGCCTCATCCAAGTCATAACGCCTTGCCCATGGCACTTTGGTTTTCTCGTCCTTTTCTGGTACCTTATTCCAATAGCCCTTTCAAGCGGTTCGGCCGGGCGCTGCACGATTGGAGTCCATGGAGGATGGCCTCCCGCCCCGCGGCTTACAAGCAGACCCATATCGCTGCTGGATGCGCCTTTACCCTGGGCTGGAGGGATGTCTTTTCCGCTTTTCAAGCCTGTTTTTTGTACAAGGATGCGAAGCAGTTGAATGGAGCCGCAAAATTTGCTATGCAAGCCAATAAGCCAGCGCTGCCTCCGGCAGCGCTGGCTTATTGGCAATTTATTAAAGAAAAAAATTAATACTTTTCAATTGCTTGATTAAAGGCCACTGCGGCCCGGCACTCAGTTTCGGGATGAATAGCTGGAGCTTAGGCGATAAACCCATTATACGGTTCCATGGATACCCTGAGATGATTTCTTCAAAGCTGAGTGCCGGGGCCCGGTTCGAAATTTTGCATGGAGTTTGATTCAAGCGCAGCGAACCCTGAACCTCCCAAGAGCAAGGTTAACCTCTCATGAACATTCAATGGCCCCTCCTTATCGCTTCGTTGATCCTTCTCCTCTGTTCCCCCTGCTTGGCCCAGGCCAAGCAGGTTTATGTCTCCGACGAGTTCAAAATCACGCTTCGTTCCGGACCGAGCGTGGAAAACAAAATATTCCGGATGCTTCCCTCGGGGACCAAGCTGCAGGTTATCGACGAGACACCGGCCTGGTATCAGGTACGCACCGAAGACGGAAAGGAGGGGTGGATCCTGAAACGCTACACCATGGACCGGCTGCCCTATGAGCAGCGCGTAGAGCAGCTGCGCCGGAAAATCGACCGCCTGGAGCAGGAGGGGCAGGAGTCCCGGGAGACCATTGCCCAGCTGAAGCAAGAGAACAGCCGGCTGTCCAAAGAGCTGTCCCAGACGCGTTCCAGCCTGGAGGAGGTGCAGCAGAAGTACGACAGCCTGCGTTCGGATGCCAAGCGGATCAACACCATCAAATCGAACTACGAGACAGCCCAGAAGGAGCTGGAGCGAACCCAGTCCCGTCTGCAGAACGTGCTGGAGGAAAACAAGCAGCTTAAATCGCAAATATCCCTGCGCTGGTTCCTCTCCGGCGCCGGGGTTGTTGGCATCTCCGCCTTGATCGGCTTTTTCCTGGGCCGCATTCAGAGGAAGAAATCCCGGTCGGTCTATTTCTAGCCCTGCAGTCAAAAGGCAAGAATAATTTTAGCCCCTACAGCAAACATCTTGGAGAGCACGCATGTTCAGCCATATTCTGGTTCCCACCGATGCCACGGACAGGAGCCGCAACGCCCTGGAGATCGCCGCTCACATGCTCGGCTACCGCTCTGCGGGGCAGGAGGCCAAGATCACCCTGCTCCATGTCATCCAGACCGTGGTAGGAGACGATGCCTTGGAGTTCCAGAAATTCTACGCTGAGCTCAAGGCTCAAGCCAGGAGCAACATGCAAGCCCTGAGAGCGGGTATCTCTCAGGATATTCCGGTTCACCAGGAGATCGTGCTTGGGCACCGGGTCCGGGAGATCCTGCGCTTCATCTCCGACAACGCAGTCGATCTCACTATCCTGAGCTCCCACCAGGTGGATCCCAACAATCCGGTCGAAGGCTGGGGAACCATCAGCCACAAAGTGGGTATCCTGGCTCCCTGCCCGGTAATGCTGGTTAAATAATGGATTCCCTGCCCAGTCTGATGCCCTTGCGGCTCGCTCTCCTCTACGGCCTCCTGTGCTCACTGCTCCTGGTTTCCCTCTGCGGCTGCGCCGAGGAGGAAAGGACCCTGGAAAAGATCGAAGAGTCCGGAACGATCACCATGATCACCCGGAATAATGCCAACTCGTACTTTATCTATCGCAATCAGCCCATGGGGTTCGAGTACGAGCTGGCCAAGGCCTTCAGCGAGCATCTCGATCTCGAGCTCAGGATCATCACCCCGGACTGGCAGAAGATGTTCTCCGCCCTTAGAGAGCACCGCGGGGACTTTATCGCCGCCAACCTGACCATAACTCCCAGCCGCGAGGAGCAGGTCGATTTCTCGGAACCGTATATGGATGTGCAGCAGCAGGTTGTGGCTCATCGGAACAATCGATCCATTAACCAGATCGCCGACCTGGATGGGAAAACGGTTCACGTCAGGGCCGAGACCAGCTACCAAGAGCGGCTGGAGGAGCTGAACAGCCAGGAAGGTCTCATGATCGGCATTGTCCGCCATGCGGACATGCCCACTGAAGAGCTCATCCGAATGGTGTCCAACCAGGAAATCGAGATCACTATCGCCGACTCCAACATCGCCCTGCTGAACCGCAAGTATTACCCGGAAATCAGAATCGCCTTTCCCATCGAGGAGGAGCAGTCTCTCGGCTGGGCTGTACGCAAGGGAAACAAGGCATTGCTGGAGAAGATCAACTCTTTTTTCGATACCATCAAGAAAAGCGGTCTCTACGGCAAGATTTACGAGCGCTACTACGGCGATGTGCACATTTTCGACTATGTGGACCTCAAGAAGTTCCATGCCCGAATCGAAAGCCGTCTTCCCCGCTACAAAGGCATCATCAAGCGGGCCGCACAGAAGCACGGCTTCGACTGGCGGCTGATCGCGGCTGCGATCTACCAGGAGTCCCACTATAATCCAAGGGCCAGAAGCTTTACCGGGGTAAAGGGGCTCATGCAGGTCACCCTGACCACGGCCAAGGAAATGGGCATCTCCAACCGCCTGGACCCCAAGCAGAGCGTTCAGGCCGGGGTCCAGTACCTCAGGAAGCTCTATGATCGCTGGGACGATATCCCCAAGCCGGACCGCTTGAAGTTCGCCCTGGCCAGCTACAACATCGGCTACGGCCATGTGCGGGACGCCCAGAAGCTGGCCCGGGACCAGGGCCTGCCCCCCAAGAAATGGTCCAGCCTGGAGGAAACCCTGCCCCTTCTTCGGCTCAAGCGCTACTACAGGCAAACCAAGTACGGCTACTGTCGGGGAACGGAGCCGATTCGCTACGTGAATCGCATCATGCGCTACTACGACATCCTCAAGAAAAAAGAGATCCGCAAGAACCAGCTGGCCCTGCTTTCCAGACCCGGAGCCCTGTAGGTTCCCTTCAACCTGTCGCAAGCACAGCTTGCGCTTGGGGCAGTTGCCTTTCGCTCCAGCTAGCCCCTTCCCAAGAAGCCATAGGCTATAGAATGCCGCCCCCGAAGGGCTTTTCCTTCGGGGGGATCCGTTTTTAGACCGAGTCGAAGGTCTGCAGCACCTCTGCTTGCGGGGCTTTGTCCAGGAGGCTGACTATAAGCGCACATACGGTGCACAGGATGAAGCCGGGAAGAATCTCGTAGACCTCGAAGATGCCTCCTGAGAGGTTCTTCCAGACGATCACGGTGAGAGCTCCCACAACCATCCCCACCAGGGTGCCGTTGCGGGTCATCCGCCGCCAGAACAGGGACAGAATGACCACCGGCCCGAAGGCGGCACCGAAGCCTCCCCAAGCATAGGCCACCAGATCGAGCACTTTGCTGTCCGGATCCGAGGCCAGGCTGGCCGCCAGCAGTGCGAGCACGATCACTGCGATGCGCCCGATCCATACGAGCTCCTTTTGCGGGGCGTCCTTGCGCAGGATCTGCTTGTAGAAGTCCTCGGCAATGGCGCTGGAGCAGACGAGCAGCTGGGAGTCCACCGTGCTCATGATGGCCGCCAGAATGGCCGCCAGCAGAATCCCGGCGATCCAAGGGTTGAACAGGGCCTGGGTCAGGGCGATGAACACCGTCTCCGAGTTCTCCAGCGGGGCATTGGCAAAATAGGCTATACCGAAGAATCCGGTGAACATGGCCCCGAAAAGGCCGAGGACCATCCAGATCATGCCCACCATCTGGGCCTTGGGCACCTCATGCGAGGATCGAACCGCCATAAAGCGGGCCAGAATGTGGGGCTGGCCGAAGTAGCCCAGGCCCCAGGCCATAAGCGATACGATTCCCAAAAGGGACATGCCGGAGAAGGCGTCCAGATGGGAGCTGTCGATGCTCCCGACCTTGGCCACCGCCGCCTCCCAGTTGCCCACCATCTGCACCACGATATAGGGAACCACGAGCAGGGCGATGAACATCAGGGTGCCCTGGATGAAGTCGGTGAGGCTCACCGCCATGAATCCGCCGAGAAAGGTGTAGAGCATGATGGCCAGGGCCCCGACCCACAGGGCCAGCTGGTAGTTCATGCCAAAGGTCTTTTCAAAGAGGATGGCGCCTCCTACGAGACCGGAAGAGACGTAAATGGTAAAGAAAACGAGAATGACCACCGCTGATATGACCCGCAGGACCCGGGAGCGGTCCCGGAAACGGTTCTCCAGGTAGTCCGGCAGGGTGAGGGCGTCGTTGGCCGCCTCGGTATACTGGCGCAGCCGCTTGGCCACAAACTGCCAGTTCAAGAAGGCGCCGATGGACAGCCCCACCGCAATCCACATGTTGCTCATTCCGCCGGCGTACAGGGCGCCGGGAAGGCCGAGCAGCAGCCAGCCGCTCATATCCGAAGCGCCTGCGCTCAGTGCGGCCACCATGGGGCTCAGCTGCCGGCCGCCGAGAATATAGTCTGCCAGGTTCCGGGTTCGATAGTAGAAAAAGATCCCGATGGACATCATGACAATGAGGTACACGATAAAGGAGCTCAAGGTCGGTGCACTCATTTCCTGTCCCTCCTGTGCCTCACAAAGTTGATCAATGACAGCAGGACCACCAGGGGCATGGGCACCATGAGCCAGAACCAGGTGGCGGCGGTAAGCGACGCATTGTCCATGTCAGCCTCCTTGTTTTAAGGGTTTGGGAAAGCTCCCTGAACGGGGTATACAGGCGAACTCCCTACACGTTTTGGCTGCTGTTTTCAATTCTTTCACCCGAGCTGGGGCCATGGGGTTTTTCCTTGCGTTGCTGCTTTTTTTATGCTTTAACCTTGTTCTGAGGCCTTTTGCCGTTTGGACCTCTCCGGGCGGGAGGCTGGCAAACCCTTATCGCGGCTGGCAGCCGTTTGGGGAGGGAAAGCACAACCTTTAACAGGGGGGGAGCTACAGCCGAAGTACCACCTTTTTAGCAGCGTATTATTGGGCTCTTTTTTCGGGTTTTTTAACCAAAGGAGGGATGCAATGATCAGAAGATGCCTCGTTTACGGTTTAACTGTTGCCCTGGCCCTGACCTTCGCCCTGCAGGCCAAGCCGGCCCAGGCCGCTCAAAAACGTTTCGTATCCATCGCCGCCGGCTGGGTAACCGGGGCCTACTTCCCCATGGCCGGAGCCATCTCCCGGATCGCCTTCAACCATCTCCAGGATGAAAACATCAAGGTCACAGCCGAATCCTCCGGGGCTTCCGTGGCCAACGCCAACCTCATTGCCTCGCAGTACACCGACTTCGCCATCCTGCAGAACGACATCGCCTCCTACGCCTACAACGGCAAAAAGGGCATGTTCGACAAGCCGGTCAAGAACCTTCTTGGCTGCGCCTCGCTCTATCCGGAGCACATCCAGGT
The DNA here is from genome assembly GCA_964595165.1 of uncultured Desulfohalobiaceae bacterium. GTDB lineage: Bacteria > Desulfobacterota > Desulfovibrionia > Desulfovibrionales > Desulfothermaceae > CAZQPF01. The sequence continues at coordinate 17,311 of CAZQPF010000060.1, forward strand.
CATCGTGCGCAAGAAGGCCAACATCGAATCGGTGGAGGACCTCAAAGGGAAGCGGGTAGCCGTGGGACCCATAGGCTCCGGAACCACGGTCAACGCCAAACAGATCTTGAGCGCCTGGAACATAGACTTCGACGACTTCAAGGCGGAGCAGCTCCAGGCCAGGCAGGCCGCGGACTACCTCAAGGACGGCCGGCTTGACGCCGCCTTCTTCACCGTGGCTGTGGGCGCTGCAGCCATCAAGGACATCGCCACGGTCATCGACGTGGAGGTCCTGAACATCGACGGGCCACAGGTGGACAAGCTCCTGGAGGAGTATCCCTACTACACGCAGCAGCCCGTGCCGGCCGGAAGCTACCCCGGTGTGGATGAAGAAGCCCAGACCATCTCCGTGATGGCCATTCTGGCCGCCCGGGCCGATCTGGACAAGGACCTGGTCTACAAGATCATGAAGGCCATGTACACCAATATGGACAGAATTCACGAGGCCCATGCCAAGTTCAGGAACATCTCGGTGGACAATGCCATGGAGGGCATGACCCTTCCTTTGCATCCCGGAGCCGAGAAGTACCTCAAGGAAGTCGGCGTGGTGGAATAGTCCCGCTCAGTCAAGACAAACAGGAGACATAGCATCAAGAGGAGCAGATCATGGGCCATGGTCTGCTCCTCCTGTGTTGAGCCCGGAATGAGAGCAATGCTGGGATACGCCATCTGGAGAGATTGACCACATGACCAGCCCAAACCAATCGAACGTTAAGGATACCGCCCCGGCTCCCCAGGAAGGAAGCGGAGAGGCGCGCCAGCTCAGCGGAAGATTCGCCTCCGCCGCCCTCATGGCAATAGCGGTTGCCATGTCCCTGTTTCAGCTCTATACCGGCTTTTTCGGCGAGCTCTCCGGAGCCAAGCAGCTTTCGGTGCACCTGACCTTTGCCATGGTGCTCTGCTATCTGAACTTCCCCTTGCTGAAGAGATCAGCCAAGGATAAGCTCCCTTTCTACGATATTCTTCTCGCCCTGCTGGCCGGAGCAGCCTCGCTCTACGTTTTCCTCAACTACGAGCACGTAGCCTATACCGTGGGCAATCCCACCACCTATGACCTGGCCATTGGCGGCCTGCTCATCCTTCTCGTCCTGGAGGCCACCCGGAGGAGCATCTCTCCCATTTTGCCCATTCTGACCATCATCTTCCTCACCTACGCCTATATCGGGCCCTACATTCCCGGCACGCTCGCCCATCGCGGCTTCGGGGTCTTCCGGATCATCGACCATATCTTCATGACGAGCGAGGGCCTGTGGGGCGTTCCCCTGCGGGTCTCCTCCACCTTTGTCTTCCTCTTCGTCCTCTTCGGGGCCTTTTTGGAGAAGATGGGCGCCGGGGAGTACCTTATCGATCTCTCCTTTTCCACTATGGGGCGCTTCAGGGGAGGTCCGGCCAAGGCGGCGGTCGTCGCCTCCGGGGCCATGGGCTCCATCTCCGGATCCTCCATCGCCAATACCGTGACCACGGGCTCCATGACCATTCCGCTCATGAAGAAGGTCGGCTACCGCCCGCAGAGCGCCGGTGCGATCGAGGCC
>CAZQPF010000060.1:18891-20821 GCA_964595165.1 uncultured Desulfohalobiaceae bacterium
CAAGCCGCATGCAGCCGGAGCCGTGGAAGTGGCCGCCTCCACCAACGGGCAGCTCATGCCCCCGATCATGGGAGCGGCCGCCTTCATCATGGCCGAGATGCTCGGCATCTCCTACTTCGAGGTGGTCAAGGCGGCCATCATCCCCGCCCTGCTCTCCTATACGGCCATCTTCTCCATCGTCCATCTCGAAGCGTTGCGGGAGAACATCCGCGGTCTGACCAAGGAGGAGACTCCGCCGTTGCTGAAGACCTTTTTCTCCGGACTGCACTATCTCCTCCCCCTGGTGGTGCTCATCTACCTCCTGCTGGTGAAGTTCTGGACCCCCACCACCTCGGCTACCTGGTCCATTTTGGCTACACTGCCGGTTATTGTGGGCAACAACCTCTACCGGCAGCTCCTTGTTTTTCCCCGGCGAGGGGGGGAGCGCCACAAGGTAAAGGACCTGGCCTACGAGGCCTACAGGGACAGGCCGGACAACTTCTTTGCCTACCGCTCCAAGGACGAGGTCCTGAGGGCTCTGGAGACCGGGGCCAAAAACATGGCCGGGATAGCTGCCGCCTGCGCCTGCTGCGGCATCATTATCGGAGTGATCACCCTCACCGGCTTGGGGCTCAAGATGGCCATGCTCATCTCCGCAGCCGCAGGGAACAGCCTCTTCCTGTCCCTCATCTTCGCCCTCTTCGCCTGCATCATTCTGGGTATGGGGCTGCCGACCACAGCGACCTACATTATCATGGCCGCCATGACCGCTCCGGCTATTGCCACCATCAGCCAGAACCTGGGGGCCGGGCTTCCCCTGATCGCCATTCATCTCTTTGTCTTCTATTATGGCATTGTGGCTGACGACACCCCGCCGGTGGGACTATGCGCCTATGCCGCCGCAGGAATCGCCGGTTCGGACCCGGTTACCACGGGATTTAAAAGCTTCCGCCTCGACCTGGCCGCCTTCACTCTGCCCTTCATGTTCATCTACAACACGAAGCTCCTCATGATCGACACCAATGCCACGGAGCTGGCCTTCATTCTTCCCATGTGCGTTCTGGGGATGATCTGCTGGTCCATCTTCATCCAGGGCTATTGGCTGGTGCGGACCTTCATCTGGGAGAGATTCGTCTTTCTCGGCCTGGCCTTTTTGCTGGTCAATCCCAGCGGGCTGTATATCGGGCAGTTTCATCTTCCCAGCCATGTGGCCAATATCACCGCCCTTAGCGCCATGGCCCTCTTCTATTTGTGGCACAGGAAACGGCGGGCCAAAGAAAGCCTTCCCCGCAGCGTACCGGCATGAGGCAACGGGCAGCGATTCTGACTGCCGCTCTTCTCCTGGCTGGCCTCGCCGGGCTGGCCGTCGTCGCCCTGCATGAGGTGAGCCTCGTTCAGGTGCGTCTCGCCAGGCAGGGAACCGTTGTGGATACGGCTCTAGCCCAAGCCGGCGAGCGCTTGTGCCTGAAGTACATCCACTCTGTGGAGCGCACCCCGGTACAAGGCTGGTTTGCCATTGACCAGAGCGGAGGGTTCAGGGCTCTGCGGACCAAAACCACCGGCACCGGAACCGGGCTGCCCAATGTCGTCCCCGAGAACCGGGTGCGCATGGAGGGCAAATGGCTCATCGTGGATGAAGGGGGCAGGCACATAGCCAAGATCCCCTTCTACTTCCTGCCTTTGAACGAGCTGAAAATTTTCCTGGGTTCGGAAAAGATCGATCTCAGTCAGGTGCCCCCGGGAAGTCAGCTGCTTATTACCAGCCGGACCCTTCCGGCCTGGAAATGGGCCCTGGAGAGAGCCCTGGACATTTTCAGCCGCATATAAGATGCGACTGCAAAAAACCTTCTGCAGTCGCAGTAGTCAGATTTGCCTCCGGCAAATCTGACTTATGGTGTTAATTTAAAAGAATTCAATCCCTTGATTTTAATGAGAATATACTGAAAGCCGC
>CAZQPF010000061.1:0-19801 GCA_964595165.1 uncultured Desulfohalobiaceae bacterium
CCGGACCCCTTCGCCCAGAACGATGTCCGTTCCCCGGCCGGCCATGTTGGTGGCGATGGTTACCCGTCCCCGCTCTCCGGCCCGGGCCACGATCTCGGCCTCTTTCTCGTGGTGCTTGGCATTGAGCACCTCGTGGGGAACCTTCAATCTATTGAGCTTGTCCGAGACGAGCTCCGACTTTTCAATGGAGGTGGTGCCCACCAGAACCGGCTGTCCCCTGGTATAGAGGTCCTTTATCTCCTGGGCGATGGCGTCGAACTTCTCCCGCTGGGTGCGCAGGATAACATCCGGGTGATCGCTGCGGATCATGGGCTTATGCGTGGGAATGACCGAAACGTCTAGGTTGTAGATCTCCTTGAACTCCACTGCTTCGGTGTCCGCGGTCCCGGTCATCCCGGCCAGCTTGTCGTAGAGGCGGAAGAAGTTCTGGAAGGTGATGGTGGCCAGGGTCTGGTTCTCGGCCTCGATCTTCACGTTCTCCTTGGCCTCCAGGGCCTGGTGCAGACCGTCGCTGTAGCGGCGGCCGGGCATGATCCGGCCGGTGAACTCGTCCACGATGATCACCTGGCCATCCTTGACCAGGTAGTCCACGTCCCGCTGGAAGAGATGGTGGGCCTTGAGGGCCTGCAGAATATGGTGCTGGTAGATGATGTTCTTCGGCTCGAAGAGGTTGTCCAGGCCGAGTATCCGTTCGCAGTGCAGCACCCCCTCCTCGGTCAGGCTCACCGTTTTGGCCTTTTCGTCCACGCTGAAGTCGTCTTCCTTCTTGAGGCGGGGTATGATGGCGTTGATCTTTTTGTACAGCGAGGTGGAGTCATCCGCCGGACCCGATATGATCAGGGGCGTCCTGGCCTCGTCGATGAGCACCGAGTCGACCTCGTCCACAATGGCGTAATTAAGGTCCCGCTGCACCAGCTGATCGGAGTAGAACTTCATGTGGTCCCGCAGGTAGTCGAAGCCGAACTCGTTGTTGGTGCCGTAGACGATGTCCGCGGCGTAGACCTGCTTGCGCTCCTCATCGCTCATGCCGTGCTCGATATGACCCACTTCCAGGCCGAGATAGCGGTAGATGGCGCCCATCCACTCTGCGTCTCGCTTGGCCAGATAGTCGTTCACCGTGATGAGATGGGACCCGCGCCCGCTCAGAGAGTTGAGCACAATGGGCATCGTGGCTACCAGGGTCTTGCCCTCGCCCGTCTTCATCTCGGCGATGCGTCCGGCATGGAGAACTATGGCCCCGAGCAGCTGCACGTCAAAGGGCCGTAAGCCCAGAGTTCGCCTGGAGGCCTCCCGCACCAAGGCAAACACCTCGGGGAGGAGCTCTTCCAGGTCCCTGCCGCTGGCTACCTCTTGCTTCCAGCCTTGAACCTTGCGGGGAAACTCCTCTTCCGGGAGCTCCTCCATCCGCGGTTCCAGCTCATTGATCCGATCCACAAGCGGCTGCAGCGTTTTCAGATAGCGCTCGTTTTTCGATCCGAATATCTTCTTGGCTACAAAACCAAGCATAGCTCACCTCATTTGTACTTGGACATCTCCCGGGCCATATCCCGCTTGATAGCCCTTCTTTTGAGCTCCTCCCGCCTGTCGTGCACCTTTTTGCCTTTGGCCAGGGCAAGCTCCACCTTGGCCAGCCCGTTCTTGAGATAGATCATGGTGGGAACGACGGTGAGGCCCTTTTCCTCGGATCTGCCCCTCCAGGCCTCGATCTGCCTTTTATGGAGCAGGAGCTTGCGGTCCCGGTCCGGCTCATGGCCGAAGTAGACCGCTTTTTCATAGCGGGCGATATGCAGTCCGGTCAGCCAAGCCTCTCCCCTTTGGAACCGGACATGGCTGTCCTTGAAGCTCACCTGCCCGGCCCGCAGGGATTTTATCTCCGAGCCGGTAAGCACCAAACCGGCCTCAATGGTCTCCAGAAGATCGAAAAGCCGATGAACCTTTCTGTTCTTGGCCACGATCCTGGTCCTGCTCTCCTTGTCCTGCATAGATCCTTCCCGGGCCGCCAGATGCTAGTACCGTGTCTTATACGTTCTGTCCCAGTACGAATATCGAAGCAAGCTCCAATCTTGAGCCAGGGCATCTTTTTGCATGGAGTTTGCTACGAGCTTATCCCGATTTTACCTACACGCTTTCCTCAAGCATGGAGGAGTAGAACATGAGCTCTTCCGGGAACCGCTCGAATACCCTCTCCCGCACCAGCCTGTTGTTTCTGGTCACCGAGTCGCTCTCCAGGACCTTTTTCAGCAAGTCGAAGCATTCATCCATGGTGAGCTTGCGCATAACCCGCTTGATCCCGGGCATGGACTGGGGGTTGAGGCTCAGGCTGTCCACCTGCATGCCGATGAGAATGGGCAGACAGTAGGGATCCACAGCCATCTCCCCGCACATGCTCACCTCGATTCCCTCGCGGTGGCCGGCATCCACCACGTGCTTGATGGAGCGGATCAAGGCCGGATGCAAGGGCTGATAGAGGTGCGAGACATGACGGTTGGTCCGGTCGATGCCCAGAGAGTATTGAATGAGATCGTTGGTTCCGATGCTGAAGAAATCCACCTCCCGGGCCAGTATATCGGCAATCATCACCGCTGAGGGCAGCTCGACCATGATGCCCAGGGGCATGGTTTCGTCAAACTTGAGCCCTTCCTGGCGCAGCTCCCTTTTGGTCTCCTCCAGGACCGCCTTGGCCTCCTGCAGCTCGCCGAGACCGGAGATCATGGGAAACATCATGGAAATGTTCCCGATCTGGCTGGCCCGTAGGATGGCCCGCAGCTGGGCTTTGAATATATCGGTATGCCGCAGGCAAAAACGGACCGCCCGCAGGCCGAGAACCGGATTGGACTCCTCAAGCTGTTCGAATCCCTTGCCGATCTTATCCCCTCCCGCATCCAGGGTGCGGATGATCACCCGTCGGGGATAGAGGATGGAGGCCAGATCCCGGTACTCCTCCACGAGCTCCTGTTCCGAAGGCAGCTCGGAGCGGTAGAGATAGCTGTACTCGGTGCGGTAAAGGCCGATCCCTTCGCCGGCGTAATCAATGACCGCGCTGACCTCCTCGAAGAGCTCGATGTTGGCCAGAACATTGATCCGGTATCCGTCCACGGTCTCGCCAGGCAGGTGGCGGTCGCGCATGATCTCCTGCTGGTAGGCCTCGAACTGGTACTTGAGATTCGTATAGTGCTCCAGCTCCTGTTCGTTGGGATCCACCACCACCTGTCCCCGGAAGCCGTCCACGACAATGAACCGATCGTCGGAGACGCTCTCCTCGAGCTGGTCAATGCCAACCACCGCAGGAATGCCCAGGGTTCTGGCCACAATGGAAACGTGCGACGTTTTGCCGCCCTGGGCGGTCACAAAGGCCATGGTCTTGCTCACGTCCAGCTCCACCGTATCCGCCGGAGTGAGATCGTGGGCCACCAGGATGACCCTGGAGGTTATGGGCTTGACGAAATCGTGGTTGCCCAGCAGATGGCTCATCACCCGCTGGGAAAGTAGCCGCACCTCCTGAACCCTGGCCTTGAAGTACTCGTCCTCTATGCCTTCAAAGGCGTGCTCCACTTCGGCGATTCCCTTCTCCAGGGCCCACTCCGCGTTGAGGCGCATGTCCTTGATGTAATGCTCGGTGGAGGCTCGCAGCTTGGGATCCTTGAGGATCATGATGTGCGTGTCTATTATGGCAGCGTGTTCCCGGTGCTCCTGGGGGATGCGGTCGCGGATGTTCTCCAGGCCTTGCAGGGCATTGTCAAAGGCAGAACGGAGCCGCCCGATCTCCTGGGGTATGAGCTCCTCGGAGATGTTCTGTACCGGGGCCAGACAGTAGTGCCCCCGATTGAGCAGATAGGCCCGGCCTATGGCAATGCCTACAGAAACCGGGATGCCGGTCAGGATTTTTTCGGCCATACAGTCACTTTTCTCCGAAGCCTTCGCGGAATATACGCTCCAGATGCAAAACTGCCTCCTCGGCATCCTCGCCTGCAGCCTGCAGGGTTAGCAGGCGGCCTTTGGCCGCGGCCAGGGTAAGGATATCCAGAACGCTCTTGGCATCCACTTCCATGTCGTCCAGCACCAACTTCACGCTGGAGTTGAACTTGGCCGCCTCCTGAGCCAGTTGCGCCGCGGGTCTAGCGTGCAGCCCAAGCTCGTTCTTGATGAACACCTGTTTGCTGATTTCGCTTTGTTGCATACGCCTTCAGAGTCCTTCCTTACACCGAGAATCCGCATCTGTGCTAAAAGGTTCCGCTGTTTTCCACCACATATCGCCCCAGGAACCAAGCCAGGGTGAGGGCGACGACAATCACCTCCCGGGGAAAAAAACGCTTGAACACGGCCAGAGAAACGAGCCCCAGAATGAAGGTGGTCAAACCGAAGGTGAGCAGGCCGTGGGGCAAGGGATAGATAAGGTACCAGAGCCAGAGGATGAGCAGGGCGTTGACCACCTTGATCCGCTCGGCCCATCCGATGAGGTTCAGCCGCTTGAGCTGCTGCAAAAAGGTCAGACCCCTTCTCCATCCCAGCCAAAAGGTAGTCAGCCGAAAGGCCTGCAGAAGACAGAGAGCACCCGCCAGCCAAGCCAGGGCGGCGGTGCTGTGCCCCGCAACCAGAAGCAAGATCCCCACCAGAGACCAGCTCACCAGAATCGAGCCGCCGAAGAATGAATCGCCGATTGCCGACAGGGTGTAGGTAGCCGTGGCCCGTATCTGATCCAGAGCCTTCACCGGGGCAAGCCCTTTGGCCATCTTGGACTCCAGGAAAAGGAAGTAGCCCACCAGCATGGGAGACCAATAGGGATGCGTATTGTACAGGCTCAAGTAGCGCTTGCGGGCCTGGTGCAGCTTCCCTTTATCCGGATAGAGAGCTTTCAGGCCCGGATCCATGGCATAGGCCAGACCGATGTTCTGCAATCCTTTGGTGTTGAAGTTGGCGCCGATGAGATAGGTCCTCAAAAAGCAGCTCAGCAGGGTTTTAATATCTGGGGTCATAGCCCGGAGTCCCTTTTCATTTTTCGCATGGCCAGGGATTCTTCGCAGTCGCATCATCCAAGGGCAACCCTCGGGTTAGGAGGATCCCTCCCGAACCAGGAGCTCATAGATCTCCTTGCCGGTCCAGCCCTGCACCTGCCCTTCCACCCTGGCCGCGATCTGCTTCGGCTTGCCGCCCTTCTCCCGCTCCCGGTGCAGGCAGAGGAGCACCTCCTGCTCCTCGCTGCGCCGGCCGGGCTCTGCGAGCGGCCCGATGAGCACGGTGAACTCCCCCCGGGGCTGCTCCGGAATGCTCTCCCACCGGCCCAGGGTGAAAGGAACAACCTCCTCGAACTGCTTGGTCAGCTCCCGTGCCAAGCAGGCTTCCCTGGAGCCAAGGATCTCGTGGCATAGCTTGAGGGTCTCCACCAGACGCGATTTGCGCTCAAAGAAAATAAGCGTGGTTTTGGCTTTGCCAAGAGGCTCCAGCAGCTTGCGCTTATCCTTGTCCCGGCGAGGCATAAAGCCCGCAAAGGTGCAGGGAATGGGGGGCAGGCCGCTGACCATCAAGGCCGCCACCGGAGCGCTGGGGCCTGGAACGGCCGCGACGCGGTATCCCGCTTGCTGACAGGCCCGGACCAGGAGGTAGCCGGGATCGGAAATCGTCGGGCTCCCCGCGCTGGAGATCAAAGCCAGCTGCTTGCCCTCCTGGAGCATTTGGAGCACGCTCTTCACCCGTCCGGGCTCGTTATGTTCATAGAGGCTCAGAAAGCGCTTGTCCCGAATGCCCAGCCGGCTGAGGAGCAGGCCCGCCTTTCGGGTATCCTCGGCCAGCACCACGTCCGCATCTCTAAGGACCTCCACTGCCCTGTAGGTGATATCACCAAGGTTGCCAATGGGAGTAGCGACCACCCACAGCCGGGGAGAACTCGATGACATTGGGCACATGCTCTATCTGACATTCGTGCTCTTGCAAGCAGACGCTGATGAGATCGATCCGGCAGGACCGCTCCCAGAGCTTGTGCTTGCTCAAGTAGGAACTTGCGGCGTGCAGAAGGCGCCGCTGCTTCTTTTCCGTAAGCGCTTCGCCCGGCAGGCCGTAGCGGATATCGGACCGCGTTTTGACCTCTACGAAGACCAAAAGATCCTTCTTGGAGCAGACAATGTCCAGCTCGCCGCCGCGGCTCCGCCAGTTGCTGTCCAGTATATCATAACCTTGACAGCGCAGAAAGGACTGCGCCATGAGCTCCCCTATCTGTCCTCGTCGAAGATGCCTGGCAAACATGGACGTCGCTCTCCGGTCAGTTCCCGAACCGGCTTGAAGGTCCTTCGGTGCAGCCGGCACGGCCCGAGGCAGCGCAGGCTGCGCACGTGGGCGGCGGTCCCATAGCCCTTGTTCTCGGAGAACCCGTAACCGGGATACTTGTGGTCCAAACGGGACATCAGCCGGTCCCGAAAGGTCTTGGCCAGGATGGAAGCCGCGGAAATAGCTGGCACGAGGCGATCCCCCCCGGCGATGCATCGAGTGGGGATGTCCAGAGGGAGGGACTGGTTGCCGTCCACGAGGATGAGCTCGGGACCAGTGGCCAGTTTGAGCACGGCCCGACGCATAGCCAGAAGCGAAGCCTGGAGGATGTTTATTCTCTCGATTTCCCTGGGCCAAGCCAGTCCCAGGGACCAGGCAACCGCAGTGGTCTTGATTTCCTCTTCCAAACGGACCCGGGTGGCGGGGGAAAGCAGTTTGGAGTCCGCGAGCCCGTTGAGATCGTATCGAGGGGGCAGTATCACGGAAGCGGCGACCACAGGGCCGGCCAGGCATCCCCGGCCGGCCTCATCCACTCCGGCGAGCAGGGCAGGGAGGGTATCCACGTGATCGCCTTTTTCGAAGCGCTATTTGGAGCGGGTATCCCTCGTCTTGAGTCGGGCTGCCTTGCCCTTGAGCTGGCGCAGAAAGTAGATCCGGCCCTGGCGGACGCGGCCCCGGCTGACTACCTCGATCTTCTCTATGGACGGGGAGTGCACCGGAAAAATGCGCTCCACGCCAATGCCTCCGGATACCTTGCGTACCGTAAAGGTGGCATTGGGTCCCTGGCCGCGGACTCGAAGCACCGTGCCCCGGAAAACCTGGATCCGTTCCTTCTCCCCTTCGATAATGCGAATGTGAACGTCCACTGTGTCCCCTGCCTTGAAGTCGGGGAGATCTATACGTAAATGTTCCTGCTCGATCTTTCTGAGAATGGTGTCCATAATACTGCTCCTTGACTCCCGTCATAAGTGAAATCTTCTCTGTGCGGCCGTTTATCACCACACATCGCCCAAAATGCGGTCCACGGTCACCGATACGGCTGAACGGACGGCCAAATGGTTGTAGCGATCGAGAAATCGCAATGGCCGGAGCATACCATCCAGGCAGGGGAACATCTCCGGAGCCAGCCCGTGCCCGGTTCCAAAGAGCAAAAGCACCGGCTTCTCCCGGAGAATCCTGGCCACCTGCACAGGGGGCATGGTTCCCTGTTCCCTGGCGCTCGTACCGACCACAAAGGGGGGCTGACCGCAATCACTCCGAATCCGTTCCACAATCTCGTCCAGATCCGTGGCCACTTCCACAAGATGCACCGCTTCCATCCGGTTGGCATTGGCTAAGCCGCCGAGCCCGGTTTTCCAATGATCCAGCAGCCGCTGGGCCAGCTGTTTCTGATCCTCAAGGGGAGTGGCCAGAAAATAGCCCGCCAGACCGTAGGAACGACAAACGCGTGCTATATCGTGAATATCGAGATTTGTCAAAGAAACGGCTACTGTTTTCCCGAACTTGTTGAGCACCGGATAGTGGATGAGCCCTATGTAGAGGCCGCGGCCCAGCCTGGTCCGCGGCAGGCCCCGCAGATATCGAAGCTCATCTATGTCCAGCGGCGCGCAGTCTACAAGATCGGGGCGGTGTTTCAGGGTCGCTTCCAGGGCCCATCTTTTCCTTTCGGCTGCGATCCGCTGATGATCTCCGGAGAGCAGGACCTCGGGCACACCGAGCCCTGCAAAGTGCTGGGGCCTGGTATAATGCGGATACTCCAGCATTCCCTGGCTGAAGCTCTCCTCGCAGGCGGACTCCTCCTGGCCCATAAAGCCGGGGAGCAGGCGGGCCACCGACTCCATGAGGCAAAGGGCGGCGCTTTCCCCGCCGCTGAGAATGAAATCACCTACAGCCACTGGCTCTGCCGGAAACAGCTCCTCGAAGCGGGCATCGATGCCTTCGTATCTGCCACAGACCAGAGTAAGGCTCTCTTCCCGGGCCAGATCTCGGGCCAAAGGCTGATCCAGACGCTTTCCCCTGGCCGAGAGGAGCACGATGCGCCCGGGTGAGCTTATGCTCCCCAGGGCACGAGCCAAAGGCTCCACCGACATGACCATGCCCGGACCTCCCCCGTAAGGCCGGTCGTCTACGGAACGATGCCTATCGGTTGCGAAATCCCGGGGATTGACAAGCTGCAGATCGAAAATCCCGTTTTGGAGCGCCTTACCCATCAGGCCGCAGGACATCGGGGAGCTGAAGAACTCGGGAAACAGCGTCAGAACTTTGAACTCCATAGCTAGCGGCTCGTGAGGGTTCGGCTCAGGGCAATGCGGGCTCAGGGAAGGTGCCAGTACAGGGCGAGAAGTCCTTCGGGAGGATCGATGACCGCAGTTCCGGCCTCCAGATCCAGGTCGAGGATGAACTCTTCTCGGGCCGGGAAAAGGATCTCCTCCTCCTGGGGGCCGGTAATGGTCCAGATCTCCTGGCCGGTCCGATTGTCAGCCAGGTGTATGGTTCCCACCCAGGTTCCGTCTTCCAGAAACACCCGGGTTCCGGGCAAATCTGCCAGGAAAACCGATTCCTTGCCCTGGGGCAGGTCTCGCTTGCGGACCAAAACCTCGCTCCCCAGCCATTGCTTGGACTGCTCCCGAGCAGCAAGGCCCTCCAGCTCCAGTAGGACCAAGTCGCTGCGTACTCGGGCTGATCGGAGAGCAAAACGCTTCGGTCGCTGGCCTCCGAAGCAGAGGTAGACTCTTTTCAGCTCCTGAAAAACAAAAGGGGAGCTTGCAAAGCTCATGACGCCGAGCTCCCCTTTAAGGCCATGCGCACGCTGGACCCTGCCCAAGGTCAAGAATCCGGAGTTGGACATAGCGTCCAGACGAAAGCGGCTATTCCAGAATTTCCAGTACCACCCGCTTCTGGGCCTTGGTAGAAACAGCGCCGAGTATGGTTCGCATGGCCCTGGCCGTTCTGCCCTGCCGGCCGATGACCTTTCCCAGATCTTCCTTGGCCACCCGAAGCTCAATCACCGACGTCTGTTCGCCTTCGATCTCAGCAACATCCACCGCATCCGGATTATCTACCAGTGCCTTGGCGATGTATTCAATGAGTTCCTTGAACATAAAGGGTCACCTCCACTGGGAGTTCGGTGTTTTAAGTGCGGGAAGTCGAGAAGCTTTCCTCTCAGCTTTGAGCGAAATATCCGGATTTGCGGAGCAGGGAGCGCACCGTCTCCGTCGGCTTGGCTCCTCTGTCGATCCACATCTTTGCCTTTTCATTGTCCACCTTGACCTCCTCGGGCTGCACCATGGGGTTGTAATACCCGAGGTAGTCCAGAGCGCGTCCGTCGCGTCGATTCTCGCTGTTCACAGCCACAATCCGATAGAAGGGGCGTTTTTTGGCCCCCAGTCTGGTCAGTCGCAATCGCAATGCCATAGAAATACCCCCATACAAATAATAATATGTTTACATAGATAAATGTCAAAATGCAATCAACTTTCGTCTTAGATTATAAGCCCAAAAGTGCCAGTACTCAACACCGAAATCCGTTGTGGAGGCCCTCATCAGGGAAACTCATTTCTTCTTTTTCTTATGTTTCTGTTTTTGCCTCTTTTTTCGTCTCTCCTTCTTCTTTTTCGTGGCCTGGCCGCCGGTTTTCAAGCTAGGCCCTTCCGCCATTCCCTGACCCTCCATGCCGGGTATCCCGGGCATAGCTCCGGGGAGATTGGCGGCGGCCTTTTTCCCTTTGCCGCTGAACTTCTTGAGCATTTTCTGCATCTGGGTGAAGTTCTTGAGAAGCTGATTGACATCCTGGACCGTTGTGCCGCTGCCGTTGGCAATCCGCTCCTTGCGGCTGGCGTTGATGATTTTCGGAGACCGTCTCTCCTGGACCGTCATGGAGTTGATGATCGCCTCCACCTTGCCCAGCTCCTTCTCCGGCATCTGGGTGTCCTTGAGCTGATCCCGCACCTTGCCCATACCGGGAATGAGCTTGAGCAGGCCCTCAATGGAACCCAGCTTTTTGATCTTGCGCATCTGGTCCCGGAAGTCCTCCAGGTTGAACTCGGCCTTCTGGAGCTTCTTCTCCAGGGCCAGGGACTCCTCCTCGTCGTATTCGGTTTGCGCCTTCTCGATAAGGGTGAGCACATCGCCCATGCCCAGGATGCGGGAGGCCACCCGGTCCGGATGGAACTGCTCCAGGTCCTTGAGCTTTTCCCCAACTCCCACGAACTTGATCGGCCTGTCTATGATCGTCCGGATGGACAGGGCCGCACCGCCTCTGGCGTCGCCCTCGAGCTTCGTCAGAAAGACGCCGGTGATACCCAGCCGATTGTTGAAGCTCTCGGCCACATTGACCGCATCCTGTCCGGTCATGGAGTCAGCCACCAGGAGAATCTCCTGGGGGCGGATACGGGTCTTGATGTCATAGAGCTCCTGCATGAGGTGCTCGTCGATGTGCAGGCGGCCGGCGGTATCGAAGAGGACCACGTCGCAGTGCTCTTTGCGGGCCTCATCCACGGCTTGCTCACAGATATCCACCGGATTCATCGCCGTGCTCGAGGGATAGGCAGGGACCTCGAGGTCCCCGGCGAGCTTGTGCAGCTGATCGATGGCTGCCGGGCGATACACGTCCGCGGGAACCAGATAGGGCTTCAGATTCTGTCCCTGCAGGTGGAGGGCGAGCTTGGCCGCGCTGGTGGTCTTTCCCGAGCCCTGAAGCCCGACCAGCATGATCTTGGCCGGATGGCCGCTCGTGACGTCCAAAGGCTCGAAGGAGCCGCCCAGAAGCTGGACCAGCTCTTCGTGAACGATCTTGACCACCTGCTGGCCCGGAGTGAGGCTGCCAAGGACGTCCTGGCCCACTGCCCTGGACCGGATGCGTTCGACAAAATCCTTGACCACGCGATAGTTTACGTCGGCCTCGAGCAAGGCCAATCGGACCTCGCGCAAGCCGTCCTGAATATTCTTCTCATCCAGGCGTCCCTGGCCCTTGAGCTTTTTGAAAACGCCTTCCAGGCGTTCGGAAAGGGAATCGAACATAGCCGCTATGCACTCCAGAATCAGGTTGCTTACTGCTTGGCGATCCGGCTCAAGCCCGGCGCATCACGCAAAGAGGGAGGGCGAGCCCCGGGTAGCGAAGCCTTCACCCTCCCTTGCAGTTGCAGTGGTCGAAGTTGGATAAAAATAAAATATGCAGGATAATGAAAATATGGGCCTTGGTCAATGGCAAATGCACGTATGGAAAACGGCTGGATTCGCTGCGGCAGCCGGTGGAGGCCGTTAGGGGCACCGCAATCGGCAGCCCCCGTAACGCGGGGAGTCTGCGCTCTTCTTAAGCAGCAGCCATGAACTGCTCAAGCCTGCAAGCCCCTTTTGGCCTTGGCGAAGCCGGAAGCGCTGTTTTCAATAGCCTCTTCCGGAACACAGAAGGAGAGGCGGAAATGTCCCGGCGCCCCGAAGCCAGAACCAGGGACCGCCAAAACGAGCTCCTCCTGAAGCCTGCGCACAAACTCCACATCGTCTCCGCCCGGGGCATGGGGAAAGAAATAGAATCCGCCCTTGGGAGGGCTGAAGCGGTAGCCGGCATCCCGGAGCACCTGCTGCATGAGCTCCCGGCGGCGCTCGAACCTGGTTACGTCCACCTCATGGCCCAGGGCGTCCTCCAGGATCTGCTGCCCAATGGTCGGAGCATTGACATAGCCCAGGATCCGGTTCACGTAGACCAGCCCGTCCATAAGGAGATCCTTGTTCTCCATAGAGGGGTTGAGGCATACATAGCCGACCCGTTCGCCGGCCAGGGCGAGGTTCTTGGAGAAGGAGCTGACCACTGCGCTGTAGGGGTAGGCGGATAGAATGGAGTGCACCCGGCAGCCGTCGTAGGTCAAAAAGCGGTACGGCTCATCTGAGACCAGGAACAAAGGACGCTCCCTGCCTCGGTTTCTGGCAGCCAGCAAGCGCCCCAGGCCCTCGATCTCCTCCTGGCTGTAAACCTGTCCGGTGGGGTTGTTGGGAGAGTTAATGAGCACCATGCGGGTGCGCTCGGTCAAGGCCTTGTCCAGGGCCTCGAGATCGAGATGGAAGTCCGGGGTGGTGGGTACCGCCTTGAAGACCCCCTGGTGGTTGGAGAGATAAAACCCGTACTCCACAAAGTAGGGCTTGGGGCAGAGGACCTCCTCGCCGGGCTCGAGAACGGCTCGAAACAGGCAATTCAATCCGCCGGCCGCTCCGCTGGTGAGCAGTATGTCCTCGGCTCCGATCTCCACCTCCTGCTCCTTGCTGAGGTACCGGGCCAGCTTCTCCCGCACGTGGGGAAAGCCGGCATTCTGCATGTAGCCGAAGGCGTAAGGCCGGGAGGCTCGGTCAGCAATCCGGTGCAATGCCTCTCCCACCACCGGAGGCGGTGGGAGATCGGGGTTGCCCAGGCTGAAGTCGAAGACCCGATCCTCGCCGTACTGTTTCTTCAGCTCGTGCCCGGCCTCAAACATCTTCCTGATCCAGGAGCTCTGTTCCAGAAACTCGCTTACTTGTGTTGCTAGCAGACTCATAGGCGCTCCATGCAAGAAAAAAAGAAGATCCCGTCTGAAAAGCTCGCTTTCCTGACGGGATCTAGCATATCGAAGCCCAAGACTCAACGTCCCCGGAAGGGATCCGGAAAAAGATCCGCTTATACGCCGGCCCCCTGCTCCCGGTACTCGTTCAGCTTGTTGCGCAGGGTGCGCACGGAGATGCCCAGCAGCTTTGCCGCCTGGGTCCTGTTGCCCTGGGTATGATCCAGGCTGCGTAGTATAAGGCGCCGTTCCATCTCCTGCAGCGGTACGAGCTCCGGCTCTTGGCACAGAGTGCCGCACTGCGGGCCTGCCTGATCCGCCTGCCTGGAACAGGGATCCGAATCGGTGTCCTCGAGATCAAGATCCAAGAGCCCGGCATCCAGGAGGAAGTGCTCGGTTCGAATGGGGCCGCTGCCGGCCAGCAGAACGGCTCGTTCCATGAGATTCTGCAGCTCTCTGACGTTCCCGGCCCAGTCGTTCTCTCTTAGCCACTGCTCTGCCTCCGGGGACAGCTTAAGCCCGGAGATGCTGCACTCGGAGCTGAAACGATCGATGAAATGGTAAGCCAATCGGATCACGTCCTCGCCTCGTTCCCGCAAGGGAGGCAAACGAAGGGGGATGACATTGAGCCGAAAGTAGAGGTCCTGGCGAAAATCACCGGCCTCAACCCGGGCCTGAAGATCGCAGTTCGTGGTGGCCAGGACGCGAACGTCGACCCGAATCGTCTCCGTCCCCCCCACCCGGTCCAGCTCTCCTTCCTGCAGGACACGCAGCAGCTTGGCCTGCAGGGAGAGATCCATCTCCGAAATTTCATCCAGCAGAAGCGTTCCGGAATGGGCCAGCTCGAACTTGCCCGGCTTTCGATGCACCGCTCCGGTAAAGGCCCCCTTCTCGTGTCCGAAGAGCTCGCTTTCCAGCAGATGCTCCGGCAGGGCGGCGCAGTTCACGGCTACGAAAGGCCTGTCTGCACGCGGGCTCTGCCTGTGGATATAGCGGGCGAACATCTCCTTTCCGGTACCCGACTCCCCGGAGATGAGCACCGTGGCTTTGGAAGGAGCGATGCGGCGGGACAGAGCCAGGGTCCGGCGCACTGATCGGTGCTCGCCGATGATGCCGCTGCTAGGAGTGGCAGGCCTTTGGGACTGTCCAGGCTGAGAGGCCTGCCAAGAGCGCTCCTGGAGCAGGAGGCGAATCTTTTCAAAACACAGCGGAGCCAGCCAATAGTCCTTGGCCCCTGCCTCCATGTAGTACCGGGCCTCTTCGGCCGTGCCCTGATCGGTGAAAACGATAACCGGCGGGGCAGCAGCGCCGAAATCCTTGAGTGCCGACAAGAGATCAGCAGCCTCGTAGCCCTCGAGCCTGGGCTCGGTGAGCAGGAGCAGGGGCGAAGCTGAGCGGACCACCTGCAAGGCCTGCTCCAGGCTTTTGGCCTGCAGCACCTGAACGCCAGCCTCTTTGAAGCGGGGAAACACCTCGCTCAGCAAAGCCGTGCGGGCGAGGAAGAGGACACTCGTTTCGGACATAGAGATGGAAAATCTCCCGGCAGAGCGCAGCCTCCGGCTGCGCTGACATAATGGAAACTTCTGGAAGAAGAACAAGCTTTTGGTGTCATAAAAATGGCAGCCCCTGATCATGGCTCAGCATGGAGAAAAACCGCTTGTCAGCCCAGCAGTTTTCTGCCATGGGAAGAACGAGGCGCTGCGGTCAGCAATCGAAAATGTAAAACGGGAAGATTCGCTTCAATCCAGGTTCAAAATGATATACTCAACTCTTGCAATTCATAGGCCAAAGTCTCTATCTCCACAGTCAAAAGTTTTCAAATAACACGTTGTTTTTGTTGCTGTTATTGATGAACTGGCTTGACTAAGACTGCTTTTGGCTTATCTCTTTGATTTTTTTGTCTTAACTGTGAACCGTGAACTGGGAACTTTGAACTCTCAAGGTCTCTATGTCCCAGACAATAAAGAAAATTCTTCAGGATGTGGCCTCGGGTCGCACCTCGCCGGAGCAGGCCCTGGATGAGCTCCAGGCCTTTCCCTATCGCGAGCTGAGCCACGGCCTCTCCCTGGATACCCACCGCGAGCTGCGAACCGGTCAGGGAGAGGTGGTGCTCGGGCTGGGCAAGAGCATAGAGCAGCTCGAGCAGGCAGTCACCGGGCTCAATGCCAATGGCACTCCGGTGCTGGTAACCAAGCTGGACCCAGCCAAGGGGGAGCGGCTGCAGAAGGCCTTCCCCCAGGGCCGCTTCTGGCCCGAGCCGGGCCTGTTCGCCCTGGACAAGCCACTGGCCCTGGAGCCTCCCTGGCCCAAGAGAGGGGACATTCTCATAGTCACCGCCGGGGCCTCGGATCTCCCGGTCGCTTTGGAAGCCCTGGGGACCACCTTGTTCTTCGACATGGGGGCCGGGCTCATCTCCGATGTGGGCGTGGCCGGTCTGCACCGCATGAACGCCCATGTGGAGGATCTGCGCCAGGCTAGGATGCTCATAGTGGTTGCCGGGATGGAAGGGGCGCTGCCCAGCGTTCTCGCCGGCATGCTGGGCAAGCCGATCATCGCGGTCCCCACCTCGGTGGGTTACGGAGCCGGATTCCAGGGCGTCACCGCCCTGCTCGGCATGTTGAGCACCTGCGCTCCGGGGGTGTGCGTGGTGAACATCGACAACGGCTTCGGGGCGGGGCTGACTGCGATCAAGTTTCTCAAGTCAGCCTTGCCTCCGGCAAATCTGACTTAATGTTAATTTTACAATCTGTTGATTTTTAATGAACATGTGTGGGACATCGCTATGGCCGGGTTGACCCGGCACTCAGTTTTGAAGAAATCATCTCAGAGTATTCATGGGAATCATATAATGGGTTTACGGCATAAGCTCCAGCTATTAATTCCGAACCTGAGTGCCAGGTTGATCAGAGCTTGAGAGTTCAAAGTTCACAGTTCACGGTTCACAGTTAAGACAAAAAAATCAAAGAGATAAGCTAAAAGCATTCACAGTCAAACCAGCTCGTCAATATCAGCAGTAGAAACAATATATTATTCAAAAACTCTTGACTGTCGAGATCAGAGGTAGAGTCTCTCTTTGAGCTTCCCCTCTGTCTTCTGTCCTCTGTCATCTGTCTTCTGCCAGCCATCGCTGCAGCTCCTCGCGAGCCCGCTGCACGTAGAGCTCTTTGCGCTTGGACTTCTTGGCCCTGACCTGCAGAGGAGGAAGCAGCCCGAAGTTGACATTCATGGGCTGAAACCTCTTCTGCGGAGCACGCAGATGGGAAAGCAAGCCCCCCAGTGCGGTTTCCGACGGAGGCAGGCCCGCCTCAAATCCCTTCAGCTCCCGGCTCAAGCGCAGCCCGAGCCACAGGCCGCAGGCAGCGGATTCCACATAGCCTTCCACCCCGGTTATCTGTCCGGCCAGAGAAATCCCTGGCGCGCTTTTGAGCTCCAGATAGGGGTCCAGAACGAGCGGTGCGTTGACGAAGGTATTGCGGTGAATGCTCCCCAGGCGCTCGAACCTGGCTTCCTTAAGCCCCGGGATGAGCCGCAGCACTCTTTGCTGCTCCGTATAGGTCAGCTTGGTCTGAAAGCCCACGAGATTGAACATGGTTTTGGCCCGGTTCTCGGCCCGGAGCTGAACCACGGCAAAAGGCTGCTCTCCGGTTTTCGGATCCTTGAGCCCCACCGGCTTGAGCGGACCGAAGGCCAGGGTCATCTCGCCGCGTTCCGCCAGGGTTTCCACCGGAAGGCAGCCTTCGAAATGCACCTCCGACTCAAAGGACCTGGTCTGGACCCGTCTGCCGTGGAGCAGGGCCTGGCGCAGGGTGTGATACTCCTCTTCGTTCAGCGGACAGTTGAGATAGTCAAAGGACTCCGGGTCATACCTGGAGCCCCAGAACACCCGGTCCCAGTTTATGGAGTCCGCATTCACGATGGGTGCGATGGCATCGTAAAAGTAAAGCTCCTGTCCGCCGATGCGGTCGATAAGGCTCTGGGTAATGGAATCGCTCGCCAGGGGGCCTGCAGCCAGGATCACATGGCTGAACCCGGTAAGACGGGCATCATGGAACGATCCGATCTCCCGCCTCTCGATGTCCACCTGTGAAGACTCGCACAGTCTCCTGGTAATCAAGGCGGCAAACTCGTTGCGGTCCACAGCCAGAGCCTTGCCCGCCGGGACCCGGCTATGCAAAGCCGCGTGCATGATGAGGCTGTCCAGGGCTTGCATCTCCTCTTTGAGCAGCCCCACTGCGCTGGTGACCTCCTCGGACCTCAAGGAGTTGGAGCAGACCAGCTCGGCCAGGTCCGGGTTGGTGTGAGCCGGGGAGTACTTCTGCGGCTTCATCTCAAAGATGGTGACGGGAATCTCCCGGATGGCCAGCTGCCAGGCGGCCTCGCAGCCCGCCAGTCCCCCTCCGATAACAGCCACTTTTTGCGAATGCTTCACTCCGCATCCTCTCAATATCTTGCAGCGTCACAATCCGTCAGGATCGAGGGGAGCTCACCCCTGGCTCAGAGCGGCCGCGAATTCCCGCCCCGCTGTCGTGGCTTCCTGGAGATACTCCGGATGGGACAGCGCGTCCTGCTCCCGATCCAGCCCCCGATAGAGGAGCGACTTCCAGAGCTCCATATCCAGGGTATCAAAAAAGTAGCGCACCGTGAACAAGGTGCCCTCAAAGAGCCGCTTGCCCTTGGTGGCTCCGGCGGAGATGAACAGCCCCTTGCGCTTGGGAGTCCACTTGCCGAACTCCACCCCGTCTATCCAGTACTTCTTGACCCACTGGGACTGAAAGCGGTCCATGAGGGCCTTGGTCTGCGCGGTCACGGAGTAGAAGAAGATCGGCGAGGCCAGAAGCAGGCCTTTGGCCTCCAAAACAGCATCCCGGACCACCTGGAAATCGTCCCCAATGGCGCATTCCCCGTCCTTCTTGCAGCGATAGATCTCCAGACAGGGGCTGACTGTAAGATCCCGCAGGTAGAACCGCTTCACCTCCAGCCCGGCCTCCTGAACGCCGCTGACGGCGTGATCAAGCAGGGTGGAGGTATTTCCCTTCCGTCTCGGGCTTCCGTAAATGGCTACCACCTCAGCCATAACATCTCCTGGAGTTGACTTTTCACTCCCAGCACACGTACCCTCTGTGCAACCCGGGCCAAGCTGACGGCCCCGGTTCCCGGCCCTTAGCTCGGCCCGGCTCCGGCCGCTTACATATCTGTTTTTTTAGACGAGATAGCTATGAACATCAAGGATCAGGCTGCAGGCTTTGCACAGCGCGATCGATTCGCCCGCCATCTGGGCATTGAGCTCCGAGAAATGAACAATGGCCGCGCCGTGGCCATCATGCCGGTGAGACAGGAGCATACCAACGGCTTGGGCATGGTGCACGGCGGGGCGCTCTTCTCCCTGGCCGATCTGGCCTTTGCCGCGGCTTCCAACTCCAAGGGCCAGGTGGCCGTGGCCATCAATGCCACCATCTCCTACATTCAGGCCCCGCAGACGGACAGTTTGACCGCAGTGGCCGAAGAGATAAGCTCGGGGCGGAAGCTGTCCACCTACTCGGTGACCGTTTCCGACGGAGCGGATCAGATCTGCGCCGTATTCCAGGGAACGGCTTACCTGAAAAGAGGAGCCTCCGGTGCAGACTAGGCCGCTGCGACTCCTTGCCGCTGTCTGCCTGCTGCTTGCTCTGGCCTGGCCCGCGGCAGCGGAGCCGGATGCGCTGCGGCTCCAGAGTCCGGAAGCAGTGGGCCTCGGGCTTCCCTTCCAGATCCACATCAGCTCCGAGGTCGATTTCGGCGCCGTACGGATCACCTGGCTGCAGCGAACTGTGGAGCTGCCTCTGCAAGCCGACGGTGACCGTTTTGCAGCCAGCCTGCTTCTCGGCTCTGATGTAAAGAGCCAAGAGCCCGGGAAGAGGACGCTTCGGGTCCAGGCTGAAAAGTTCGGGATCAGCCGCGAGCTGAAGCGGACCATCCGCCTCCAGAAGCGGGAGTTTCCCGTGCAGCGCCTCAGCCTTCCGAAACGGATGGTCACCTTGAGCCAGGAGACCCTCAAGCGGTACGCAAAGGAGAAAAAACAGGTCCAGTCCGTACTCTCCAGCTTTACCGGGGAACGGTTCTGGAAATGTCCCTTCCAGCGTCCGGCTCAAGGGGAAGTCTCCAGCCGTTACGGCCTGCGCCGCATTCTGAACGGAAAGCCCCGTTCCCCGCATCGAGGCCTTGACCTGCGCACCGGAGCCGGAGCCAAGGTAAAGGCCTGCAATCACGGGCGGGTTCAGCTCACGGACAACCACTACTTCAGCGGCAGATCGGTGTACATCGATCACGGCCGGGGCATGGTGAGCATGTACTTTCATCTCTCCGAGATATTTGTGCATCCCGGCCAGAAGGTTAGCAGGGGTGAGGTTATCGGCCGGACCGGGAAAACCGGCCGCGCCACCGGTCCCCATCTCCATTTCGGCGTGAGCCTCCTGGGCCAGCTCGTGGACCCGGCCTTCCTGCTGGAGCAGAGCTGCCCTTATTAACAATAAATGCTTTTATATCAGAATATTATATAAAAGACCCTGCTTCTCGGGCAAATGTTGTGCTTGAATGGAAGCAGGTTCGATGCTAGGGTGCGCGGTTAAAAGGCTAAGCCCGCGTTATTTCCTTCTCTCTTCTCAAACCTGCGCAATACCGCCTATGGAACTCAATCCGGAGCATCCCGGAACCTATCTGCGCGGCCTGGAACCGGTAAGCTTTTGCGACTGGCCGGGAAAGGTGACCAGTGTACTGTTCTTCGGTACCTGCAATCTCCGCTGTCCCACCTGCCATAACGCGGACCTCGTTCTCCGCCCGGAAGAGCTGCCCTGGATACCCTGGGAACGCCTGCTGGCTAGTCTGTCCCAGCGCAAGCACTGGCTGGACGGAATCGTGGTCACCGGAGGCGAGCCAACCGTTGTCCCGGGCATAGAATCCTTGCTAAGCGACCTGGCCGATCTGGGGCTGCCCCTCAAGCTGGACAGCAACGGCTTGGCCCCGGAGCTTTTGGCCCATCT
>CAZQPF010000062.1:0-19087 GCA_964595165.1 uncultured Desulfohalobiaceae bacterium
CCGACTCCGAGGGATGGCACATGTGCGCCCTGGATCGGGACCGAGAGGACCTGGCCAAGCTGGCCGCCGCCATGATGCAGGCCAAAGAGCCGATCAATCCCTTCACCCTGGTCCTTGAGGCCAAGTCGGGCCGGGCCGGAAAGGCCAAGCGCATTCCGGACAGGCTCAAGCAGAGCGTGGAGCATGCCTCCGGCTTTTTCAAGGCCCGGGGCTACTCCGGGGTGCCCTTGCTCATTGTTAAGGACAGGCCGGGCAAGGAGATCTCCCTGCAAGGAGTGGATGCCATCGCCAGGCACCTCTTCCAGGAAGGGCTCGTTTCCAAGTGGGTCCGTCCGGTGCAGGACGGAGCGAAGCGCAAGGCTAATAAGAAGTGAGCCACTGCCTCTTTTCCTGATCGAACTCCTCCCGGGTTGGCTCCTCCCAGGGCTGCGAGGAGCTCGTCGCAGGAGAGAGGCTCAGGTCCTCCACCTGCTCCTGGGAGGCGATGCGAACGGTGACCTGCCCCTTGGCCCTTTTGGCCTTGGGGGAGAAGCCGAGCATGAACCGGGCGGCACTTTCGATCGTCTCTCTGGGCCACGGCGATTCGTACTGCCTGGCAACAGCCAGAGGACCGGGGACGTCCAGGAGCTTGAAAACGATATCCCGGCTGCTGATCAGGTTGAGCATAGCCTCGTTGTCCGCCCGGTTGCGGCCGATGACCAGCCAGTGCCCCTTCCACCAGAACTGACGTCCCACCTTGCTCAGCTCGAAGTCCTCGCACCTGGGCGGATGGAGGTTTTTGAGCAAGGGCCAGAAGCGGCGGACGCTTTCCGGGTCGGTGAGCAAGCAGCCTCCGGCCGGGGTGGGAACCTCCTGAATGCGGAGCTCTTCAGCCAGCTTGAGCTGGGATTTGCGGCCCCGTCCCCGGATGGCCGGCAGTCGGCTGCGGTCGACCCGCCCCGAGGTCTCCATAGGAGTGAGGGGCAGGTGGGCAGCGCTCAGAGGCCTCAGCAGGATATCACTCACCCCGGCCTCCTTGCGAATGAGCCCCAGGGTGTCTTTACGCTGGGACATGGGGCGCTGGCCGACTACTTCGCCGCTGACCAGGAACTCGGCCTGGAAGGCTCCGAGCATTTCCTTGGCCAGGCGCAGCATGAGAATCTTGCAGTCCACGCAGGGGTTGAGCCCTTTGCCGAAGCCCCAGCGACAGCCGTTTAGCAGCATCCGGGTGTAGGTCTCCCCGATATCCACCGGCAGGACGTCCAGGCCGTACTCCTTGCTCCAGTGGGCGGTTTTTTCCGGGCTGCCGAAAAAGGGGCTGGTGAAATGAAGGCCGAGCACCCGAAGGTTTTGCTCCTGCAGGACCTTGGCGGCCAGAAGGCTGTCCAGCCCCCCGGAGAAGAGGACGAGGCAATCGTATGTGGTTTCCATGCCTTCCAGTCTACTGCATAGGTGGGGGAATGGGCAAGGTGCGGCTATTGCTCATCACTTCCGTATTTGTTAGATTGTTCGTTTCTAATTAATCTTTCCTATCTGGAGTCTGTCATGGCCCGTAAAGGATCCAGCAATTCCCAAGAGGATGTGCGGCAAGAGGCCCTGAAAACGGCCTTAACCACCATTGAGCGTAAGTACGGGCAGGGCTCGGTGATGTATCTCTCCGACGATGCCCATCAGCGGGTGCCTGTGGTTCCCACCGGCTCCATAGGGCTCGATATCGCTTTGGGCGTGGGAGGCATTCCCCGCGGCCGGGTTATTGAAATCTACGGACCGGAATCCTCGGGCAAGACCACCCTTTCCCTGGAGATTCTGTCCGAGGCGCAGAAGAACGGCGGCACGGTGGCCTTTGTGGACGCGGAGCATGCCCTGGATGTCAGCTATGCCCGGAGGCTGGGGGTCAAGACCGACGAGCTGCTCATCTCCCAGCCGGACTACGGGGAGCAGGCCCTGGAGATAGCCGATCTCCTGGTACGTTCCGGAGCCCTGGATGTCATCGTCGTGGACTCCGTGGCCGCGCTCATTCCTCAGGCGGAGCTGGAAGGGAATATGGGGGAAACCCAGGTCGGAGGTCAAGCCCGGCTCATGTCCCATGCCATGCGGAAGCTGACCGGGTCCATCCATCGCTCCAAGACCTCGGTTATCTTCATCAATCAGATCCGGATGAAGATCGGTATGACCGGGTTCGGCAGTCCGGAGACCACCACCGGGGGCAACGCCCTCAAGTTCTACTCCTCGGTGCGACTGGATATTCGCAAGATCCAGACCCTCAAGGACAAGGACGAGGTTTACGGCAACCGGGTCAAGGTCAAGGTGGTCAAGAACAAGGTGGCCCCGCCTTTCCGCGAGGCCCAGTTCGATATCCTTTACGGCACCGGGATCTCCCGAGAAGGCGAGCTGCTGGATATGGGCGTGGACCATGGCATTGTGGACAAGAGCGGGTCCTGGTACGCCTTCGGATCGGAGCGCTTGGGCCAGGGCAAGGAGAATGTCCGGGCCTTTTTGCAGGAGAACCCCGACATTCGCCAGGCTATCGAGGATAAGCTTCTGGAGCATCTGGGCCTCAAAGAGGTGGCTGTTGAGAACAATCCGGTGGAAGAGGAAAGCCCGGAAGCCGGCGAGGAAAAATAGGATTTCCAAACTTCGCATCAGGAGAGGCTCTTGATATCAGCATCAGAAATACGTCGCACCTTTTTGGACTTTTTCGCCAGGCAAGGCCATCAGATCGTTCCCAGCTCTCCGCTGGTGCCCAAGGACGATCCCTCGCTTTTGTTCACCAATGCGGGTATGGTTCAGTTCAAGAAGGTCTTCTTGGGCCAGGAGAAACGCCCCTATGACAAGGCGACCTCCTCCCAGAAGTGCCTTCGGGTGGGCGGAAAGCACAACGACCTGGAGAATGTGGGCCGGACGAGACGGCACCACACCTTCTTCGAAATGCTGGGGAACTTCTCCTTTGGCGATTACTTCAAGGAAGGGGCCATCCGCCTGGCCTGGGAGTATCTGACCAAAGAGCTCGGCTTGCCGGAGGAAAAGCTTTTCGCCTCGGTCTATACCGACGACGACGAGGCTTATGAGCTGTGGCAGAGGGTGATCGGGCTGCCCCGGGAGCGAATCTATCGCCTGGGCGAGGACGAGAACTTCTGGGCCATGGGGGATACCGGTCCCTGCGGCCCCTGCTCGGAGGTCCTCATCGATCAGGGCGAGCATATGGCTTGCGGGCCGGACTGCGAGATCGGGGTCTGCGATTGCGACCGCTATCTGGAGATCTGGAATCTGGTGTTCATGCAGTACGATCGGGACGCATCCGGGAACATGACCCCGCTGCCCAAGCCGAGCATCGATACCGGCATGGGCTTGGAGCGCATTGCAGCCGTTTGCCAGGGGGTTACCTCCAACTTCGATACCGATCTGTTTTCCGGCTTGATCCACAGCACGGCCTACAAGGCAGGGGTGCTGTACGGCCGGGATCGGGATACGGATACCGCCCTGCGGGTTATCGCCGACCACAGCCGGGCCGTCGCCTTCATGATCGCCGACGGCATACTTCCCTCCAACGAGGGGCGGGGCTATGTGCTGCGTCGTCTGATACGCAGGGCATATCGTTTCGGCCGCATCATCGGCCTGACAGAGCCCTTTCTCCACGAGGTTTGCGAGCAGATGGTCGGCGAGATGGGCGAGGCCTATCCGGAGCTCAGGAAGAGCAATGAGTTTATGTCCAAAGTGGTCCACCGCGAGGAGGAGAGCTTCAGCAAGACCCTGGACAAGGGCCTGAACCTCCTGGAGGAGGAGCTGAGCCGGCTCGGGAATCAGGGCGAGAAGCATATTCCGGGCGAGGTCATGTTCAAGCTCTACGACACCTTCGGCTTTCCGGTGGATATCGTCCGCGACGTGGCCTCCAAGGAGGGCTTCGAGGTTGATGAGGCCGGATTCGAAAACTACATGCAGGTTCAGCGGCAGCGCTCCAAGGCCTCCTGGAGCGGCAGCGGGGAGCGGGACCTGGGAGCCAAGTTCGCCCGCTTCCTGGAAGCGGGCTATCAGACCGAGTTCGTGGGCTACTCCGATATGCAGACCTCGAGCCGGATCGTTCTGCTGCTGGATCTTAACGGCTCGGATATAGAAGAGGTGCAGGAAGAGGAAGAGGCCTACGTTGTGACTGCCCGGACCCCGTTTTACGGCGAGTCCGGAGGGCAGGTCGGCGATCAGGGACAGATTCTGTCCGAGACTGGCATGGCCTACGTGGTGGATACCCTCAAGCCAGCGGCGGAGTTTGTCGTGCACCACGTGCGGGTGCACAGCGGGAGGCTCTCCAGCGAGCAGGAGGTCAACCTGAGCGTGGATCGCTCCTCCCGGATGGATACCGCCCGGAACCACACCTGCACCCATCTGCTGCACTCTGCTCTGCGCAAGGTGCTCGGCGGGCACGTCAAGCAGTCCGGCTCCCTGGTGAGCGCGGAGCGGTTCCGTTTCGACTTTACCCACATCCATCCCATGAGCCCCGAGGAGCTGAGGCAGGTGGAGGATCTGGTCAACGAGGCCATACTCGACGATCTTCCGGTGAAAAAGAAAATCATGGGCTATGAGCAGGCCCGTCAGGAAGAGGCGCTGGGTCTGTTTGCCGAAAAGTATGAGCAGGAGGTGCGGGTGGTCGAGGTCCCCGGGGTATCCAAGGAGCTTTGCGGCGGCACCCATCTGGAGTCCACCGGCCAGGCCGGGAGCTTCTTCATTCTCACCGAGACCGGCGTGGCTGCCGGAATTCGGCGTATCGAAGCAGCCACCGGGTGGAACGCGGTTAACGAGTACCGCCGGCAGCGCGACCGGGTCTATGAAGCTGCGGCTGCGCTCAAAACCGGACCGGAGCACGTTCCCGCCAGGATCCAGGAGCTTCAGGAGCAGGTGCGCCGCTTGAGCCGGGAAAAGGAAGAGCTTGAGGTGCGCCAGGCCTCCTCAGCCGGAGGCGACAGACTTCTGGATAGGACCGAGGAGGTTTCCGGCATCCGGGTGCTGGCCACCCGTCTCGATCTGCCGGAAAGCGCCGGCATGAAAGGGCTGCGCAATATCATGGATCAGGTCCGCTCCGGTTTCGGCAGCGGCATTGTCTTGCTTGCCGCCGGGAGCGATTCCAAAGCCATGCTCATTCTCCATGTAAGTCAAGATCTGCACCACCAGTTTACCGCCCCGGGGCTGATCAAGGAAGTGGCCAAGGAAGTCCAGGGCAGCGGAGGCGGACGCCCCGATTTGGCTCAGGCGGGAGGCAACGACCCCTCCGGCATCGAGCGGGCCCTGGCCAAGCTCAAGGAGCTGGTGGCGCAAGGATAAGTGCAGGTGACAAAGAGCCTGGAGCCGAGGCGGGAAGACGCTGCGCGCGGCAACTCGGATCAAAGGCAGCTGCCCCGCCGGGATCCAAGGCGTGGCAGCAGGCAGAGGCCGCTTTACGACCTCCGGCTCCGGCCCGGCGATCATCTCCAAGGAGATCTATGCAAATATATGTTGGCGTCAAATTCAGAGAGCAAGGACAGATATACTACTTCGACAGCGCGGGATACAGCCTCTTTTCAGGTGGGTACGTCGTGGTCACCACTGACGAAGGCCCCGGTCTGGCCAGGGTGGTAACCCTTCGCGAGGAACCTCCGCCCCATTTGGGACTGGAGGAAAACGGAGTCAAGCCTATAGAGCGTCCGGCCACGGAAGAGGACTTCCATCAGCAGCAGGACAACGATCAGCTGGCCGCCAAGGCTTTTGCCTTCTGCCGGGAGAAGATCAGGGACCTCGAGCTGGACATGAAGCTCGTGGACGTGGAGGTCCGGTTCGATCAGAGCAAGATCGTCTTTTACTTCACCGCGCCCACCCGCATCGACTTCCGAGAGCTGGTCAAGCTCCTGGTCAATGAGTACCGGACCAGGATTGAGCTGCGCCAGATCGGCGTCCGCCATGAAGCCCAGATTCTGGGGGGCATCGGCAACTGCGGCCGCATCTGCTGCTGTCATCAGTTCCTCAAAAAGTTCGAGCCGGTAACCATCAAGATGGCCAAGGAGCAGCAGCTGTTCCTGAATCCTTCCAAGATTTCCGGAACCTGTGGTCGCCTTCTTTGCTGCCTCAACTTCGAAAAGGAAACCTACGCCGATTTCCAGCGCCGCTGCCCCAAGGTGGGCAAGCGCTACGACACATCAGTGGGCGAGATAAAGGTGCTGCGCGCCAATCTGTTCCGGGATTCCCTGATCATCGACTCCGGGGACGGAGAGGAGAAGGAGATCACCTTGCCGGAGTGGGCCGACCTCTCCACGAGTCAGGAGCTGAACCCCTCTGCCAAAGTCCCTCAGGAAAAGGGCCGGCCGCCGGGGGGCCAATCCGGGGCGGGCCCCGCAGCCAAGAAAGGCAAAGCCAAGGAGGCCCCTCAAGAAGAGCCTCCCAAGGCAGCCGCCCAGGAGACCGGTCCTTCCCGGGAGGAATCGGAGCAGAAAGAGGGCCAGGGGCGGAAGAAGAAACAGGGCTCCCGCTCCGGAAGGCGCCGCAGAAAGCCTAGAGCCAAGAAAAAGAAATAGGGGAGGCCAGCGCGAGTGGAAACCTTCTTCATCTCCACGCCCATCTACTACGTGAATGCCAGGCCGCATCTCGGGCACGCCTATACCACCATCCTGGCTGACTGCATCAATCGCTTCCAGCGCTTGACCGGTAAGGATACGTTTTTTCTCACCGGTACCGACGAGCATGGGGACAAGATCGTTCAAGCCGCTGAGGAGCACGGCAAGGAGCCCCAGGGGTATGTGGATGCCATCAGCCGCCAGTTCAAGGAGCTGTGGCCCGAGCTCGGCGTAGAGCCGGACCGCTTCATCCGGACGACGGAGGCGGAGCATGTGGCCTGCGTGCAGCGCATCCTGCAGCAGGTCTACGACAACGGGGACATCTACTACGGGGATTACGGGGGCTACTACTGCTTCGGCTGCGAGTGCTTCTACACCGAATGGGAGCTCGAAGGAGGCAGGTGCCCGGATCACCAAAAAGAGCTGGAGTATATCCAGGAGACGAACTACTTCTTTCGCATGCGGAGCTATCAGGACTGGCTGCGGGAGTACATCCAGGCCAGGCCGGACTTCATCCAGCCGGAGGGCTATCGCAAGGAAGTGCTGGCCATGCTCCGGGAGCCCGTGGACGATCTGTGCATTTCCAGGCCCAAGACCCGTCTCACCTGGGGCATCGAGCTGCCCTTCGACACCCGCTACGTGACGTACGTCTGGTTCGATGCGCTCATCAACTATATTTCCGCCCTGGGCTGGCCGGAGGGAGAGAAGTTCGCCGCCTTCTGGCCCAACTCGCATCATGTGGTGGCCAAGGACATTCTCAAGCCCCACGCCATATTCTGGCCCACCATGCTCAAAGCCGCCGGGATTGCGCCCTATAAGGGGCTGCGCGTGCACGGCTACTGGAAGGTCGAGGAAGCGAAGATGTCCAAAAGCCTGGGCAATGTGGTGGAGCCTCTCGCCTTGCGCAAGAAGTACGGTCTGGACGGGTTCCGCTACTTCCTGATGCGCGAGATGCATTTCGGACACGACGGCAACTTTTCCGAGCAGGCCTTGGTCAATCGGTTCAATGCGGACTTGGCCAACGATCTGGGCAATCTGTTCAATCGGTCCCTGGCCATGACCCATAAGTACTTCCAGGGACAGGTCCCTGAGGCCGGCTCCGACTTGAGGGCCGAGGACCAGGAGCTCATCGCTCTGGGAAAGGACGCGCTGCAGAGGTTCATGAGCAGCTTCCAGAGCTTTCAGACGGCTGAAGGGCTGGAGTGCTTATGGGAGTTTGTTCGCGGCGTGAACAAGTATATCGATCAGATGGCTCCCTGGAGCCTGAACAAGCAGGGTGAAAAGGAGAGGCTGGCCACGGTCATGGCCATGGTGCTGGCCTGCCTGAAGCGGATCGCCCTGGCTGTGTGGCCGGTCATGCCCGGGACGGCGGAGACCATGTGCTCCCAGCTGGGCCTGCAGCTCGATCTTTCGCGCCTGGATCTCCGGGAGGAGGCCTCCTCCTGGCAGCTGCTGGAAGGCGGGAGCCAAGTGGCCAAGAAGTCCAATCTTTTCCCCCGCCAGGAGTTCCAGCCTGAGGCCGGGGAGCAAAAGTCGGAGGATTCAGTGAAGACGCAAGAGGAGAGCCGAGCGGAAGAGATAGAATTTCAGGACTTTCAAAAGCTGGAGCTGCGGGTGGGAACGGTGATCGAATCCGGGCCTCACCCCAAGGCCGATCGCCTGCTCCGGCTCAGGGTGGATATCGGCGAAGCTGAGCCCAGACAGATCGTGGCCGGTCTGGCCGGGGAGTATGCCCCGGAGGATCTTCTGGGCCGGCAGGTGGTGGTTGTGGCCAATCTCAAGCCGCGCAAGCTGCGGGGCTCACTGTCCGAAGGCATGGTCCTGGCGGTGCATCACGAGAATGGGCTGGGGCTTGTCCAGCCCAGCCTGGAGGTGGAGCCGGGCTCCAGAGTGAGCTGATTTAATTTTGCAATCAAAGGGACCTCAAATGGGCGAAAGAGCTCTTGATTATTGTGAATCACAGAAATCGCTCTGGTTGCAAAATGGAATACAAACCAATCCAGCCCCCTCGATAACAGACTTTCTCTTATGGCTCCGGCCATCCTCTTATCCTTCCTGCACATCACTTGGGAATCATGAGCTAAGCCCGTATAAAACTTCCTAACCGGAATTTATTCGAGGGCAGCCAGAGGCTGTACTGTGTTTTATCCCTTGATGCAGGCCAGGGGCTTGAGCTGGGCCACTTTCTTGGCCAGGCCTGCGGCGTGGGTGGAGTCCACCACCAGATCCACGTCCTTGTAGGCCTGCGGCGCCTCTTCTGCCGCTCCCTTCTTGCTGGCCGCCCGAACAATAATCCCCTGCTCCCTAAGGCTGTGGATCACGTCCTTGCTCTTCCAGCGCTTTAGGGCCTGCCTGCGGCTCATGGCTCGTCCCGCGCCGTGGCAGGCTGAGCCCCAGGCCATCTCCTGTCCTTGCTCCAGGCCGCAGAGTATGTAGGAGGCGGTGCCCATGCTGCCGCCGATGATCACCGGCTGGCCCTGTTGGCGGTATCTTGCCGGCAGCTCCTCGCGGCCGGGCCCGAAGGCCCGCGTGGCCCCTTTGCGATGGACGTAGAGGAGGCGTTTTTTGCCTTCCACCGCGTGGGTTTCCGCTTTGCAGGTGTTGTGGCTTATGTCGTAGAGCAGCGAGAGCCTGGCCCCGGGTATGACCCGCTCAAAGCTTTCGCGGACCAGGTGGCCCAGAACCTGCCGGTTGGCCAGGGCGCAATTGATCCCGCAGACCATGGCCTCAAAGTAGTCGCGGCCTTCCGGCGAGTCGATGGGGGCGCAGACGAGCTCCCGTTCGGGCAGGTGAATGCGGTACTTGTTGGCGGCTCGCCCGAGAATGTTCAGGTAGTCGGTTCCTATCTGATGCCCCAGGGCCCTGGAGCCGCAATGCAGAGTGGCCAGCACATCGTCCTCGGCAAGGCCGAAAGCCTGGGCGGCCGGCTGATCATAGACTTGGCTGACGTACTGGACCTCCAGGTAGTGATTGCCGGAGCCCAGGGTGCCGACTTGCCGTTTCTGCCGTTTTTTGGCCGTTTCTGAAACCTTGTCCGGATTGCCTCCTGCTACGCGTCCCTGGTCCTCGATGAACTCCAGATCCGTTTTCGTGCCGTAGCCGTTGCCTACCGCCCAGGCCGCGCCTTCGTTCAGCACCCGGTCCAGCTTGGCTCCGCTCAGCTTGAGCACTCCCTCCGAGCCCACACCGGCAGGAATCTCCCGGGCCAACTCATTGATGAGGGCCTCCAAGACCGGCTCCACCTCTTGGCGCAACAGTCCGGTGCGTATGGTTCGCACCCCGCAGGAGATGTCGTAGCCCACGCCCCCCACGGAAACCACTCCCCCGCGATCCGGGTCGAAGGCGGCTACGCCGCCGATAGGAAAGCCGTAGCCCCAGTGGGCATCAGGCATGGCCAGGGAGGCCTTCACAATGCCGGGCAGGCAGGCTACATTGGTAGCCTGCTCGAAGACCTTAGCGTCGATGGCCTCGATGAGTGCGGGCGAGCCGAAGAATCTGGCCGGAACGACCATGTTCCCCTGTTTGGGGATCTGGAAGCAAAAAGGCTCTATTTGCTGCAGGGATAAGGAGTTCATACCTTGTACAGTAACCGCTCCGCAAGAGCCGTCAAGCCTTTTGTTGCTCCAGGGGCTCTACCCGAATGAAGTCGGCTTCGTTGTTGCGCAAGGTCAGGGTGAAGCCGTGGATCTTCAAAGCTACCGGATCGCGGAGCGGCGCCCGCCCGACTACAATGATCTCTACACCGGGCAAGAGCCCCATGTCCCGGATCCTGCGGCCAAGCTCCCCTCCGGCCTTGATGGAGACGATCCGGGCCGGCTGGTTTTTGCCCAAATGGCGGAGATTGATGGTTTGCGCGTTCATAGGCTTGCCTTCCTCGGCAGTGTGCGGCGATGGGTTTCAAGGAGCACGGTGTGCCCGCCATGCAGGTATGGACCCAAAAACAAGGGCAGGCCTCCGGCCTGCCCTTGGGAGAGCTTATATCATCTCTGTCCGGATCACTCGGCCTCGAAGGCGAGTATCTTCTCGGCCAAGCCCTGGCCGAGCACGAGTTCGGAGTCCCTCACTTTCATGCGGCAGGGGCCGTTGCGCCCCGAGGTGAGGAATACCGTGGTTCCCGGTGTCAGCCCCATGGCGTAGAGCTTGGATCTCGCCCCCCTGCCGCCGGTGAAGGAGGCAATGGTCAGCTTGCTCCCGCTGGGAAAATGGTTTAGTGGAAAGGCACTCATAGTCAGCTCCAGCATTGATGTTTGGATCGCCTAACTTTTTACGAATCTCTATACACTTCCCGCGCTTGTGTCAATACCTCAAGGCTCCTATGAACCATCATACCAAATTGCGAACCGGTCACCGGGCTCTGTTGCGCCTTGGGACTTCCGGCCCTCGGTTTGCTGAGGCTTGCTCATGGGGGATCCCTGCCCCCTCCGGACTCTTAGGCTTTGCCGGAAACATTGATGTTTTCCAGCAGCTTTGAGGCAGCTTGCATTCCTTGCTTCCCAGTAAGCCGGCAAGAGGCGAGCAAAGCGAGCCCATTGCCGGCTTGCCCGATGGATTTTGATGGAGTATAGGGGAACCGGTCGCGAGGCGAGTGCATCCTCAACCTCTAACCTATGCACGGCGAGACGCATGCCCAAAAGAAGTGACCTGAAAAGAATACTGCTTATCGGATCCGGACCGATCATTATCGGACAGGCCTGCGAGTTCGACTACTCCGGGACCCAGGCCCTCAAAGCCCTCCGTGAGGAAGGCTACGAGGTTGTGCTCATCAACTCCAATCCGGCCACCATCATGACCGATCCGGAGTTGGCCCACCGCACCTACCTGGAGCCCATCACCCCGGAAAGCGTGGCCGCCATTATCGCCAAGGAGCGTCCAGATGCGCTCCTGCCCACCCTGGGGGGACAGACGGGGCTGAATACCGCGGTGGCTGTTTCCGAGATGGGGGTTCTGGAGAAGTACGGTGTGGAGCTCATCGGGGCCTCTTTGCAGGTCATTCAGAAAGCCGAAAGCCGGCGTCAGTTCCGGCAGGCCATGGACAACATCGGACTCAAGGTTCCCAAAAGCGGGATTGCGCGCAGCCTGGAAGAGGTTCGCACCCTGGGCGAAAGCCTGGATTTTCCCGTCATCCTGAGGCCGGCCTTTACCCTGGGTGGCACCGGCGGCGGTGTGGCCTACAACAAGGAGGATCTGGAGGAGTTCGCCTATAAGGGCCTGAGCGCCAGCATGACCAATGAGGTGATGGTCGAGGAGTCCCTGCTCGGCTGGAAGGAGTTCGAGCTGGAGGTCATGCGGGACAAGAACGACAACTGCGTCATCATTTGTTCCATAGAGAACCTGGACCCCATGGGGGTTCATACTGGCGACTCCATCACCGTGGCCCCGGTTCAGACCCTGACCGACCAGGAGTACCAGGCCATGCGCAATGCCTCCTTGGACATCATGCGCGAGATCGGGGTGGAGACCGGGGGGTCCAATGTTCAGTTCGCCATCAATCCGGAGGACGGGGACATGGTGGTCATCGAAATGAACCCCCGCGTTTCCCGGTCCTCTGCCCTGGCCTCCAAGGCCACCGGATTCCCCATCGCCAAGATCGCGGCCAAGCTGGCCGTGGGCTATACCCTGGACGAGCTCCCCAACGACATCACCCGGGAGACCGTAGCCTCCTTCGAGCCCTCCATCGACTACTGCGTGGTCAAGGTGCCCAGGTTTACCTTTGAAAAGTTCATGGGCACCCCGGACATGCTGACTACCTCCATGAAGAGCGTGGGCGAGACCATGGCCATCGGCCGGACCTTCAAGGAAGCACTGCAAAAAGGGCTTCGTTCTCTGGAGACCGGCCTGGCCGGTATGGCCAACGATTTCTCTCCTCAGATCCCGGACTACGAAACCATCATGGCCAAGCTGCGCACCCCCAACTCGCAGCGGATTCACTTTCTCCGCCTGGCCATGCTCAGCGGCCTGGGAGAGCAGGAGCTCCAGGAGGCAACCGGAATCGATCCCTGGTTCCTGCGCCAGATCAAGGAGCTTGTAGATTTCGAAGCCCGGCTCAAGGAATGGGCCGGCAAGGATCCCGATCTTTTCGATTCCCGGTCCAGCGGGGCCATGCTCCGGGAGGCCAAGGAGCTGGGCTACTCCGACCTCCAATTGGCCAGGCTGTTTAACCTGCAAGAGGAGGAGATCCGCAAGGCCCGTAAAAGCCATGGATTGCTGGCTACCTATAAGCTCGTCGATACCTGTGCGGCCGAGTTCGAGGCCTATACCCCGTACTATTACTCTACCTACGAGCGGGAAAACGAGAGCCGGGAGAGCCGGAATCGAAAGGTGGTCATTCTCGGAGGCGGTCCCAACCGTATCGGACAGGGCATCGAATTCGACTACTGCTGCGTGCACGCCTCCTTCTCCCTGCGGGATATGGGCGTGGAGTCGATCATGGTCAACTCCAATCCGGAGACGGTGAGCACGGACTACGACACCTCGGACCGGCTCTACTTCGAGCCGCTCACCCTGGAGGATACGCTGAACATCATTGAGCAGGAGCAACCGGAAGGCGTGATCGTCCAGTTCGGCGGCCAGACGCCCCTCAACCTGGCCGTACCCCTGCTGAAGAACAAGGTTGCCATCATCGGCACCTCACC
Source organism: uncultured Desulfohalobiaceae bacterium (assembly GCA_964595165.1). Taxonomy (GTDB): domain Bacteria; phylum Desulfobacterota; class Desulfovibrionia; order Desulfovibrionales; family Desulfothermaceae; genus CAZQPF01. Next base: position 13,184 of record CAZQPF010000062.1, read on the forward strand.
GGATAGCATCGATCGGGCCGAGGACCGGGAGCGCTTTCACGAGCTCCTGAACACCCTGAATCTCAAGCAGCCGGATAACGGCACCGCGGTCACCGAGGAAGGGGCCCTCAGGATCGCCCGGCGCATTGGCTATCCCCTCGTGGTGCGGCCTTCCTATGTTCTGGGCGGCCGGGCCATGGAGATCGTCTACGATGAAGAGGATCTGAAGAACTACTTCCGGGAGGCGGTGATCATCTCCCCGGACCATCCCATCCTCCTGGACAAGTTCATGGAGAACGCCATCGAGATCGACGTGGATGCCGTGTCCGACGGAGAGGATACCTACGTCGGGGGCATCATGGAGCATATCGAAGAGGCCGGGGTGCATTCCGGGGACTCGGCCTGTGTTCTTCCGCCCCATACCATAGACGAAGGGCTCATCGAGGAGCTGAAGCGGCAAACCAGGGCCTTGGCTACTGAGCTTCAGGTCAGGGGGCTGATGAACATCCAGTTCGCCATCAAGGAGAGCGAGATCTACATCCTGGAGGTCAATCCGCGCGCCTCGCGTACGGTTCCCTTTGTGAGCAAGGCCACCGGCGTTCCTCTGGCCAAGATCGCTACCCGGGTGATGATGGGAGAGCGGCTCAAGGAGCTTGATCCCTGGTCCATGCGCAAGTCGGGATATACCTCGGTCAAGGAGGCGGTGCTCCCCTTCAGCCGCTTTCCCGGAGTGGACATCCTGCTCGGTCCGGAGATGCGTTCTACCGGAGAGGTCATGGGCGTGGATGACGGCTTCGGCATGGCCTTTATGAAGTCGCAGCTCGCCGCAGGCCAGATTCTTCCCAGCCAGGGGAAGATCTTCATCTCGGTCAACGATCGGGACAAGCCGAACGTCGTCGAACCGGCCAGGGTTTTTCACCAGCTAGGCTACACCCTGGTGGCGACCAGGGGGACCGGGGAGTATCTGGAGCGGTTCGGCATTGGCACCGACCGGGTGAGCAAGGTCTACGAAGGAAGGCCCAACGTCATAGATATGATCAAGAACAAGGATATCGATCTGGTGATCAATACCTCCTCCGGAAAGATGACCTTCCAGGACTCCTCCTCGCTCCGGCAGGCCACCATCCTGTACAATATCCCCTACACCACCACCCTGGCCGGGGCCAAGGCCATGGCTTTGGCCCTGCAGAAACGGCAGGGACGCGGCCTGGACGTCAAGAGCCTTCAGGAATACTACGGCATGGTTCAGGCCTGAGGAGACTGGGAATGATCAAAGAGTACTGCGGACTTATCGGCATATACGGCCACATGGAAGCGGCCAGGATGGCCTATTTTGGGCTCTACGCCCTGCAGCACCGGGGTCAGGAAAGTGCAGGCATCACAACCTGGGACGGGAGCAGGATCAGGGAGCAGCGCGGCATGGGCCTGGTGGCCGATGTTTTCAACGAGCGGCATCTTGGCCGCGAGCTCAAGGGCGAGGTGGCCATGGGCCACCTTCGCTACTCAACCACCGGGGCCTCTCTACTGCGGAACGCCCAGCCCTTTGTGGTCCATTTCCGGGATCAGCATCTGGCTATCTGCCATAACGGCAATCTGGTCAATACGGTGCAGCTCAGACAGGAGCTGGAAGCCGAGGGCTCGCTGTTCCATACCAGCATGGACAGCGAGATCTTCATGCACCTCATCGCCAAGAGCATGAACGGGTGCAGCCTGGAGGAGGCCATTATCGAGGCCTGCCAAAAAGTGCGCGGGGCCTACTGCTTTCTCCTGCAGGCCAACAACAAGCTCATTGGGGTGCGCGATCCACAAGGCTTTCGCCCCTTGGTCCTGGGACGGGTGGGGTCAACCTATGTGCTGGCCTCGGAAACCTGCGCTCTGGATCTCCTCGAGGCGGAGTATCTCCGTGAGGTGGCCCCGGGAGAGATGGTGGTCATCCAGAACGGCCAGCTCACCTCCTGGCAGCTCGGGCAAAAGGCAGAGCGCAAGTCCTGCATTTTTGAGCTTATCTACTTCGCCCGGCCGGATTCCACCGTGTTTGGGGAAAACGTCTACCTTCGGCGCAAGCATATGGGCGGTGTTCTGGCTCAGGAGGCTCCGGTGGAGGCAGATTTCTGCATGCCTTTTCCCGACTCCGGGGTCTACGCCGCAGTGGGCTATGCCCAGCAGGCGCAGCTTCCCTATGAAAACGCCATGATCCGCAACCACTACGTGGGGCGAACCTTTATTCAGCCCTCGCAGGATATGCGCGATTTCGGGGTCCGGGTCAAGCTGAACCCGGTCAAGGAGATGATCAAGGACAAGCGGATCATCATTGTGGAGGACTCCATTGTCCGGGGCACCACCATACGGACCCGAGTCAAGAAGCTCCGCGAGCTCGGGGCCAGGGAACTCCATATGCGTGTAAGCTGCCCGCCGATCCGCTATCCCTGCTACTACGGCATCGACTTTTCCTCCAAAGGAGAGCTCATTGCCGCCAACCACAGCGTGGAGGACATTGCCAAATTCATTGGGCTGGATTCGCTTCATTTTTTGAGCGTCAACGGCTTGCTCCGGGCTGTGGAAGCCGACAGCGGCTACTGTCTGGCCTGCTTTCAGGGCAGCTACTCGGTGAGCCCGGGCAAGGGCTACGGAAAACTTTCGCTGGAAGGATAGAAAACCATGGATGAGCCAAGCAGAAGCTGGATCGAGCTGGCCAGGCAAGTGCTCGATACGGAGATACAAGGCCTGCAGGAGGTCAAAAGCCAGCTCGGAGAGGAGTTCAATACGGCACTGTCCCTGCTGGCCAACTGCTCCGGACGGGTGGTGGTCACCGGGGTCGGCAAGTCCGGGCTCGTGGGCCGCAAGATAGCCGCCACCATGAGCAGCACCGGAACACCGGCCTTTTTTCTCCATCCGGTGGAAGGGGCCCACGGCGATCTGGGCATGATCCGCCAGGGCGACGTGGTCATAGCCATCTCCTACAGCGGGGAAACCGATGAGCTCAATGCGATCATCCCCACCCTGCTCAGCCTGGGCAGCAAGATTATCGCCCTGACCGGGAATCCGGGGTCCACGCTCGGGGAAATGAGCCATGCGGCCCTGTCCACCCGGGTTCCCCGGGAGGCCTGCACCCTGAATCTGGCCCCGACCTCGAGCACTACCGCCACCCTGGCCCTGGGAGACGCACTGGCCGTGGGGCTCATTGAATGGAAGGCCTTCGGCCGGGAGGATTTCAAGCGCTATCACCCCGGCGGAGACTTGGGTCGGCGCCTGAGCCTGGACATCAGCCGTATCATGCACTCTGAGGATCTGCCTGTGGTCGCCTCGGGGACGAGTCTCCAGGAGGCCCTGCACGTCCTGGACCGCTGCGGTCTGGGCACGGTGGTTGTGGTTGACAAGGAACGAAGGCTGCTGGGGATTCTCACCGACGGTGACCTGCGGAGGCTGGTCTGTCATTCCACCTTCTCCCTGCAGGACGAGGTGAACGGATACATGACCCGGCGGCCCCGTTACGGTGAGCTGGGACAGCGCGCGGCCCAGCTTCTGGACTTAATGGAGCGCTGGGCCATCACTGTCCTGCCCGTGGTGGACGGATCGATGCGGCTGCAGGGCGTGGTCCACCTCCACGATCTTTTGGGCAAGGGCAAGCTCTCTTTTAACGGGACATTGACCAAGACTCAGCCATGAAAGCATTCAAGATAGCCGCTGTTGTCCTTACTGTCCTTGTTCTGCTCGCCGCGGCAACGGGAGCGGGCGTGTACTACTGGGCGGCCAGGGAGTTGCCACGCATTGAGAAGATCACCGACTACAGTCCTCCCCTGACCACCACGGTGTACACCAGAAACAAGAAGATCCTGGGCTATCTCAGCCGAGAGAAACGCTTTCTCCGCTCGCTCAATGAGATGGCCGAGTCGACTCCCAAGGCCTTTCTGGCGGCCGAGGACAGCTCCTTCTACCAGCATGAGGGGATCGACCTTCTGGGGATCTTTCGGGCCGCGATCAAGAACATTCAGGCCGGAAGCATCGTCCAGGGAGGGAGCACCATAACCCAGCAGGTCATCAAGTCGCTGCTGCTCACCCCGGAGCGGAGCTACAAGCGCAAGCTCAAGGAGGCCATTCTGGCCTATCGGCTGGAAAAGCACCTTACCAAGGACGAGATCCTGACCATCTACCTCAACCAGATCTACCTCGGACACGGGGCCTACGGAGTCGAGGCCGCGGCCAGGGAGTACTTCGCCAAGCACGCCAGGGAGCTCAATCTGGCTGAGTCTGCCCTGCTGGCCGGGCTGCCCAAGGCTCCGACCAGATACAACCCCTATACGCACCCGGAACGGGCCCGCTCGCGCCAGGAGTACGTGCTGCAGCAGATGCTCGATCAGGGCTGGATCAGCCAGCAGGAGTATCAGAACGCCACCGCGACGCCTCTGGAGTTTTCCTCCATGGCCGATCCCACCTGGGAGACCGGGCCGTACTACATGGAGGAGGTGCGGCGCTGGCTGGTGAATCATTACGGTGAAGAGACGACCTACACCGGAGGCCTCCAGGTGTACACCACAGCCGACCTGGAGCATCAAAAGGCGGCCAAGAAGGCGGTTCGTTTCGGCCTGGAGGCCTCCACGAAACGCAGGGGCTGGCGCGGTCCGGCGGAGGAGCTCAACGGCACCGCCGAGGTGGAAGCCTTCCTCGTCCGGTCCGGGGAAGCGCTCCAAAAGCTGCAGCAGGGCAAGTGGGCCAAGGTCGTGGTGGACAAGGTGAAGAAGGCCGGAGCCGAGGTGCGCTTCGGCAACGCCACCGGCTGGATCGACGTCTCCACCATGGGCTGGTGCCGCGAGATCAACCCGGAAAAGGCCCCGGAGGAGGTGCCTCAGATAAAGGATGCGCGCCAGGTTCTTGCTTCCTCGGATGTGGTCTGGGCTTCGCTGCAGGAGGAGAAGCCGGACAAGCAGGGACGCTATCAGCTTGCCCTGGAGCAAAGACCGCTGGTGCAGGGGGCCTTGGCCTCCCTGGACCCGGAGACCGGCAACCTGCTGGCCCTGGTCGGGGGGTACAGCTTCGAGGAGAGCCAGTTCAACCGGGCCACCCAGGCCAAGCGCCAGTCCGGATCGGCCTTTAAGCCCATAGTCTACTCCGCCGCCTTGGACAACGGGTTCACTCCGGCCTCCATGGTTCTCGATGCTCCCATCGTCTACACCGACAGGAGCACCAACTCCACCTGGAAGCCGGAAAACTATGAACGCCGAACCTTCGGCCCCACTCTGCTTCGCACCGCGCTGGTCAAATCCCGCAATCTGGTAACTATTCGGGTGGCCCGGCAGATAGGGATCGATTCCGTGATCCAGCGGGCCAAGACCCTGGGCCTGGAGGCTGATTTCCCCCGGGATCTCTCGGTTAGCCTGGGCTCGGCCTCGGTCACGCTGACCAATCTCTGCCAGGCCTTCTCCGGATTCGCCCGCATGGGCTCCATTGTCAAGCCCCGGATGATCCTACGGGTGGAAGACTCCTGGGGAAGCGAGATCTACTCCTCGGAGCCGAGCACGCAAAAGGCGATAAGCCGGCAGACGGCCTACATCATCACCGACCTGCTGCAGCAGGTGGTCCAGGGCGGAACGGGCTGGCGGGTGCGCGCCTTGGGCCGGCCGGTGGCAGGAAAGACCGGCACCACGGACGAGCAGAAGGACGCCTGGTTCATGGGCTACGCCCCCTACCTTTTGACCGGGGTATTTGTCGGCTTTGACGAGCCAAAGCCCATGGGCAAGTACGAGACCGGCTCCCGTGCGGCTGCCCCCATCTGGCTCAAATACCGGGAGAAGGTGGAGCATAACTACCCGGTTCAGGATTTCAGCAAGCCCCCCGGCATCGTCATGGCCAGAATCGATGCCCAGAACGGCCTCCTGGCCGGGTCCGGAACGGGAGAGAGCTACCTGCTGCCCTTTAAGGCGGGTACCC
>CAZQPF010000063.1:0-18315 GCA_964595165.1 uncultured Desulfohalobiaceae bacterium
TCGTGCAATGGCTTGAGCTTCATGGCTGCTACCTCCTCTATAGGGGTTGAAAATTGTGCGGGATGAGATTGTGTCCGCTACGCAGTCTCATTGCCCTTGGTCCGGCAACTTGCCTCCAGGGCGGATATTTGCGCACGGCCCAAGAAATAAGAATTTGGTTGCGGCAGTCAAGACCTGAGCTGCTAGCAATTTGGGAAAAAGATGAACAGAGGGGGAAGAGCGTGGAAGAAAGAGGTCAGAGGCCAGTGGTCAGTGGAAGAGGGGAAGAGCGGAGACCGAGGAAGACAGAGATCTGTGGAAGATGAGGAAAAGCGGAGATAGGGACCCGTAGAAGAGGGGAAGAATCGTAGACCGTGGACCGTAGACCGAAAACCGTGGGAGGGGAAAGAGGGGAAGAGCGGAGAGCGTGGACCGTTGAGCTAGGCGTCTGTGTTCCATTCCCGGGCCAGAAGAATCCGATTCTTCCGCTTGCGGCGGAACTCGATCTCCACCTCCAAGGTCAGCTTGCGCTGCTGCTGCCGGAAGATCTCGGATGCAAAGTACTTTCCGGTGCCGGGATCCTCCTGGTTGCGAAGCTGCCGTATACTGTCCTCGCACTCCTTCTTCTCCCGGCGCAGCTCTTCCATCTCCCGGTCCAGGGCTGCCAGCTCCTCAGACCAGGATGCGTCGTCTCTTTGGCTCATCGGAATCCTTTTTCCGGGTTTCCTTTTCCTGCATTCGCTTCTGCGGCTCCGGGAGCCCCTTGAAGATATTCCAGAACTGCGGCCACAGCCCGGTGAGCTCGCCTGGATTGCGCAGCACTATGTTGGGCCGCACCAGGGAGACAAGGGCTATGGCCAGGCCCCACAAGGAATGCGGCGCTGTGATGCTCACCTTGCCCGGCTGCCCTTGGGGCCTTTGCAGCACACGAATGGATTCGCTCTGCTCCTCAAAGGGAAGCGCCAGCTTGTCCAGAAGCTCCAGAGCGAACTCAAAGTCTTCCCCCCGCGGGCCCAGAACCAGACCGCCGTCGGGATGACAGAGGCAAAAAGCCAGCCCCAGGGGGAAACACTCCGGACGGCTGCGGCAGTCGAGCTGCATGTCCGAGGCCGGGGTGCCGGGGCAGGATTCGATGCCCCGCTCAGTGGTCTGGATGAGCGGGCCAAACTCCTGAAGCAGGCTCTGCCAGGCGGCGTAGCGCGGGGCTTCCGGCAGAGACCCTTCTTGCAGTAGGGCCTCTCCGCCGAGAATTTGCGGCATGGCCAGCACCACGCTGCTCAATGCTGGATCCGACGGAATCTCGGGTCTTCGGGGCTGTTTCGGCCGGCCCGGCTGGATGCGAATGGACTGGCTGTCCATGCCGGCTTCGATGCCGCAGGACTGGAGCAGGGACAGGACCTCCTGGAGATCGTTGGGGGGCTGCTCGCTGGACCAGGTGACCTGAATCTCTTCCTGATCCGAGTCGAAGAAGGCCAGGGAGAAGACCAGGGCGTAGATAAGATCCGGCGGAGCCTCCGCAGGGAGGGGAAGGCTCGTTTTTACCTGGCCGCTGGATTCAAGGCGCAAAGGAAGGCCTTCACTGCCGGGAACCAGGGAGACGCCTCTGGCGCCCAGAAAGGGAAGCAGCTCCAAAAGAGGGCGCAGATCCTGGTGCTTTAGCCAGCTTTCTCCGGCGAACTTCACATTGCCGGGGCTGCTGGCGGCCAGCCCTATCAGGAGGTACAGATTGAAGGGATCGCTGCCGACAAAGATGGACTTGCGATCCAGGTTTATCCCTTCCTGGGAGGGGGTGTGCAGAACCCGGGTCTTCTCCCAGGAGAACCCGGCCCCGACTTGGTTCATGGCCTTGATCAGCTCGTAGAGGCCGTCGTTGAGCACCACCGAGTCCAGCTCAAGCTCTGCGTTGGCTGCGGCTGCCGCGACCGCCCACATCCTGGTAAGCCAGGTATCCTTGGGCGCCGGCAGCTCGATGCGGACCGGCTTTGTGCTCGGCCAGAGCAAAAACTCCCGGTCGGGCTGTCTTTCCACCCGCTCATAGGCTAGGCTGTTGCACAGATTGAACAGCTTGCGCAGAAGCTTGCTGTCGAGCTCCTTGAGCTCGCCCTTCTCCTGCCAGATCTTCCACAACCGCTTTTCAAAATCGGCATCGGTCAGGGAAAGGCCGCGCGCTTTCCGATCCTCCAGGTGGCTGATGAGCGCCTCGCTTCTGCGGCTGAGGAGATCGATGATCTGGCGATCCAGATCGCGCAAGCGGTGAAACGGAGAGGGGGGTCTCGTATCCTGTTTTTTGGGGCTCATGGGCTCTGGTAATCCTGGGTCTGGGAATGGGCTTTATGATCCCTACGTTTCCTGCCTCGTCTGGCAGGCAGGGTTTGGTGCCGCACAAAGGGCAAAAGCCCGGTTGCGGACTTCATCTTGTAACAGAAAGCGTTGCGGTCAACAAGGACAATTTCAGCCGGCCGGGCAGAGAATGGCGGTCTTTTTTATCGATATGGACGGGCTGAAGTTCATCAAGGATACCCTGGGCCATACCGCCGGGGACGAGCTGATCCAGAAAATGGGAGAGCGCCTGAAGTGCGCTGTTCGCGAAGAGGGCTCCAACGCCCGCTTCAGCGGGGACGAGTTCATTTGCCTCACTGGTGGACATTGCCCGCGCTCTGGACAAGAAGGTTCTGGCTGCGGGTGTGGAGAGGCAGGAGCAGGTTCATTTTCTGCAGTCCTGCGGCTGCGACCTGGCGCAGGGCTTCTACATAGCCGATCCAGTGCCCGCCTCCGAGATCGAGAAGATTTGGCGAGACTATGGGAAGAGCGCAGGAAGAGGGTGGTCGGTTGTCGGTGGTCTGTAGTCAGTGGAAGAGGGGAGAGCCGTAGTCCATAGACCGCCTGAAGAACCGTAGACCGTGGAAGAGGGGAGAGAAGAGCCTAGAGCCTGGGCTATGGGATAGATTAAGCATTAACGCATATTTATGGGATTTATCGGCGTATTTTGGTAGTTATCAGTAGGATAGATAGGGCCGCTGTTCGATTATGTTCACTACTTTTATTGCCACACCTTACCGCCTTTCTTCCTGTGAGCCGCATGTTGCTGCTTCCCTGTGCATTGTAGACTTCTGACTGTATGAAATCGGCCGCGTTGGGTGGAGGCTCTCTGTCTTCCAGCGGTCTCCGCATCTTCCCCTCTTCGCTATGCGCTTTGCGCCATGCGCTCTGCGCTTCACATCAGCGCCGCTCCGGGGCCGCCGCCTTTGCGGATCAGGAGATCCGCCAGAAGCCAGCCCAGGATGGCCAGGCACTCCATATCCAGATACTGGGAGCCGTTGTCCGGGAAGAGCAGGGTGGACTCCGCAGGGAACTCCTCGTCCTGGTCGTTGAACAGGAGCCTGAGGTCCACGCGGGGGAGGGCTCTGAACTGGCGGATGAGCTCATAGGAGAGATCGGTCTGCGGAACAAAGCCCCCGAGCTCGGTGCAGACCGAGTCCAGATCGGAGAGCCGGCTGGAAAAATGGTTGGCCAGAGAGCGTTCCACGTTGTTTCTAAAGGCCCCGGCAAAGGGGGCGGCGTCCTTGAAATCCTTAAAGGTGACCCAGTCGCCCATCCGGGACGGATTATCCGGGCAGAGCAGGACATACTTGCAGAGGACGACGCTCACCGCATGGCTCGGCCGGTTTCCCTGCGGATCGAATATGCCTTCTCGGGTGAGTCGATAGGTCCGGCCGAAGAGAGGGATGCCCAGCTCCTGCTGACTGGAGGCGGCGCCCAAGCGCTCCGCCCTGGGCTGCCAATCCAGGCGGGCGATCTCAGCCAGATAGTCCTTGGCGATTTGCTGGAAAACAGAAGAGGCCTCATTCATGACTCAGCTCCGGAAAGGAAGCTGACGTGGACCTTCCTCTGCCTGGGGCCGTCGAACTCGGCAAAGAATATCCCCTGCCAGGTGCCCAGCACAGGAGAGCCGTTGTCCACAATGAGCTGCTCGCTGCAGCCCACAAGGGAGGATTTGATGTGGGCGTCGCTGTTGCCCTCCAGGTGGCGGTAATCGCCTCGTTGCGGCACCAGCCCCTTGAGGGTCACTGTGATGTCCCGAACCACGCTGGGGTCTGCGGCTTCGTTGATGGTCACTCCGGCCGTGGTGTGGGGACAAAAGACAATAATCATCCCCTGTTCCCATTTGTTCTTCCGAACCAGGCTTTTTATCTTGTCAGTGAGGTCCACGAGCTCTTCGCGGCTCGAGGTGGAAACGTTGAGGGTCTGCATGGAATGTCTCCTCCTGTCAGCTCTGCCTCCGGCTGCGCTGACACATTGGCAATTTTGCTTGAAGCTTCATTCGAGCCCAGCCGGGAAATGGTTGCCCAGCACTGTTGTCAAAGGCTGTTCTCTGACGTATGCTTTGCCCCAAGGTGGGGATTTCATTTCATCGGGGATTTCAACGAAACAGGGGGACTGATATGTCCGAACGGTTTTCCTTTACCAAGTATGAGAACGAGCTGCGTTCACTTTACCGGGACCGCTTGAACAAGGCCGAGTCCACGGAAGATGTGAAAAAGTTCTTTGTGTATGCGGTAATGGAGCTTTTCGAGAAAATCTTTGACCAGAAGATCAAAATCCATTATGAAGATATATCACTCGATCCCGAGAGTAAACCCCCCTATCGTTTGAGCCAGCACCTGCGAGACAATCCAGAGCTCAATCTTGCTCTCGAACAATCCGATCTAGATGTGATTCTGAACCGGATGGCCCAGTCGGCTGCCAACCGGTATATGAATCTGATGCGCAATACCGAGCGATCCAACTCCAAGGGATTTTACAAGTGAGAAAAGGAGCGGGATCGCCTCAAGGAGCTGTTTTATGACTGAAGAGTGGAAACCGATTATCGCTGAAGTCGATACCTTGGGCGAGGCGAAAATCGGTTCGCCATTGCCTTTCGGTACCTTTGTGCCGGAGGGAAACAAAGTAACCATGCACATCGGGGAGGAGATTCTCGATGAAAGCGGCGGCTCGCCGTACTATACCTTCGAGGAGTCCGGTCCGCGACCCAAGATCTATTTCGACCCCAGCAAAACCAAATGCGCCATTGTCACCTGCGGCGGTTTATGCCCCGGAATCAACGACGTGATTCGGGCCATAGTCATGGAGGCGCACCATCAGTACGGCGTTTCCGCGACCCTGGGCATTCGCTTCGGCCTGCAGGGCTTCATCCCCGAGTACCGGCACGAGGTCTGGGAGCTTACTCCGGACAATGTCTCCGAGATCCACGAGTTCGGAGGAACCATCCTCGGGTCCTCCCGGGGGCATCAATCCCCGGAAGAGATTGTGGACGCCCTGGAGCGGATGAATGTCAACGTGCTCTTTCTCATCGGCGGCGACGGGACCATGAAGGCCGCTTCGGCAATTGCCGAGGAGATCAATGATCGGAACATGAAGATCTCCATTATCGGCGTCCCCAAGACCATAGATAACGACATCTACTTCGTATCCCGAACCTTCGGGTTCGACACCGCGGTTTCCAAGGCTATCGAGTCGATCCGATGCGCCCATACCGAGGCCATCGGCGCTCCCAACGGCATCGGAATGGTCAAGCTCATGGGCCGGGAGTCAGGCTTCATAGCCTCGGAATCCGCCTTGGCCCTCAAGGATGTCAACTTCGTGCTCATACCGGAAGAACGCTTTGAGCTGGAGGGCAAAAAAGGTCTGCTCAACAGCCTGCGGCGGCGGCTGGAGAACCGTGGCCATGCCGTGATCGTGGTGGCCGAAGGAGCGGGCCAGGATATCTATCGCCGGGAGGTGCGGGCCAATGGGGAGGAGGTGGCGACTGACGCCTCAGGCAACCCGGTGCTCGGCGATATCTGCAGCCTGCTGCAGACGAAGATCAAGGAGTACTTCAAGGACCGCGACGTAGACCTGACCCTCAAGTTCATCGATCCCAGCTACATCATCAGATCCGTGCCGGCCAATGCCAACGATCGGGTCTACTGCGGCTTTTTGGGGCAAAACGCTGTCCATGCTGCCATGGCCGGGAAGACGAATATGGTGGTCAGCAAGCTGCAAGACCGGTTCATTTACCTCCCGCTCCATCTGGTTACCCTGAAGCGAAGGAAGCTGAATACCCATTCCAACTACTGGCGGGCTGTGCTGGAATCCACAGGCCAGCCCATCAGCTTGCGCGGCTCCAGTTGAGCTGAAAGCGGACCAGGCGGTCGCTCCAGTAGGCACAGTCCCGGAGCGGGAACCCAAATGCGTTGAGACCTCCGCAATATCCCGCAAAAAAAGGGGGTGAGCTGCGATGAAGGCAGCGGAAGGTTCGCCTGATGTGTACTTTCAAGTGCCGGCTCAGCTTTTCTATCTGCCGGCTATAGGCCATTTTGCCAAGGCGCTGTTCACCAGGCACCCCAGCCTGGAAACCTGCAGGGATAGTCTGGCCTACAACCTGGAGCTCATCGTTTATGAGTCCTGTTCCAATGTGATCCGGCATGCCTATCCGGATAGGGACGACGGTGTTCTGCAGCTCAAGATCTGGTTTACAGCGGAAAAAGTGGTCATTGAGGTCATAGACTTCGGGCCGGGCTTCCACCCGGAGAGCGTGCCGTATCCCGATCTGCAGAATCCACAGGAAAGCGGCATGGGGCTGTTCATCATCCGAAGTGCAGTGGACGAGTTCAGCTACATCCAGTCCAAGGACGAGATGGGCAATACCCTCCGTCTGGAAAAGTGGGTCCAGTAGGCCCTTAAAACATGCGATTCCACCAATGCTCTTTCTTCTTCCAAGCCCTCTCCAGCTCTGGCAGAACGTTTCGCGCCGCTTCCCGCCCGGCTTGAACCGCTTCCTCCAGCCTGTGCAGCTCATTCCACTCTACGTGGCCGATGTCCGGGTAGATGCGGATGTCGGCATCCAGCATCTGGCTCTCGGTGAAATGGAACATGTTGATCTCTTCAGCCCGGATCATCACGTCCAGGGCGTTTTCCGGAAGCTCCGTCTTGTCCAGGCTCGGCGGCACAGCCACGCCGATGACCAAGGCATTCTCCGAGCAGGTGGCGTATTTGATGGGGACCGGGCAGCAGATGGCCCCGTCGCTCAGCAGAATCTCGTTAAAGCGCACCGGCGGAAAGAATCCGGGAATGGAGGAGCTGGCCATGACCGCCTTGACCAGGTCCCCGGTGCATAAGGGGATGGCCCGGCCCCAGGTAATGTCCGTGGCTACGGCGATGAACGGGATTTTGCACTCGGAGAAGCTCCGGATGGAAAAAAGCATTTCCAGGGCTTGCTGAAGCTTCTCCTGCTTGAGAATGCCTTTTCGGGATTGGGCCAGGTTCATGGCGATGGTGCCCCGAATGCGATGGAAGATCTGGTCCCAGAAGCTGGCTTCGCGGCCCCGGGGGCGAGACAGCCCGGAGAGCTCGGTGCCGGCATACAGGTCGCTCGCAATGAACTCCCGAAAGCGTTGCTCCACGGCAAAGGCATCCAGGGTTTCAGAGTACATCGCGGCAACGACCGCGCCCATGCTCGTTCCGGAAAGATGCCCCACCGGGATGTCGTGTTCCTGCAGGACCTGCAGCACGCCAATGTGGGCAAGTCCCCTGGCGCCTCCCTGACTCAAGGCCAGGCCGATCGGGATTTGTGACATGGTTGAGGCTCCTTGTCTCCAGGAGAGGGTTCATACGAGGGGGAAGCGAGGGAGGAAATCAGCCCAGAAGTGATTTGTTTTCAGTATACTAACTACATAGCCTTTTTGCTCTCCCGGGTCAACAGAAAAGGGGCCCAGCCAGCACCGGCGCACACTAGTCAGCGCAGCCTCCGGCTGCCCTGACTTATGGGCAATTTTATTGAAGAAAAAATCAGGCCTCTCAGCACCTTGATAGAACATCACAGTAGCTGGTTAGGTGTTGTAATCTGGTGGTTCCTAGGAGCCTGTTTGACTTGCGGCCCGGTGTATAATACGTCGTAAGCCTTTTCTCGGAAAAACCTCTCGTGATCCCGGGTTGCTTAGGATCTGTCGCAAAGCAACTCAAGCACAAATGATCTTGGTCCACGAATCGCCACCAGTGAAGCAAAGAAATCCAGCCTGCTGATCGCAGGCAGGATGGCTTTATCCAGCTCTCGCGGGAAGCACCCTCGCCGCCAGGCGATCATTCTTTCCGCTGCACGATCAGGCTAGGGAAAAATCAGTGAAGATTGGTGAAGATTCGTGGATAAAGGTTCTTATCTTGATGCATTTATTTTGTTCCGAACCCTTAGGAGATCCATTCCAAGCCTAAAGGCGAAGCGCCATGCCGAATCGGACAACTTCAGCTGCTGCGGATGAAAAAGGGCCGAAACTGAGCCTGCTGCCCAATGGGCTGCAGGTCCTGGTACAGGAAGACTGCCGTTTCCCTCTGGCTGTCATGCGGATGTATATCCGGGCCGGGTCCGCCTTTGAAGGGCCCGAGGAAGCCGGAATAAGCCATCTCCTGGAGCATATGGCCTTCAAGGGCAGCAAAAGGAGAACCGCCGGGCAGGCGGCTCTGGATATCGAGTCCGTGGGCGGAGAGGTGAACGCCGCCACAGGCTTCGATCACACCGTGTACATGGTGGAGCTGCCGGCAAATCATTGGCAGCTCGGCCTGGAGATCCTGCAGGACCTGTGTTTCGATCCCCTGCTGGACGAGGAGGAGTTCTCCAAGGAAAAGGAGGTCGTGCTCGCCGAGCTGGAGCGTAACGAGGACAATCCCAAGCGGGGCTTGTTCGAGCTGCTGCAAAAGAGCCTCTGGTCCGGAACTGAGTATGCCCGGCCGGTTATCGGCTCCAGGCAGACGGTCAAGGATATGAGCAGCCGGGATGTGCGGCGCTATGTGGAGAGGCTCTATCAGCCGCAGTCCATGCTTCTCGTGGTCTGCGGCAACGTTGAGGCCGGGGAGGTTCTGGATAAGGCGCAGAGCGTATTTTCCGGATATTCCAACGATCGAAAGCTCAGCTCGGTCCAGCCCTTTGGCAGCCCAGCAAACAAAGGGCTTGATTCCCGCATCTCAGTGGAGCAGACCTCCTGGAACAAGGTCTATGCCAGCTTCGGGTTCCCGGTCCCGGGGCTGACCTCCATATATGCCTCGGCCATCGAGGTTTTGACCTATCTCCTGGGCGGGGATCGGACCTCTGCCCTGTATACCCGCTATAAGTACGAAATGGGGCTGGTGGATGACATAGGCGTCACCCCGGTACTATTGGAGCGGGGCGGGATGATTCTGGTGCAGGCTACTTTGGATGCCTCCAACCTGCTGACCTTTTTGTCGGAATGTCTCCAGGACCTTTTCTCCATGAGGGGCGAATCCTTCACTGAAAAGGAGCTCAGCCGGGCCAAGCTGAATATCGAAGATGGCCTGTTCCAGACCAAGGAGACCCTGGCCGGTCTCGCCTCCAAGCTGGGATACTTTCAGTTCTTTGAAAAAGACCTCTGGGCCGAGGAGCGCTACCAACACAATCTGGCTCATCTTCAGCTCCAGGATATTCAGGAGGCTCTGGATCTTTTTGTCCAGCCGGAAGGCCTGCATGCCGCCCTGCTGATCCCGGAAGAGGCCGCACTCGCCAGGGAGGACATTGCGGCCCACATGCCGCGCTGCGCGGACAACCGGACAGGCGATTCACAAAAGAGCCGGCCGGATGCTTGCTCCAATCAGCCCATCGGCCAAGATCTGGCCCACGGATGCCGGATGGTCTCCATTCCGGATGATACCATGCCCTATTTGGCCCTCGATCTGTCCTGGCCCGGTGGCGACCTGCTCCTCGGGCCGGAGGAACAGGGGATGGCCAGCCTGGCAGCCAAGGCGTTGACCCGCGGAACCAAGCGCCGCAGCGTGTCCGAGATTCGCGAGTTCCTTGCCGAAAGGGCGGCCTATCTCGACGCCCAGTGCGGCAGGGACCAGTTTTCCGTGGTCGCCAAGTTCCCCAAGCGCTTCACTGAGGATATCCTCGATCTTGTGGAAGAGATCCTGTGCGAGCCGGCCTTTGACCCGGAGGAGGTGGACAAGTGCATCAGCGACCAGAAGGGGTATATCCTGGAGCGCAAGGACCATCCTCTGGGACTGCTGTCCCGGGAGGTGTTCCCCTTTTTGTTCAAGGATCATCCCTATGCCTTCTATCACTTGGGAGACGAAAGCCGGCTGGAGCGGTTCACCCCAAACGATCTGGGAGCCTACTGGCAGAGGCAACAGGCCTATCCCTGGGTGCTCAGCGTTTGCGGACAGGCTGAGCAGGGAGACCTGGAAGGCCTGGGATCGAGGCTCGCCTCCTTTGTAACCCCCTCAACAAGCCCTTTCGAGATGCCCATCCGCTGGTCGTCCCAGCAAAGCCTGCATCTGAGCGCCTCCCACAGAAACCAGGCCCATATCCTGGTGCTCTTCTCTCTGCCGGGCCTCGGCCATCCGAGCAATGTCACCTCTGCACTGCTCAAGAGGATCCTGGCCGGTCAGGGCGGGATTCTTTTCCAGGAGCTGCGGGACCGGCAAGGACTGGGCTACGCCGTGGCTCCAATGCTTTGGCACAGCCCCTTAGCCGGATTTCTGGGCTTTTATATCGGAACCGATCCCGAGCGTGCGGATCAGGCGCTGCAGAGCTTCAAGGACATTGTTTCGGACCTTGGCCAATCGCCGGCATCGCCGGCGGATCTGGAGAGGGCGCAAAACCTGCTCCAGGCGGAGTACTATCGCGACCGGCAGAGCCTGATCAGCCGGAGCAGTGAGGCTTCAGATCTGCATATCTACGGCTTGCCACTGGATTACCAGGAGAAAATGATTTCCGAGGCCTGGAGGACGGGAGTGGAGGATATCAGGAGCCTGGCCCAGAGGTATCTGGACTGGGATAAGGCCTACAGCATCATTTTGAGCCCCGAGTAAAAGACTCCGGCTTGCAGGGCCCGGCCTGCCGCGTGTACAGCAATCCGGCTTGCAGGGGCTTGTTTTGCAGGCGGAAGATCCGTTCCAGCAGCTCCCGGTAGGTTTCGACGTCCGGTCTGAGGCTTACGCATTTCTTGGCCAGGCTCTCGGCGATGTCCAGATCCTCGCCGGTTGAGAGGTACAGCCCGGCCAGCAGGTACAGGGCTTCCGCATCCCAGGGGTTGGCCACCAGGGCTTGCTGCAGATTGGATCTCGCCTGCGCTGTGTTGCCTTCCTTCAGGTCCAGCTTGGCCAGATGCTTGAAAGCAGTCCGTGCGCCCTGCTCGGTATGCCCCGCCTGCAGGTAGATCTCTCTGGCCTGCTGCAGATCGCCCTGTTTTTCCGCCAGCTGTCCCAGCCTGACCAGCGCGTAGACATGCTCCGGGACGAGCTCCAGGCAGCGTTTGAAGCTGGAGCCCGCAGCCTCCCAGCTCTCTTGCTTGAGCTGGACATAGCCCAGATTGTACCAGGCCATGCTGTCCTCGGGATCTTCCTGTAGGACGGTCTCAAACTCTCTCTGGGCCCGGCCCGGGTCGCCCAGCTTTGCACGGCAAATGCCAAGCGAGTTTCTGGCCACCATGTTGGAGCTGTCCAGGCAGAGAGCCAGGGCGTAGTATTCCGCAGCGCTGGGGAGATCCTCAGCGGTAAAGGACCTGTCTCCGATCATGGTCAAGGTAACCGAGTCAAAGACCGCTATTCCCGGAGGAGGAAGCAGCTGGGCGTGTTCCAGGGCGTAGCGGGCGTTGGTAAGCATGTCCTGATAGGAGAACTGCAGACAGGGATAGGAGGCCAGCCCGATGGAGACCTCAAAATGGCTCTTTTCCGCAAGCAACGAGGAGAGCCGGGAGGCGAACTCCTTTCCCTGATCGCTTTCCATGCCGGGGAGGTAGAAGGCCAGGCTGTCCGAACCGTACTCGCCAACGAGGGAGCCCTCCGGGAGCAGTTCGCGGAATCGCGGGGACTCGATCCACTCGGCCAGGGGATGGCTTTCCCCTTCTTGTTGCGGGGATTGCAGGTGGTCGGCCCTTGCCTTGATTCGGCAAAGGGCGAGGCTGAACTTATTCGCTTTCCGGCTGTGTTCCTGCCAGCAGGCGAGAAAATGCCGCAGGCTCATCACCCCGGAATCTGAGGAGCCGGGCGGCTCGGGATGCAGGTCCGCGGCTGCCGCATCCTCCGGAGACAGGCGCTGGAGTCGGTCGCCGGGACAAAGCCGCTCAAAGGGGGCATAAAGACAGAGGACCTCGGCCAGCGCCTCCTGGTGGCCCACCTCAACCAAGAGAACATCGGCCTTGGCCCTGGGCCCAGGAGATGTGTCCCCTGCCTGGGGGGGGTGTGTATCGAGGACGGCGAATCGATGCCCTTCGTCCGCCCTGACCTTGCGTCCCAGATCCACCCGGATCCTGCCGCCGGAGTCAATGGAGCGGATACAGCCGCCATGTTCCAGGATATCGGAAAAGCTCAAGGCGCGATTGCCGCCGAGCCTCTGCGCGGTAAACAAGGCCTGCAGGCCTTTGTCCAGAATAACCCGCGCCTTTTCACGGGAGTGGGTTTTGATCTCCTGGCCGTGGAGATCCATGGGGTAGACGGTCCAGCCGCAGCTAAAGGATGAGGTGAGCTTCTCCTCGGTAGCCGGGTGGTCGTAAAGGACCTTGTCCAGGCTGCCCTGGACAGCCTGGCAGGTGCTCAGGCACTCGGCGGGCCCGCTTCCGGGAAGGAGCAGTCCGAAACGGTCGCTCTCCAAATGGGCGATTATCGCCCGGGCCGGGCTCTGAAGGGACAGCTCTCCGGCTAGCTTTTGCAGAAATCGTTCCGCCACCAGGTAGCCAAAGCCGCGTTGCAGGCTGGCCAGATGATCCGCTTCCAGGACGGCCAGCCCGAAACGGCCTTTGCATTCACCTTCGGGGATATCGACAGGGGAGGAGGAAGCGAGCAGATGGTTGGAGATCTGATCGATTTCACGGCTGATATATTGGAGGAAGGCGTCCTGGCGATACAGACAGGTCAGCGGATGGATCTCTTTTTCCTTGCTGAGGAAAAGATTGCGCAGACAGAGTTCGCTGTAGCGCTGGATGAAGGGGAGCGGCGGCAAATCGTCGCCCCTTACTCCCAGGGCGATAAAGATGCCCAGCAGCTCTCCTTCCAGGGCCAAGGGAACCAGAAGCCTGCCGGCTTCGGGCTCCAGCATGGGCAGATAGCCGTGTTCCCAAGCCATGCCCCGGAGCGGGGAGGAGGGAAAGGACACCGACCCGGCCTGAAAGGGGAAGATGGCTTGAAGGCGCTCTTGAAGCAGGTTTTCGTTGAGCAGAAGGTCTTCGGCTGTCAGTTGCAAGGTGCCTGTCTGATGCATAGTCTTCCTAGTTGACAAGGGAAGTATGTATAGTGCAACGAAGGATTATCAGAGCAGCGAGGCCTGTGTCCAGAACAAAGAGACCATATATTGGAGGGAGCTCGATATGCTGCATGTGGAAACCTTTCCCTTGGGACCTCTGCAAACCAACTGCTTCCTTGTGAGCAATGGAAGCGAAGCCCTGGTCATTGATCCCGGCGGCGAGCCGGGAGCGGTTTTGAGCTATCTGCAGAAGAATAAGCTCAAGCTGCAGGCCATTTTGAACACGCATTTCCATTTCGACCATATTTTGGGAAACAAGGCGCTCCAGGATGCGACCGGTGTTTCCATTTTGGCCAGCCCTGAAGACGATTCCCTGCTTCAGGCTCAGGTTGGAGGAGGCGGGGGCATGCTCGGCTTCCCCAAGGTGGATGCCTTTCCCTACACGCCGCTGTCGCCCGGTGATACGCAATGGCTGGGGGAAAAATGCCAGGTCTTGGCCACGCCGGGCCATACCCCGGGCAGCCTGTCCTTCTACTTTCCGGACTCGGGGATGATTTTTTCCGGAGATCTCATCTTCTACCGCTCGGTAGGCCGTACGGATTTCCCCGGCGGGAGCATGGATCAGCTCATGCAGTCCGTTCAGGAAAAGCTCTTCACCCTGCCGGGCAATACCGTGATCTACTCCGGCCACGGTCCCGAGACTACGGTTCAGGACGAAATGAAGTTCAATCCTTTCTTCCAGGGAGGCAGATTCATCTGAAGGAGCAGGATGGCCGCTAATAAGGCGGCTCGGCTTGCCCTCCGAGCCGCGGCGAAAATGCCCCGGCTCGGATACTGCCTTGGCCGTCGTTGTCTCGCTTGCGGGCAGAGCCTTTCAGGAGGCGAAGGCCCGACGGGCTGCTGTTCCCAGTGCGCCGCCGCGCTGCAGCCGCGCCTGGGCGGCTATTGCCCGCTTTGCGGCTCCGTCTACGCCCAATCCGGCGAGCCTCCCGGGCTGTGCCTCGATTGTCTGGCCGCCGGCAGGCCCTGGGACGGCTTTGGGTTCCACCATGTCTATCAAGGGCTGCTCCGAGATCTCCTCCTGGCTTGGAAGTTCCAAGGCGAGCTTGGATACTCCCTTTTGCTCCGCGAGCTGCTGGTCTCGGCCTTTGAGCGTCATCTGAGCCGGGAGCGGTTCGACCTGGTCGTTCCGGTTCCCATACATCAGGCCCGGCTTCGGCAGCGGGGCTTCAATCAGTCCTTGGAGCTTGCCCGCAGGCTGGCCAGAAAGCACCGCATCCCCCTTGGAGCCAATGCGCTCCGACGTTCGAAAAATACGCCGCCCCAGACCGGGTTGTCCCGCAGAGAGCGGCAAAGCAATCTCAGAGGTGCCTTCCGGGTGAGCGTGGAGCAGATTGATGGGCGCAATGTGCTTCTCGTGGACGACATCTATACCACCGGCGCTACGGTGAAGGCTTGCGCGGCCGCTATCCGCAAGGCCGGGGCACGAAGGGTGAGCGTGCTTGTGCTGGCTAGGGCGATGGAGAACTGGTAGTCAGCTTTGCCTCCGGCAAAGCTGACTTAATGATATTTTTCAATAACCGAGGACCGGAAGCCTCTAAGCGCACGAGTGCTCTGTGCCCGGTTCGTCATTTTGTATGGAGTTCATTACGAGCGCAGCCTCGATTTCCCCTTGACGGCTGGCCTGAGATTCTCTATATTTTTCGTTTCAACAAATTCCGGAGGGAGACAGCGATGTACGTGATCGTGGAATCCGGCGGGAAGCAATACCCGGTTCAGGAAGGCGATACGCTCAATGTGGAAAAGCTGGCGGCCGATGTCGGCTCGGAAGTAACCTTGGATAAGGTGCTCCTGGCCAACAACGACGGCCAGGTCCGAGTTGGCACTCCGTATCTTGAGGGAAAGGTGGTCTGCGAGGTCCTGGATCAAGGCAAGGACAAGAAGATCCTTGTTTTCAAGCATAAACGGCGCAAGGATTACCGCAAGAAGCAGGGCCATCGGCAGCGTTACACCAAGCTTAAAGTCAATTCCATAGAGGTTTAAGCAGTTTTGGGAGGAACATATGGCTCATAAAAAGGCTGGCGGAAGCTCCCGCAATGGTCGGGACAGCATTGGCCAAAGACGCGGCGTAAAGCGTTACGGCGGACAGAAGGTACGAGCGGGCAATATCCTGGTGCGTCAGCTGGGAACCAAGATCTATCCCGGGGAAAACGTGGGCATGGGCAGGGATTACACCTTGTTCGCCACTGCCGAGGGCGAGGTCAAATACGAGAAGTTCATCCGAAAGCGAAAGACCAAGACAAGAGTGAGCGTCGTGCCTGCGGCGTAGACGTTTTTTCCCGTTTTGAAGGCCATCATATGGGCAGGAGGCACGGCCTTCTGCCCTTTTTTTTCGCCATGCTTCAGGCGCACCTAACCCGGAGCTTTGAGCTCTTTGCTGATCCATGCGATTCGTTGACGAGGCCACCATAAGCGTACGTTCCGGAAAAGGGGGGAACGGCTGCGTTTCCTTCCGCAGGGAGAAGTACGTCCCCAAGGGCGGCCCTGACGGCGGGGACGGCGGCAAGGGCGGGGACGTTGTACTTCGGGTCGATCCGGGATTGATGACACTCTACGATTTCAAGATGCAGCGCCTGTTTGCCGCGGAGAATGGCCAGCCCGGTCAGGGCAAGGGCAAACACGGCCGCAGCGGCGAAGATTTGGTGGTTTCGGTTCCCCAGGGCACTGTGGTGTACGAGCTCGGATCCGACGGCAGTCGGCACTTGCTGGCCGATCTGACGCAGGAGGGAGATGCCGCAGTTGTGGCCCGTGGCGGCAGAGGAGGCAAGGGCAACACCCATTTCAAGTCCTCGGTGCAGCGTACGCCCCGCTTTGCTCAGCCCGGCGAGCCCGAGGAGGAGAAGCGAGTCCTGCTGGAGCTGAAGCTCATTGCCGATGTAGGGCTCCTCGGGCTGCCCAATGCAGGAAAATCGACCCTCATTTCCATCCTTTCCGCAGCCAAGCCCAAAATCGCGGCCTATCCCTTCACTACGCTGGTTCCCCATTTAGGGGTAATGCAAAACGATCTGGGGCAGCAGCTCGTATTGGCCGATATACCGGGGTTGATCGAGGGGGCCCATGCAGGCCAGGGATTGGGAGACACTTTTCTCAAGCATGTGTCCCGTACCAAGCTGCTGCTTCATTTGCTGAGCCTCGAAGAGATCGATTATTCCGATCCGTGGGCCGGTTTTGAGCTCGTGAACAGCGAGCTGATGCACTTCGATTCCCGTCTTGCAGACAAGCCGCAGATAAAGGTGGTCAACAAGATGGATCTGTGCACTGCAAAGCAGGGTGAGCGCTTGCGGGATAGGGCCAGGCAGGACGGGGAGGAAATTTTCTTCCTTTCGCTCAAGACCGGGGAAGGCCTTGAGGAAATCAAAAGGACACTTTGGAGCCGTGCCCGGCTCCAGGAGTAACAGGGCCGATTATGGGAAAAGAGGAACAGAGTTCGCAATGGCGGCAGGAGAGAAACGAGGTTCTGCGTACAGCCCGCTCCATAGTCATCAAAGTGGGGAGCGCAGTCCTGACCTCGCCCTCCGGCCTGGATCTCAGGGTGGTCAACCGGCTGGCCGATCAAATCGCAGCCCTGCACGATCAAGATCGAGAGATCATCCTTGTTTCCTCGGGAGCGGTTGCCGCCGGCCGCAAGTATTTGAGCACCCATTCCCGGGATATATCCCTGCCGGAAAAGCAGGCCGCCGCGGCTATAGGGCAGAGCCGGCTGATGCACAGCTACGACGAGGCCTTTGAGCGCTACAGCAAAATAACGGCCCAGATCCTGCTCACCAGAGACGATCTCCGCAGCCGGCACCGCTTTTTAAACGCCCGCAACACCTTTGCCACCTTGCTGCACAACGGGGTGATACCCATAGTCAATGAGAACGACACCGTGGTAGTGCAGGAGCTCAAGTTCGGAGACAACGATTTTTTGGCCACTTTGATTCTCAATCTCGTACAGGCCGATCTGTTCATCAATCTCACCACGGCTGAAGGCGTATACAACGCCAATCCCGAGACGGACCGGCGGGCCTGCAAGTACGACTGTATCCGCAATATCAAGGACTTGAACCTCGAGGCCATGTGCCAGGGCAAAAGCCAGCACGGAGCCGGAGGTATGTACAGCAAGCTGCTGGCTGCCCGGCGGGCTGCCCAGATAGGGGTGCCCACACTCATCGTTTCCGGCAAGATCCATTTTGTTCTGGAGAAGATCTTTGCCGGCGAGAATCTCGGTTCCTGGATACTTCCCGAAGCCAAGACGGTTTCGCAGCGCAAGTTCTGGATGGCCTACAATCTCGATCCGGTAGGCAGCGTGGTCCTGGATTCCGGGGCCAGGGACGCCCTGGTCTTCAAGGGGAAAAGCCTTCTGCCGGCCGGGATAAAATCGGTTCACGGCGAGTTCGAGGCCGGGGCCCTGATTCGGATTCTCGGGCCTGACGAACGTCAGATCGGCGTGGGGCTCTCCAACTTCAGCCATCTCGACTTGCTGCGAATCGCCGGCCGGAAAACAAAGGATTTGCCTTCAATCCTGGGGTCGGAGACCTGCAGCGAAGAGGTCGTACACCGGGACAATCTCCTTTTGGACGCGGTTCATTAGCACAGCTCGACGCGAAGAGTGCACTCTTCGCGTCGAGCTGTGCCCTCCTTGTTTTTACAAGAAAAGCATCGGTCTCTTCGGTTTGCAGGCCCCACGAAATGGAAAGCCTCGCATCAAGGCCGAGGGCTCGTCTTTGGTTTTTAAGCTAACTTACTGAAATAAATAGTGATCAATTGATTGTCATTTTGTTGTAATATTCTGTTGACACCGACGGCAAGATCCTTTACAAATCCGCCTTTGTCTTTGCGGGGCAAACCCCAGGGGCATGGGAAAGCGGATTCTCTTTGGTGTTGACATCACTCGATCTTTAAGTATAATAAGTAGTTAGCTTTGCTTGATGGCTTTTTAAGGCTACCTGGCCAATTCAAGACAGGGCAAAAAAGTTGTTGACAGAAGAGGCCATTGAAGTTAGTCTGTTTGACTCTCATGACTTCTTCCGTTCCTTGACAATTAGATAGTGAGTTGGGCAAGAGACGAGCGC
>CAZQPF010000064.1:0-18308 GCA_964595165.1 uncultured Desulfohalobiaceae bacterium
GCGGCGACAAGGCGTAGCTGCCCTCCAGGATGCTGCTGAGCCCCTGTTTCCAGGCCTCGGGGCTCAGCTCGGTCAAAAATCCCACCTGCCCGAGGTTGAGCCCCAGAAGAGGCATGGAATGCCCCTCGAGCCTGCGGGCGACGCTGAGCATGGTCCCGTCCCCGCCCAGAACGAGGATCATATCCGGGGGCGCTCCCCTGAATTGGAGCTGGCCGTCGCATTCATCGTTGTGGCGTATTTCGCTCTGCGCCCCTCGGCCGGCCAGCCAGTGCTGGATGCGGCAGCCGAGCTCATAGGCCTGTTGGTGCCTGGCCTTGGTCAGGATGAGGATACGTCCGAATGGCGTTGGCATAGGGATGTTTCTAGTCTAAACTGAAGGAATCATCAAGATGAGACTCCCGGTTCAAAAAAATTCAAATCGGCCCTAAAGCTTTTGCCAGCATGGCCGATAAAGGGTAAGGGAGGGGTGTTTACGTGTCCAGCAGCTTTGCCAAGATTCAGACGATTCTGCAGCAATACAACCGGCAGCAGGACAAAACCAAACAGCTGGCCAGACTCCGGGAATCGATCCCGCAAAGGCCTAAGACCGGGGACACGGTTTCCCTGTCCAAACAGGGCAAACGCCAACATCTCGTTGAGGATATCACCCAAGAGATCATACACAATCTGCTTGTTTCCGGAAGCCCCAACCCCATGGTCCAAGAGGTAAAGGCGGAGCTGGAGTCTGAAATCGGCAAATCCCTGCTGTTTCAATTCCTCCCTAAAGAAAACCGGCTGGATGTCCGAAAGGACAATGGAGAGCGGGTAACCTCCGAGGAAGAGGAACACATCCTGCAAAGATTGTGGGACTTGACCCGCAAGAAAGTCGATGAGACAATGATCTGACAAGCTGCAGAAGCAAAGGCTTTCTGGCTCAGCTGGCCATCAGCCAAGAAGGCGTTTTTGCTTAAGGAAGGAGGCTTTTATGGATATCCTGACCAACTTTGACAAGCTCAATCCTTATAATAACAAGAACAAGGTCCAGGAAAACAGCTCCATTCAGAGCAATCAAGCCCCAAAGAGCGATTCTGGCGAGCAGCAAAGCGACAAGGTGGAGCTTTCCTCCAAAGCCCAGGAGCTGAGCAGGATCACCAAGGCGGTTGAAGAGAGCTCCGATGTGCGGGCCGATAAGGTCTCCCAGCTCAAGGAGAAGGTGGCCCGGGGCGAGTATAAGCCCGACAGCCGAGAAACCGCAGCCAACATGCTAAGGCAGGAAGCCGAGCTGTTCGGGATCTATTGACCAATCCCGAACCGCTCCTTCGCTCCCTTCCATTCGCTTCCACCCTCTTAGCCTATCCGCTCGACATTCAAGTATCTAAGCCTATACCACACCTTCCTGGGCCAGATCTTCTATCTCCGCTTCGGAGTAGCCGAGCTCAAGGAGCAGGGGCCTTGTATGCTCGCCGAACCGGGCAGGAGGGGTCCTCAGCCGACCCGGGGTAGCGCTCATCTGTATGGGGAGCCCGAGGGTGGTTGCCGGCCAGGCCTCTTCTTCAGGGTGATAAGCCATTTGCCGCTCTGCAAGGAGCTCCGAGCCCAGAGCCTCCTCAACCGTTCTGATCGGCTCGCAGCAGGCATCCAGGCTCTGGAGCCTCTTCTCCCATTCTGCCAGGCTCCGCTGGGCAAAGACCCTGCGGAAGGCAGCGATAACCCTTTTCCGCTCCGCCTCATCATACTGCAGAGGGATGTACTCCTTCAGCTCAAGGGCCTCGCAAAGCCGCTTCCAGAACTGCGGCTCCAGGGCGGCCACGGAGATATGCCTCCCGTCTGCGGTTTCGTAGGTATTGTAGCAGGCGTAGCGGTGCGCCAGCAGATGATCCCCCCGTCTGGGCTCCCTGCCCTGCGTTCGCCAAAGGGAGAGCACCAAGGGAAGGAGATTGAAAGAGCAATCGGTCAGGGAAATGTCAATATATTGACCTCGGCCCTGCTTCTCCCTGGCCCACAGTGCGAGCATGATGCCCAGGGCTGCATTAAGCCCCCCGGCGATGTCAGCCACCTGCACCCCGGGTAGGGAGGGAGGTCGATCCGGCTCACCGAGAAGGTCGAGCACCCCGGAAAGGGCGAGATAGTTGGCGTCGTGACCGGCCTTGTGGCTGTAGTGGCTGCTCTGTCCGAATCCGGTCAGGGAGCAGTAGATGAGCTGCGGATTGATGGAGCTCAGGCTCTGGTAGTCCACGCCCAATCGCTTGGTCACTCCGGGCCTGAAGCCCTCGAGGAGCACATCGGCGTCCCCGGCGAGGCGCTGAAAGATCTCGCTGCCCCGCCCCGACTTGAGATTGAGGCACATGTGCTCCTTATTGCGGTACAGATCCTCCGGAAAGAAGCTCTCGGCCTGAAACCGCTTGTCCTCGACGCAGATGACCCTGGCCCCGTGATCGGCCAGGAGCATGGAGCAGTAGGGCCCGGGGAGCAATCGGGACAGATCCACTACCTTGATCCCGGTCAGGGAGCCGCTATCCAAAATGCCTTCTCCGACCACGGCAACCTCCATAACTCAGATTTGCCGGTGGCAGACTGAGTTAATGGTAATTTTATTGAAAGAAAAACTCTTCTTTTCAACCTTACGAGCGCAGCCGGAGGCTGCGCTGAGGGGAAGCAAAAGTTTTTTTCGGTGCCATTCCCCTCCGGCCTCAGGCCCCATCCTTGACCCCGGCCCCGTTGAGGTAGACGTCCACGATATTCTCCACAATCTCCTTGATGGACAGGGATCTATCCGGACGGTACCAGAAGTAGAGCCAATGGACTGACGCGAACAGAGAAAAGGTGAGCACTGTGAGGTTAACCGGTCGCAGCTTGCCCTGCTTGATCATGCGCTGCAAATAGCCCTTGAGCTGGAGAAGGTTCGACTTTTCATAATCCAGGATGACCCGCTTCTTTTCCGGAGGCAGGGATTCGATCTCGTGCAGCAGGATCTTGTTGAAGTTCTTGTTCTTCAGATAGCTGGTGGTGTAGTCGTAGAGAATATCGGTCAACTGCTCCCGGACGCCGGCTCCGGAGCCTTCATTGCGGGCAATGGCCTGACTCATGCTCTCGTTGATGATCTCTCCCGCCTGGACGCACAGGGTGTAGAGGATCCTTTCCTTGTTCTCGAAATGGTGGTACATAGCCGCCTTGCTGATGCCCACCCGTTCTGCGATCTCCCGCATGGAGGTTTTTTCGTATCCCTTCTCGAAAAAGAGCTCATGGGCCTCCTGGAGGATGACCTGGGCAGTCTCATGCAGTTGGCTGACATCCGGGGTTTTCATACCAGCTAGTCCTTGTGATTAAAAATCTACTTACTGGTAATTCATATTACGGAGGTCAGTTTTTCTTTGTCAATAGAGCCGGCCAGATTTCCAACTCAAGTGCCAAAACCGAACCCGGAGCTTCCCGGACCGCCTTGGGGCGTGGAGTATGCTCCTCAGTCCGGAGACCCGCTGCTGCTGAGAAGAAACGAGCACTGAATCTTTTGGTCTGGAGTAAGGGACATCGAGCCTTGCGGAGGTGGACCGGTTGCGTAGCAGGGAGGCATGGGCTATAGGGAAACGTTGTTCCCCGAAAGCTTGGGCTCAAAGGCGCAGCAGCTATCCAGCGGCAACTTGCAGGGCAAGGGAGACAGCATCGGAGCGCTTATGGACGGGATGCCGCATGAATCTTGAGGTGAGCATTGCAGGCCGCCGCTTTTGCTTTGAGCGGCCGGCTGACCTGGAGTCCCTCTGGTCGGCCATGGATTCGGACGATCTGGGGCGGGATGAGCGGATTCCCTACTGGGTGGAGATCTGGCCGGCCGCCATCATGCTCGCGGGCTGGATCTTCGAGTCCGCTGCCGCTATGAGGGGACAAACCTGCCTTGATCTCGGCTGCGGTCTGGGGCTTTGTTCCTGTGCCGCAGCCGCCTGCTCCGCCAGAACGTTGGGAGTGGACTACGAGCCGGCTGCAGTGCGCTACGCCGCGTCCAATGCACAGCTAAACGGCCTGGAGTCCTTGCTTTTCGCGGCCATGGATTGGCGGAGCCCCGGGTTCAAAAGGCAGGCCTTTTCCTATATCCTGGGAGCAGACATCGTGTATGAGAAGCGCTTCTTCTCCCCGCTCCTGGAGCTGTTCGACTGCGCCCTGGCCCCGGGCGGCCGCGTCTGGCTGACCGCGCCGCTTCGCGATGTTTCCAAGGATCTGTGGGGCGCTCTCCAGGAAGAGGGATGGAGCCCGGAGAGGTTGCGCCGCAGGCAGGTATCCTACCGGGAGTACAGAAGCATGGACGTAGAGCTTTGGGAAGTCAGGAGGAAGGCGGATCAGCCATGGCCCTAAGCACTACCCAGCAGGAGGGCTTGGCTCTGCCCCCTCGCCAGAACCGGCTGCTGGAGTTCTGGAACGTTTTCGCCCAGAATCGGCTGGCCGTTCTGGGGCTGTATCTGTTTGTCCTCTTCTTTATCATCGCCTTCATCGGCTGGCTGCTCACCTACGGAGACTCGCCCTGGCTCGATCCGGCCAAGGTGCGTCTTCAGGAGAAGCTGCTGCCCCCGCTGTCCGAACCGCGCTCCCTATCCTTGAGCGCGGAGTCCGCGCCGCCGCTGGGAGTATTCGTCCTGGGAACGGACAATCTGGGACGCGATGTGCTGGCCAGAATGCTCCAGGGCGCCTGGGTCTCGCTCACCGTGGGCTTTGTGGCCGTAGGCATCTCCGTTTTCGTAGGCATCATCATGGGCGGGATCGCCGGCTACTTCGGGCAGAACCGCTTTTCCCTGGACGCAATGCTCAAAACCCTGGGCCTGGTGCTGGCCGGTGGGCTGTGGTGGCTCCACCTGCCGGCTCCGGCCCTTGTTGCCGCGGGCTTCACCGGAGCCTACTGGCTCGCCGCTGTCAAGCTTCCCCGCATTCCCGGGGCACTGCAATCCAAGGGCGTCAGCGTGGACACCCTGATCATGCGCTTTGTGGATATCATGCTCTGCTTTCCGAGCTTCTTCCTCATCCTGACCGTTATCGCCCTGTTGCCGGCGAGCATCTACAACATCATGATCGTCATCGGCCTGACCAGCTGGATGGGAACCGCCCGCTTCGTGCGCGCCGAGTTCCTCTCTTTGCGGGAGCAGGATTTCGTCACCGCCACCAAGGCGCTCGGGCTCGGCCACACCCGGATCATCTTCCAGCATATGCTTCCCAATGCCGTGGCACCGGTGATGGTTTCGGCCACCATCGGGATCGCCACGGCCATTCTCACGGAAGCGGGCCTGAGCTTTCTCGGCTTTGGAGTGCCTCCGCCGCAGGCAACCTGGGGCAATATCCTTTCCGAAGGGAAGAACTACCTCTTTGACGCGCCCTGGCTCACCCTGATCCCGGGCCTGGCCATTCTCATCGTGGTTCTGGCCTTCAACCTCTTCGGCGAGGGGCTGCGGGATGCCCTCAACCCCCGCTTGAGGAAGTAGCCCCGCCATGCCATCCACGCCGCTTCTTTCGGTCCGGGAGCTTCGCGTCTGGTTCAAACAGGACCAGGGCCTTGTCAAAGCGGTGGACGGCCCGGACTTCGAGGTCCGCTCCGGAGAAACCGTATGTCTGGTGGGGGAGTCCGGATGCGGCAAGACGCTCTCCGCACTCAGCGTGCTCGGGCTGGTGCCCGGGTCCGCTGGGCGGACAGTCAGCGGGAGCATCCAGTTTCAAGGCCGAAACCTGCTGCAGCTTTCCGAGGAACAGCTGCTCACCATTCGGGGCAAGCATATCGGCATGGTGTTTCAGGATCCCTTGAGCTCCTTGAACCCGGTGTTCACCATCCAGGATCAGGTCCAGGAAGCAGTGGCCGCCCACGAGAAGCACTCCCCCAAGGAGCTGAAACAGCGCTGCGTCCAGTCCCTCCGGGAGGTGGGCCTCCCCTCCCCCGAAACCAGGCTCAGGAACTATCCCCATCAACTGAGCGGCGGGCAGAGGCAACGGGTGATGATCGCCATGGCCACCATCCTGCGTCCCGCTCTGGTTATTGCAGATGAGCCCACCACAGCTTTGGATGTGACGGTACAGGCGCAAATCCTGCGCCTCTTCCAATCCCTGCAGCAGGAGCTGGGCATGTCCGTGCTCTACATCACCCACGACCTCTCCGTGGTGGCCAATGTGGCCGATCGGGTCTACGTCATGTATGCCGGGGTCATCGTGGAGCACGGGCCGGTGGAAAGCCTGTTCAAGCAGCCGGGGCATCCCTATACCCGGGGGCTTCTCGCCTCCCTGCCCTCTCCCGGGAGAAGGGGCCAGCGCTTGACCAGCATACCCGGCACCGTGCCGGATCCGGCGCACAAGCCCCGGGGCTGCCCCTTCCACCCCAGATGCGGCCAGGCAATTGCCTCCTGCCGCGAGGAGTTTCCGGCTCTCATCCAGCAGGGTCCGAACCATCAAAGCCGCTGCCCGGTGATCAAGGCATGAGCGAATCAGGTAGCAGCGTCCTCCTCCAGGTTCGGGGCCTGAAGAAGCACTTCCCGGTCCTCAGCGGGTTCTGGCAGCGAACCGTAGGCTGGACCAAGGCGGTGGACGGTGTGGACTTCGATCTGCCTCCGGGCCGAACCCTGGGGCTGGTGGGCGAGAGCGGCTGCGGCAAGACCACCCTGGCCAAGACGATTCTGCGGCTCCTGGAGCCCGAAAGCGGCAGGATCGTCTACAAGGACCGGGATATCACGCATATTTCAGGCCGGCACTTGAAAGCGCTGCGCAAAGAGATGCAGATAATCTTCCAGGATCCCTACGGCTCTCTCAATCCCAAGCTGCGCGTGGGTACCACCCTGGAGGACGGGCTGCGCCACCTCGGGCTCGCCGCCAGACAGCGGCAGCAGCGCATCGAAGAGCTCCTTTGCATGGTCGGCCTGCCGGGAGAGGCCAAAAACCGCCACCCCCACGAGTTCAGCGGTGGCCAGCGGCAGCGTATCGGGCTGGCCAGGGCCTTGAGCGTGGATCCCGGGCTCATTGTCTGCGACGAGCCCGTCTCCGCACTGGATGTCTCCATCCAGGCCCAAATGCTCAACCTCCTGCTGGACCTGCAGCAGCAGTTCGGCCTGAGCTACCTGTTCATCTCGCACGACCTCAATGTGGTGGGCTATCTCAGCGATTGGATAGCCGTCATGTATCTCGGCCAGGTAGTGGAGTTCGCCCCGGGCAGCGAGATCTTTTCCAATCCGGTTCATCCCTACACCAGGGCTCTGCTCCAGGCCATTCCCAGCACCGACCCCTCAGCTCGGAGGCAGCTGCAGCTGGTTTCCGGAGAGCCACCGGACCCGCAGAGCCCGCCTCCCGGCTGCCGCTTCCGCTCCAGATGCCCCGAAGCCGAAACCTCCTGCCGGGAAGAGGTGAGCCTGCGCCATATAGGCCAGGAGCATGCGGTCCGCTGCATCCGCGATTGATCTGAGGCTCCTGCGCCCACCCTTTTTGCTTCTTTTGGGAAAAAAGGCATAGCCAGCTTTCCGCTCGCTAATAGACGATCTCGGTACCGATTCCGGCGTTGGTGAAGAGCTCCAGGAGAATGGAGTTCTCCAGCCGCCCGTCGATGATGTGGGCCTTTTCCACCCCGTCCTCCACCGCCTCCAGGCAGCACTTGATCTTGGGGATCATGCCCCCCTGCACGATTGCCTGCTCAATGGTCTGAACCGCCTCCTTGCGGGACAAGGAGGACAGGAGCTGGTCGTTGGCCATCACGCCCTGGACATCGGTGAGCAGGATGAGCCGTTTGGCTTTCAGGGCAGCGGCCACCGCACCTGCGACCTCGTCGGCGTTGATGTTGTAGGTGGAGCCCTCGTCGTCCACCCCCACCGGCGCGATGACCGGGATGAAGCCTTTCTCCTTGAGCCCTCGGATGAGCTCGGTCCGAATCTCCACCACTTCTCCCACCCGGCCCAGGTCGATGATCTCCGGTGGCTGATTCTGCTCGGAAACGATCATCTCCATCTGCCTGGCCTTGATCATCCAGCCGTCCTTGCCGGAAAGGCCCACAGCGGACCCCCCGTTTAGATTGAGAAGGTTGACTATCTCCTTGTTCACCCGGCCCACGAGGACCATTTCCACAACGTTCATGGTGGCCTGATCCGTGACTCGCAGCCCCTGGCGGAAATGGCTGTCTATCCCCAGCTGGGAGAGCATCTGCCCGATCTGGGGACCGCCGCCGTGGACAATCACCGGATTGATCCCAATATACTTGAGCAAAATGATGTTCAGGGCGAAGCTCTGCTTGAGACGGTCGTCCCGCATGGCGTGACCGCCGTACTTGACCACCACCGTCTTGCCGTAAAACTCCCTGATGTAGGGCAGGGATTCCAGGAGAACCTTGGCCTTGTCCTTTTCTCTGTCCATAGCTCACCCACCCATTGCGAAATACAGATTGGCCTCGTACGAAAAAAGGGCCCCTCGCGCACGAAGGGCCCTTGTATGTTCCTCAAGCGACCAGGCTTTCTGGCTAGGCTGCCATTTCCCGCCTGGAAGCCATATCGAACAGCACGCGCTCCCTGGCCTTGTCGATGCCCAGGGCCTTGCGCTTCTTGTCGATGTGCTGGATCATCATGTTGGCCATGGTGTAGGGATCCACTGCAAAGCCCCACTTGCCGAAGCCCATCTGTTCCAGGCCGCCGAAGAGAAGCTCGCGGAACTTGGTGTTTTCCGTGGTGGGGAAGGTTACGCCGAACACGGTGTACACGCCGGACATGACGAAGTACTGGCCGATGCTGATGGCCTTCTCGCTCATCCACTCCGGTGCTGCTCCCACTGCCGGCAGATCGGCGATGCTCTCGCCCAGCCCGCCGGTCCTGACCACCTCCGAAGCGGCGACCAGGATGCGGCTGTTGTCCACGCAGGAGCCCAGCCCCAGGACCGGAGGCATGCCTACCGCCTCGCAGACCTCCTTGAGGCCGTCTCCCGCCAGATGGGCCGCTTCCGGAGAGAGCAGCCCGGCCTTGGCCAGAGCGATCTGGGAGCAGCCGGTCTGCAGCACGAGCACATCCTTCTTGATGAGCTCCTTGACCAGCTCCACATGGACCCAGTCCTGCTTCACCCTGGGGTTGGTGCAGCCCACGACACCGGCGATGCCCCGGATCCGGCCGTTGATGATGTTGTCGTTGAGCGGCCAGTAGGAGTCGCGGAAGCTGCCGCCGAGCATGTACTTGATGTACTCGTGGGAGAAGCCGTGCACGCCGGCGTTGACAATGTTGGGAATCTCCACCGGCATCTTGCGATTCTTGAAGCGGGCAATGGCCTTGACCACCACCTCGTCGGTGCAGCCCTTGGGCTCGTGCTCCTCGAAGTTGAGATGCTCGGCTCCCTCGATCTTAGCCCGCGGGTTCGTGGTGAAGAGGTAGGTTTCGTAGCACTTGGATACCGGGGCCAGGGCCTGCTTGATGCACTGCACGTCAACCGCCATGGCGTCCACAGCACCGGTAACCAGAATGGCCTCGGTGGACATGAAGTTCCCGGCGTGGGGCACTGCGTGGCGGGAAAGCATTTCCGCCCCGGAGCAGCACATGCCCAGGAGATTGATGCCGCTGGCGCCGGCGTCCTTGGCCGCCTGCACCATGGCCGGATCGTTGACCGAGGCGAGCATGGACTCGAAGAGGTTGGGCTCGTGGCCGTGTACGATGATGTTCACCATGTCCTCTTTGAGGCAGCCCATGTTCACGTTGGCCTGGACCGGAGCCGGTGTCCCGAACAGGATGTCCGAGATCTCGGTAGCCACCATGGAGCCTCCCCAGCCGTCGGACAGGGCGGTTCGGCTGAACTGCTGGCAGATGTTCTCGTACTGCTGATCCACACCCATGTGGGTCCGGTGCATGACCTCCATGATCTCCCGCATGGCGCCCCGGGGAACGATGCCCATCTTGCGCCAGCTCTCCAGGGTCTTTTCCGGCACCCGCTTGGCAAAGGGGATCTCCCCTTCCACCTGGGTGTAGGTCCGCTCCAGCTCCTGATAGAGATCCTTGGCCACATCCTCGATGCTGCGCCCCTCGGTCTCAATGTCGATGGACTGGGCCACATCCATGAGCTTGACCGGATCCTTGATCTTGTAGTCGGTGATCTCGCCGTTGACCACTTCCCGGAACAGGTCAAGCATGGCCATGCCGTGGTCGGTGTGCGCCGCAGCGCCGGAGGCGACCATCCGGGCGAAGTTGCGGGCCTGAATGGTGTCGATGTCCGCGCCGCAGACGCCGACCTTGCCGTAGGGATCCTTGGCGTTCAGCCGGCAGGGTCCCATGGAGCAGTGCTTGCAGCAAGCCGAATCCGCGCCGATGGGGCAGGCCTTCATGCTCGCCGCACGATCAAAAGCCGTTTCCACGCCGTCCCGATGGGCCTTCTCCAGCATCTGGGCGGTTGCTTCGCAGGTGGTAAAGTCTCTGGCGGAAAAGCTCTTCTCTTTCTCTTTCGAGGCCGCCGCCTTCTTTTCTTTCTGTTCCTTAGCCATAAGTTCCTCCTTCATGGAACGATTGACACGTAAGGGCCGTCAGGTTCAAGGAATGCCTTGATGCCTTATGCGGAACCTCCTATTTTAACTGCCTGAAATCCATTAAAATTCTGGTTATTGTACGTTTTCCGGCTCGCTTTGTCAAGACGGGAATCATTTTTTCAATCGGCCTGTCTCAAGCCTTGAAAGGGTTTTAGATAATAATTCTGGGTCTTATTCTTCCTTGAGCTCTCTCTGCATGAGCTCCTGCACCGCCCGGGCCGGTTCCTTGTCTTCATAGAGCATGGAGTACACCTGCTCGCTGATGGGCAGCTCAATGCCGAGCTCCCGGCTCCAGCGATAAACTGCTTCAGCGGTCTTGACCCCTTCAGCCACCATCTGCATATCCGCCAGGATGGCCTGCAGCTTCTCCCCCCTTCCCAGACGGAGCCCCACCTGGCGATTCCGGCTCAGATCCCCGGTACAGGTGAGCACCAGGTCCCCGATGCCGGAAAGGCCCATAAAGGTAGCCGGATTGGCCCCGATGGCCTTGCCCAGCCGGGACATCTCCGCCAGGCCCCGGGTGATGAGAGCTGCCCTGGCATCGAGGCCGAACTCCAGCCCATCGGAGATGCCGGTGGCAATGGCCATCACGTTCTTGAGCGCGCCACCGAGCTCCACGCCCCGGAAATCGTCGTTGGCATACACCCGGAAGGCCTCGGTGGAAAAAAGGCCCTGCAGCTCCCGGCCAAGCTCCAGGTGGGCACAGCCAAGGCTCACCGCTGTGGGGAGCCCGCAGCTGACCTCCTTGGCAAAAGACGGTCCCGAGAGGATGGCATAACTGGGTGACAGAGGCCCCAGCTCGTCCTGGACGATCTGGGACATGGGCTTGAGGTTTTCCAGCTCGATGCCCTTGCTGGCGCAGATGATCACCGGACTTTCCGGCAGGAAGTCCTTGGCCTGCCGCAGAACGCGGCGCAAAAACTGGCAGGGAACCACAAAGAGAAAGAAAGAGGAAGAGGCGAGGACCTCGCCCAAGTCCGAGCTGGGATGGATGTTGCCGCAGAGGGGTACGGAAGGCAGGAACCAGGGGTTCTCCCCGCGCTGCTTCATCTCCTCCAAAAGCTCCGGTTCGCGCACCCAAAGGCGGACTGCATACCCTTTACAGGCCAGGAGGTTGGCCAGGGTCGTGCCCCAGGAACCGGCTCCTACAACAGATACGCGCATAGGCCCCGCAGGAAAAGATACAAAATTGTCATTGCTTTAAGCACTGCTCCTTGATACAAAGTTCCCTGTAAAAGGTCAAGGAAAGACCTCCTGTTTCCTTCCACACGAGACGCCCTTTAGGAATGGATACCAGCTATGACCTATGCGGAGGACTCCCCGGAGCGCTCCCTGGAGCTCAGCCCTGGGGAACGAGCCATTCTGCGCTTTGTTCAAGGCAGCGTCCCGGATTCGCCGACGCCTTTTGGGGACATCGCCCAGGAGCTCGGCTTGACTGAGAAGGAGGTTCTCGGTCTCCTGCAGCGCTTGAAGGAGGATGGCTCCATCCGGAGGTTCGGCGCTACGCTGTACCATCAGGAGGCGGGATACGGGGCCAATGTAATGGTTGCCTGGCTT
Source organism: uncultured Desulfohalobiaceae bacterium (assembly GCA_964595165.1). Lineage (GTDB taxonomy): Bacteria > Desulfobacterota > Desulfovibrionia > Desulfovibrionales > Desulfothermaceae > CAZQPF01. Next base: position 12,026 of record CAZQPF010000064.1, read on the forward strand.
GTCGAGCCCCAAGCGGCGGTGGAAAGGGTCAGCCGGGTCATGATTCAGCGGTCCGAGATCACCCACTGCTACGAGCGCCGGACCTGCCCGGAATGGCCCTACAACCTGTACACCATGATCCACGGCAAAAGCCGCGAGGACTGCCGGCGCTTGGTCCGGGAGCTGGCCGAGCAAACCGGAATCAGTCGATATGAGCTGCTGTTCAGTGATCGGGAGTTGAAAAAAACCTCCATGCGTTACTTTTAAGCCAAGACCTTGAAAGGAGCTACCTCTATGTCTCGCTCAGAAGAACTGTTCGCCCAGGCGGAACGACTCATACCAGGTGGCGTGAACAGCCCGGTTCGCGCCTGCCGCAGCGTGGACAGCACTCCCCTGTTCATTGCCCAAGGATCCGGAAGCAAGATAGTCAGCGAGGAAGGCCGGGAGCTCATCGATTACGTGCTCTCCTGGGGCCCTCTCCTTTTGGGCCATGCCCACCCCGAGGTGATTAAAGCGGCTGAAGGGGCCATGCGCAATGGACCCAGCTTCGGGGCCCCTTGTCGTCAGGAGATCGAGCTGGCCCAGGCCATAGTGGACGCTATGCCGGGTATCGAGATGGTCCGCATGGTCAACTCCGGTACCGAGGCCACCATGAGCTCCATCCGAGTGGCCCGGTCCTTTAGCGGTCGCAACAAGATCGTCAAATGCATCGGCTGCTACCACGGCCATGTGGACAGCCTCCTGGCCCAGGCCGGCTCCGGGGTCGCCACCCTCTCTATACCCGGTACTCCGGGAGTGCCGGAGGACACGGTAAAGCACACCCTGCTCGTGCCCTACAACGATCTGGAAGCGGTCCGCACCGCATTCAACTCCTTTGGAGACGAGATCGCAGCCGTGATTCTGGAACCGGTGGCAGGCAATATGGGGCTGGTCCCCCCGGCCGAGGGCTACCTGCAGGGCTTGCGCGACATAACCCGGGACAACGGCAGCCTGCTCATCTTCGATGAGGTGATCACCGGATTTCGGGTCTCTCCCGGAGGGGCGCAGTCCTATTTCGGAGTGACCCCGGATCTGACCTGCCTCGGGAAGATCATCGGCGGAGGCTTCCCAGTAGGCGCCTTCGGAGGCAAAAGGGAGATCATGGAGCAGCTCGCCCCCTGCGGGGAGGTGTATCAGGCCGGCACCCTGGCCGGAAACCCGGTCGCCATGGCTGCCGGAGCCGCCACCCTCAAGCTCCTGGCCGGCATGGACTATCCCGCATTGGCCGAAAGAACCAGGCGCTTCGCCGAAGAAATGCGGGACATCCTGGCCGGCAAGGGGGTTCAGGTCACCTTGAACTGCCTGGCCTCGGCCTTCACCCTGTTCTTCACCCCGCAGGAGGTGGTGGATTTCGAGAGCGCAAAAACCACCGACACCAAGCTCTTCGCCAGCTTCTACCAGCAAATGCGGGAGCAAGGCATTTACCTTGCCTCTTCGAACTTCGAATGCACCTTCACCTCCTTTGCCCACAGCGAGGAGGACCTGGAGAAGACCCTGGAAGCAGCCGGCAAGGTTTCTTTCTAATGGTATCATTTATGCAAAGTGATGCTGAAGGTCGCCGGAAATTAAGGGTGGACAACGGATCGCAACGGCTGAGGACGCTGTTGCCTTCCGGCCTTTCCTTTTCCTTGATCCGCATGAGCCGCGGCGGCAAACAGGCATCGCTTGACTCGGTATGCAGCCTCACGTAATTTGCCAATCAAGGTGCATTCTTTGTCAATTTCCACCCAAGGAGGTCGACGATGCTCAAAGCCGCCCCCAAGGCCTTCATAATGGCTGCGTTGGTTCTCTTCCTCGCTTTTCCGAGCCTCCAGGCTATGGATATGCCCGATAAGATCACCCTCAATGTGGGGCAGGGGAAGGTGGATCACAAGGCCTACACTCCTGTAACCATGCCCCATCAGAAGCATGAAAAGCTGGACTGCACCGCCTGTCATCACAAATGGGAAGAAAAGGATAAAGCGCCCCAGAAGTGCACGGCCTCCGGCTGCCACGACCTCATCGGCGCGGAAGGAGGCAAAATGCGCCGGGTGGAAGCGGCCTTCAATGCCCACCACGACTACACCAGCAGCAAGAGCTGTCTCGGCTGCCACAAGGAGCGTATCAAGGCCGGGGAAGAGGGGGGTCCGGTTTTGTGCACCAAGTGCCACCCCCGAGAGTCCAGATAAATCAACCTATCCGGAATCCTACCGTGATGGAGAGTGCAGGCTGAGGTAAGTTATGGCCAAAAAGAGCAAGCCCCAAGAACAGGAAGAGCAGATCATCGAGCTCACCGATGTGGTCGAGGAGGGGGATCTGCAGGAGGCGGAATCGCTTTCCTCTGCAGAGGCCTCCTCTGATGCCGACCTGGACAGGGAGCTCGACGACCTTTTCGCCGAAGAGGAATCCGAGGAGCAGCCCTCCGCTAGTGCCGCTGAACAGCCCTCGGCCGCTGAGGATGACGACGATCTGGACCTGGACGCCCTGTTTGACGAATTGGACCAGGAGTCCGACGAGCTGGACCAGGAGCCCTCGGACTACGAGGGCGAGGAGGAGGCGGAAGCCGAAACTCAGGCTGCCGCTGCACAGGAGTCGGAAGAGGCCACCTCCCTTCCCGTGGATGATGAGGCAGAGTTCGATGCTCTCCTGGAAGGGCTGGACGAAAGCGCTCCCGGGGGCTCCCAGGAGGAACCCCTTGCCCCGCAAGCCGACAGCGCTCCGGAAGAGGCATCGCAAGCCGAGCAAGCCGCCTTTGAGGACAGCGAGCCGGAGGAAGCACAGCCGGATGGGGAGCCGGCCGCAGAAGCCTTCCAACCAGAGCAGTCGCAGGAAGCCTCGGCTTCCGGAGGCGAGGAAACGCTTACCCGGCTTGAGCATGAAACCCAGAGCCTGCGCTCCAAGCTCGAGGACCTGGAGCAGCGAGCAGTTGGCTCGGTCCAGGAGGAGGAGCTCGAAGCCAAGCTTTCCTCCCTTCTTGAGGCTCTCCCCCAAAGCTCTCCGCTGTGGTCCAGAGTCGAATCCGCCATGCAGGAGAAGATAGAAGCCTCCTTGCCGGATCAGGGCCAAGCCTCCGGACCGTACGAGGAGCTTGTCGGCAAGCTGCAGGAGCAGATCGAGGCCCTGCAGTCCAAGCAGGCCGCCCTGGAAGAGCAGCTGGCCTCTCAGCCGGAGCCCTCCTCCGATCCGGACACGGAGCTGGCTGGCAAGCTGCAGCAGGATATCGACAACCTGCAGTCCAAGCAGTCCGCCTTGGAAGAGCAGTTAGCCGCAGAGCCGCAAGAAGAGGATTTTGAGTCCCGCCTTGCTCAGACCTTGGAGAATCTGGATGCGGAACATCCCTTCTGGGGCCGGCTGCAGCAAGCCATCTCCGAGGAGATAGAGCGCGCCGTAGAGCCCAGATTTCAAGAGCTCAGCTCCCGGCTGGACAATATCGAAGAGCGGCTGCCCAAGCTTGACGCTTTCGACTCGGATCGCTTCCAGTCCCTCATTCAGGAGGTCCAGTCGCTGCAATCCGCTCAGGAGCAGAAGCTGGAGCGAAGCGAGTGGGAGGATCTAGCCTCCAAGCTCAAGGAGGAGCTGCGCACGGAGATAGACAAAGCCGTACCCGCTGCCGCGGCAAGCATTATCCGCGAAGAGATCCAGGCCCTGAGCGAAGAGCTCGAGGATGAGGAGGACGAGTAGCCAGAATTCCCCTTGAGTGAGCTTTGCCTGAGGCAAAGCTCACTCAAGGGGAATTTTATTTATATGAGTGCGGCCCCTGGCTGCGCTGAAACTGCAAAAAAGGAGGGGGGCCTTCCCGGGTTTCTTTCCTTTCCCGTCCGGAAGCGCCTGAATCGGAGGTCGGTCCAGGCCATTTCCCCACCGGACGGGTTTTTTAATCCTGGAGCCGACATGGAGAAAACAAAGCAACACGCTCTGCAAGTGGCCAAGGAGATCGTAGTCAAGTTCATCGAAATCGGACGGATTTCACCGAACAACTTCGATCAATTCTTCTCGGCCATCTATTTCGAGGTCCTGCGCACCATATCCGAAGATCCTCCCGCTTCCGATCCTCGCAGCAAGCATGAGCAGCAATCCTGACCCAGCTCCTGCCCCGGACAGAAAGGTGGCCGACATGTTCGGCCGCATCTCCCCCTGGTACGACTTCTTGAACCACACCCTCAGCCTGGGCCTGGACATCTCCTGGCGGCGACGCATGATGCCGGCTCTCGGCCTGAACGCCACCGGCCGGGTGCTGGACCTGGCTGCCGGCACCCTGGATGTTTCCAGACAGATCAGCCGCAGCTATCCGGGCTGCTCCATAATCGGGGCCGACCTATCCCTGCCCATGCTGCGCCGCGGCCTGCCCAAAATGGAGGGACAGCGCTTCCTGGCCCTTTGCGCCGACGGCCTGGCCCTTCCCCTGGCCGCCGCCAGCGTCGACTGCGTGACCATAGCCTTCGGCATCCGCAACATCTCACCGAGAACGCAGGCCTACCGGGAGATACTCCGGGTTCTCGCCCCGGCTGGACGGCTGTGCATCTTGGAGTTCGGCTCCGGGCGGGAACGAATATGGGGCGGGATCTACAACTTCTACCTCTCCTGGCTGCTCCCCATGCTGGGCCGGCTCATCTCCAAGGATCGGGAGGCTTACGGCTACTTGGCCAAAACCATTGCCGGGTTTCCCTCTGCCGAGGAGCTGGCAGCCGAGCTGCGCCAAGCAGGATTCGAGCAGGTAGGGCACCAACCCTTCAGCTCGGGCATCGTCAGGCTGCACACTGCGGACAAACCGCATGAGAGCCGTTGAGGCTGCTTCTGCATAAAAGCCGGCTTGCCGTCGAAAACGGCAAGCTGGTAGCAAACTCCGGATTTCAATCCCTCAGAGGGAGTATCCTGCCCGGCACTCAGCTTGAGTGCAACCTTCTTCCAAAGGCAATATATCCCTGAGCAGGAGCTTTTATTCAAGCTCGAGCTGAGACTGGACAAACTGAGTGCCGGAGACTGCGCTGACTTTTCAAAGGACTCTGGAGCTTAGATAGACCAGCAGCAGCCCCATGACTATGGCTGCAGTGCCGATCCTGCGCAAGGCGGAGGGAGATTTGTCCAGAAGCTGCTTGAGGATGGCCGGCATCCGTTCGGCGAACAGGAAGTAAGGGATGCCCTCCAGTATGAAGGCCAGGCCGAGGGCCTTGAGAAAAAGAGCCAAGTTCATATCCGGCGCAGCGTACGATCTCTTTTTCTCATAATCCAAAATTTAGATATCTTTTGGCCAAGCAGGAAGCTCGAAAGATGAACAAGCTACTCCGCGGCGAAGCGTTCCTCGTATCCGGTCTGAACCACGGTCCGCTGAGTCTGGTTTCTCCACTCCATGGTGGGCTCGATCTTCAGCATGTCCTGCAAGCGGTTCTGCAGCTTGAGCCGCTCATAGATCTGATGCCAGACGCAGGGTATATCGGGATTGATCTCGCACATCCCCTGGTTCGTCCCGCCGCAGGGCCCGTTGAACAGGCTTTTGGCGCAGCGGGTGATCGGGCACAAGCCCCCGGTGTAGCCGATGACGCAGTCGCCGCAGGCCCGGCAGACCTCCTGGTACAGGCCGACGTCCCGATCCACGCCGATGGCGATGGTGTTGATCACCGGAAAAACCGGTTTATGGGCGAACTTTTCCGCCAGGAGCTGCACCCCTGCGGAGCAGGCCATGGAGATGATGCAGTCGTAGGAAGACTCGCGGTACTCCAGCTCTCTTAAGTACTGCATATTGCAGGCCCGCTCCACGGTATAGACATCCAGCTCCTTGTTCTGCTGCACGCTCTCCGAGGCGAGCTCGAGCTCGGCATTGAGGATCTTGGCCTCCTTTTGCCCCCCTCCCAGGCACACCGAGGCGCATCCTCCGCAGGCCACATTGAGAATCCGCTTATAGGGCTCGATGATTCGCTGTATCTCCTGAAAGGGCTTCCGCTTGATCTTGATCATACCTTCTCCTCCGCAGCTGGCTCAAAGCGGGTTATCAGTGCTCTCGCATGAAGCTCCCGGCACTCGGTCTCGGGATGAATAGCTGGATCTTCTGCCCTAAACAGAGTATATGCTTCTCGACAGTCAACCCTTTTGAGTAACATATTGCTTTGATTGCTGATATTGACGAGCTCATTCGACTGTGAATGCTTTTGACTTATCTCTTAGATTTCTTGATCCCAACTCTGAACATTCTTTCTTCGCCATGCGCCATGCGCTTTGTGTCTCAAGCTCAGATTTCTGCTCTTCACTCTTGCTATGAGCTATCAGCTATGAGCTATCAGCTTCTTCTAAC
>CAZQPF010000065.1:0-18188 GCA_964595165.1 uncultured Desulfohalobiaceae bacterium
GGATTTTCCATGTCCTCTGAGAAGCTTACCTACAAAGAGCTAAAACAAAGAGTACAAAAGCTTGAGACGGAGAACCTGCAGCTCAAGCAGGATAACGAGCTGTTGCACCGTGATCGGGAGAGCCTTTCCTCGGTCCTTTTCGAGCATCTGGAGGTGGCCATTGTGGCCTGCGACGAGGAGGGGCGGATCACTCGATTCAACCAGGCGGCTCGAGAGCTTCACGGCCTGCCGGAACAGCCCATAGGTCCGGATCAATGGGCCGAGCACTACGATCTGTATGAGCCCGACGGCGTTACGCCCCTGCCGATGGGAGATATTCCCCTCTACCGCGCCCTGCAGGGGGAACGATTTCATGATGCGGAGATTGTGGTCGCTCCCAAGCAGAGCGATCCGAAAGTTTTGGCCTGCAGCGGGCAGGCGGTGAGCGATACGTTCGGCAGGACAATCGGTGCAGTGGTCTCCATGTTCGACATCACCGAGCGCAAGCGGCTGGCTGACGAGCTTCAGGAGCGGGTCAAAGAGCTCAATTGCCTCTACAGCATCTCGCATCTTGTGGAAGCGGAGAAGAGCATATCTGAAATTATGCAGGAGACGGCAGATCTTATACCCGGGGCCTGGCAGCACCCTGAGGTGACAGCCTGCCGCATCACCCTTGATGGAGAACGATACCTATCCGGGAATGAATGCGGCACATCCTGCGAGGAGTGCTCTCATCCCTGCATGAGCCAGCTGATAATGGTCAATGGCTCCCCTGCCGGAGAGGTGCGGGTGTGTTATACGGCGGATATGCCGGCAGCAGATGAAGGACCGTTTCTGCAGCAAGAAAGGGAGCTTATCAATGATATTGCCGATCGTCTGGGAATGATCCTGGGTTATAAGCGAACCATGGAAGCGTATAAAAAAAGCGAAAAGCGGTTCAGAGATCTTGTCCAGATGCTGCCGGAAGGAGTTTTTGAAACTGATAAGGAGGTGGCTCTCACCTTTGCCAACGAGCAAGCCTTTTCCATCTTTGGATATTCGAGGCAGGACCTTGAGTCCGGGATCAACTGCTTTGACATGCTGGTGCCCGAAGACCGCCCCAGGGCCCGGGACAACGCCGCAAAAAGGGTTCAAGGCCAGGATCTTGGATTGATTGAGTATACTGGATTGAGGAAGGACGGCTCCAGGATACCGATATACCTCAATATGAGCCCGATTATCCACGAAGGGCACCTCCAGGGATTCAGGGGCATTATCATTGATATTACCGAACACAAGCTCGCAGAAGAGGCCTTGCAGGAAAGCGAGAAAAAGTATCGCACCATTTTTGAACAGGTGCCGGTGGGCATTTTCGTGACCGATTCCCAAGGCAGGGCTCTGGAAATCAACCCTGAGATGGCCAACATTGTAGGCGCTGCTTCAGCCAGGGAAGCCCTTGACTCTTATGAGAACCTTGCCAGACAGCTCTATGTTGATCCCGAACGCAGAGAACAGTTCCTGGAGAGGCTCCAAGCAGCAGGGAAGGTTGAAAATTTTGAATACCAGGCTCGCAGGCTTGATGGGAAGCATATCTGGATTGCAATGAATGCCCGCATTCGTGAGAAAAGGCCTGACGGGTCTTTTCTGATAGATGGATTTGCCCTGGATGTAACTGATCGAAGGCGTGCCGAAAAGGCCCTGCGAGAGAGCGAAGAGCGGCACCGCGGACTGGTTGAGAACGCCATGGAGGGAATAGCCGTATCCCAGGGCGATCGCTTTCAATGGATCAACCCGCGTTTTGCTGATATTTGGGGGCATTCCCAGGAGGAGCTGATCTCACGGCCTTTTTTTGATTTTATCCACCCGCAGGACCGGGAGCTGGTCAGAAGCAGGCATTATCGGAGATTATCCGGTGAAGATCCACCTAACATCTATCAGCTCCGAGTTATAACCGCCTGGGGTGAGACGAGATGGCTTCAAATCTCCGCGGTTCGGATCCTATGGCAGGGAAGGCCCGGGGTGCTGAGCTTTTATACCGATTTGACCGAGCTGAAGAAGACCGAGTTCGAGCTGGAAAAGGCAAGGCAGCGTGCTGAAGAGGCAAATGAGGCGAAGTCAGAGTTTTTGGCCAATATGAGCCACGAGATTCGTACGCCCCTCAACGGCATTTTGGGGATGATCCAGCTCATGCAGGAAACGCCGCTCAATGAGGAGCAATCCGAATATGTCGATATGGCCTACAAGGCATCCAGACGCCTGTCGCGGCTTTTGAGCGACATTCTGGACCTCTCGAAGATTGAAGCCGGAAAAATAGAGATCTGGCAGGAAGAGTTTCAAATCTCTGAAGTAATCCAATCGGTTAAGGATATTTTTGTTCATGTGGCCTTGCAACAGGAAAACAGTCTCACCATATGGCTCGATGAGCATGTTCCGGAGCGACTGATGGGTGATAGCACGCGCCTGACGCAGATCCTATTCAATCTGGTTGGCAATGCCTGCAAGTATACCAGTCAGGGAAGAGTTGATATCTGTGGTACATTATTGCCGGTCACAAAAGGAAATGCTTGTCGCCTGCTGTTTACAGTACAGGATACCGGCCGTGGAATACCGCAAGATCAGCTAAAGAGCATATTCGAGCCCTTCAGACAGGCGAATACCTCAGGATCGCCTTATGCAAGAGAGTACGAAGGAGCCGGGCTTGGTCTTCCTTTGGTGAGGCGCCTGACCCATCTTATGGGAGGCACTCTGTCGATATCAAGTACGCTTGGGGAAGGGACTGCGGTTTACGTAAGCCTGCCATTCAAGATGCCGGCAGGGGTGGATCAAGAACCGGAGCCTGCCCTGGAGGAGCATATCCCGGAGGCTTCAAGAGCGATTAAGGTGCTATTGGTGGATGACGACGAGACAACCAGGATGCATGTCGATCGCTTGCTCAAGAAGCACGGCGTGGAGGTTCATGTAGCGGAGAATGGCGAACAGGCCCTTTCTGAGCTTGCCAAGCATAGGGTGGACTGCATTCTTATGGATATCCAGATGCCGGTAATGGACGGTGTGGAGGCAGCCAGCCGCATTAGAGAAGCCGAGGATGGACTTGAAAGCCTTCCCATTATCGCCCTTACGGCTTATGCCATGAGCGGGGACCGGGAAAAGTTCCTGCAGGCTGGGATGGATGACTACATCTCCAAGCCGGTGGACAGAAAGGAGCTCATTGAAGTGCTCAATAGGAATCTCCGAGGCAATCCAGGCCAGCTTTGCCTCCGGCAAATCTGACTTTAGTGCTCATTTCATTGCAGCAAAAAAACTCCGTCATACGTCCCATGAACGAGCTCCAAAAGCGAAACCTTCGGGTCTACGAGCAACACTTGAGTGCCAAGGAGCAGAAGCTCCTGCAGGTGAGCGCGCTGTTTGACGAGCCCATCAGCCGGACCGATCTGCTCAGGATCCTGCGTAGCATCAAAGATCCGTCCTGGTCCAAGGTAAGCAGGGTCAGCTCCATGGAGCCCTCTATCCGTAATCTCCAGCGCTTGCAACTCCTGGATCAGGATCTCGTGTGTCTCGGCTCCATGAAGGAGATCATCGCCAGGAAGGCGGCGCAGGGGGGGCGACTTCGCCCAAGCGGCAGCCTGCATCAACCAGGGCTGGCCGGCCGAGACACCCCGGGGCTGGGGGAGGGGCGTTTCCGGCAACCCCGAGCGATTGGTCCGGGATCTGCGTCTAGCCGTGCTCAACCACCAGGAAAAGGAAGTGCAGCAAACATACCACAAGATCCAGCTCCATTTCGGGCATGACCTGGTCTATGCCGTCCCCTTCCTTTCCCTGTTGGCCAATCCGTTCGACCCTGAATGGGTGGAGACCCTGCCTCTGCATATCCAGGCCGTAATGCTTACCGATGCCCTCAACTTCAGCATATGGACCGGAGAGGAGAGCTCCGAGATATGTGACTATGCACGCGGCTTGCAGCTGAACGACCATGTGGGCTCGGTTGTTAAGGGTCGCTTTGTGTACGCTGTGGCCAGACGCATGCTTCTGGGCCGTGACCTGGAGGGAGCCCGAAAGGCCATGGGCGAGATTCGCAGCCCCTACAGCGCGCGGGCGCTCTACGGGTGGCTTCTGTTTTTGCAGGGCGATCCGGAAAAGGCGGCAAGCGCCTTTGATGCTGAGCTGACCAGACTGCGGCAGCTGTGCTCTCACCCCCGGCTGGTCTTTGCTGACAGCCGCGTGGAGAGCTCCAAGATGGCCCTGCTCCAAGAGGTGGTTTCCGAGCTCCGGTCCAACGGGCACAAGGCCCTGATCTTCAGCCAGTTCGTGAAAAACCTGCATCTGGTTCGAGAAGTCCTGGAGGCAATGGGCGTTGCCTGTCGCTATCTGGACGGCAGCACCCCCGCCCGATCTCGGGAGCAGGAAGTCCCCGCCTTTCAAGCCGGGCAGGGGGATGTGTTTTTGATCAGCCTCAAGGCAGGGGGCACCGGGATCAATCTGACTGCAGCCGATTAGGTCATTTATTTGGATCCCTGGTGGAATCCGTCGGTTGAGGATCAAGCCGCAGACCGTTACCCACCGTATCGGACAGGACCGTCCGGTCACCATCTACCGCTTGGTTGCCGAAAACACGGTAGAGGAAAAGATCGTCCAGCTGCATGCCGAGAAGCGGGAGCTGGCAGAAGGCCTCCTGGAGGGCAGCGACGTCAGCCATCAGGTGGATGCCGAGGAGCTCATGCAGCTCTTGCGCCAGGACGGGCAATGACGGGATGTGCCTCCAGATTCAACTCCTTATTTTCTGAACCCTCTTTCCTCTTTGGCCTGCAGCATCCCTTCCGTTATCTAGGGCAACTCAACCATACTCACGTTCCTCAGTTATCTTACGAGTGAGCATCTGCTGTATAGTTATTATATCTCAAAGTTATACGCCTTGTTATTGCCACGGAAGCAACAAGGTTTCTGTAAAATTGTTATTCTGCAATTGTGTTAATCAACCATTAATAAGATATAGATCAGTAATTTGTTCTTGCAAGCGATATTGACATTATAATAATCATTTAGTATAAAATTAAACAATATAAATACTACAATAGTTTTGATAATTATTGTCAGTCTTGATTCACTTCCTGAAAGGTCATTTTAATGAATTCCAAGGCTTTTTGCACTCGCATCTCCAATATCCATGTTCAATCAAAAAAAACAAAAGGAGGGTGCAAATGAGACCTGTAGTCAAGATTATGACTGCCGCGTTGGCGCTTATCTTTATTTTCCTTGGTGCGTCAAATAGCTTTTCAGGCGATCTCCCGCAGGTGATGCAGCTCGAATGCAGAGAGCACGCCTGCCTGTGCAAATCCGACAAGGCCGACACCCCGCCGCATGAGAAATGCTGGGGCTGGTATCGGTCGCACGAGTACAACTTGTTGAAGCTGGCCGGACATCCGCTAAAAGGGGCCGAGATCGCTGCTTTCGTCACCGGAGGCCCCTCCGAACAGAACAGGATGGTGAGCGGCTACAAGCTGCAGGTCCTTCCAGCCGTCCAATTGAAAAGGACAGAGCTGCAGGCCAGGAAAAAAGGCTGGGCCTGCAACATCCTCTGCCGGGTTGGAGGCTGGAAGACCCTGGAAACCTTCGCCGCCCCCTCTGCTTCAGGGCCAAAGGAGATCGTTCATTGGGAAGGGCATCTCCCGGATGCCATCGCTCTGCGGATTGTAGCCCCAGACGGAAACTACGTAGATAATACAAAGGTCTGGGTGGAATACTAGACTTGTCCCAGGTGAATCAGCGTTTTTTTCTGTTTCTGCATCATGAGTGCTGCCATCAATCCCGAACTCCTGGGTTGATGGCAGCACTCATACCATGTCAAGAACCCCATCCAGCCGCTAAAAAAAGAATACAAGATCTGGAAACACGTTGAATAGTATATCTTTCATAATTTGCCTCTGCAAAAAACTTGTTTTGCAGAGGTGTATTATTTCCTATTTTAGTGATCTTTCTTCATAGCTATATCTTAAGTATCATTATGAAAAAATTGTTACAGTATCTTTTTATTATTTCAGTTGCATTTTTTTTAGCATCTGCAGGACTTATTTTTACGGAAAGTAAACTGCAAAGTGCTGGTGAAAATGATGTAGAGCAAAAGAATAATGAACGAAAGATAAAATATGCAGTGGTGGATTATCTAGAGAGCTCAACTCTGGAGCCTAATTGCGGCGGTAAGGTTTTTGCTGACTATCATAAATTTGGGAAGCAGGGCAATAAGCTTTATATCTGGGCTTATGTCATTGAATATTACATCAAGAATGATAAGTTGGAGAACGGATCTGGACGTTCTGGTCCCATGATCATTATTCTTTCTGAAGATGGATCGATCAGGGATCACTGGGAGCCTAGACCGGGTAAGGACTATGCTAAGAGCATAAATGACAGCTTTTCCAAAAGATATGTGGACGAGGTTCTTAATTTTCAAGCTAAGCATGAAGATATACTTGATGAATTAAAGGATGTGGTTAGAAAAAGAGCAAGGCAGGCAAAAAGTACAGGAAGGCTGAAGTTTGACTTGATATTGAAGCCTGGAGAAGTGAAGATGATTGAATTAAAGGCAAATAGAACTACTGGCTTCAAGTGGTTTTATACTATAGACAATAAGCAAGTAGTTGAAGTTGTCTCTGATAAGTATAGACAATATGAACATCAAGAAAAAGTATTAGGAGCAGGCGGTGAAAGGATAGTAAGAATTAAGGGCATCCAGCCGGGCACGGCCAGGATAAGATTTGAGTACTATAAGGAATGGAACCCTGAAAGAGTAGCTAAAACAAAAGCTTTTGAAGTGAAGGTAGAGGAGTATAGGTCGCAAGCGGGCTTCGATACTCCGGATGAGTTGGATGCGGAGTATATCTCCGCCATGGATTGGAAAGTCGATATTTTTTCCTGCGAGGAGGATTTTCCTCCCAGGTTTGCGATAGCAAAAGGGCAAGTACAATGCAAAGAAAGCTCAGCGGGGGATGCATTGCCGAGCCGGCTGCTGGAAAGAACAATAGGCAGCAGAAAGTATTGTATTGCAGTCAGCAGTGAGGGAGCGGCCGGATCTGTCTATAAATCATACACCTATGCAACAGTTAAGCAAGGCCATCTTGTAACCGTCAGCCTTACAGCTCGTTTTTCGGCTTGCGGCAACTATAATGAGCCGAAAAGATCCCAGTGCAAGCGGGAGAGGGAAAAATTCGATGTGGACGGTGTTGTGGATCGGGTTGTTCAAAGCATGAGCTTCAACTCGTATGAACGCAGCCGGAGGCTGCGCTGAGAGATATGATGCTCAGCTGTGCCTTGGAAAAAGCGACTGCAAAAAATCCTTTTGCAGTCGCGGCAGACCGTGATCATTCCTCTTCTTCCACATCGTCCAGGTCGCTTAGGTCACCTGCCTCCAGCCAGGACTCCCTCATATCTTCAAGGGTGTTCAGCATCTTTTGAACCTCACTGAGATCTCTCGCAGAATCGGGATCCTCGTCGATGGTGAGCCATTCTTCCAGCTCCTGGAGATTGGCAATGGCCTGATCGATGGCGTGGAACTTATCCTGAGTAATCATTTCTCCTCCCCTTGAAATGATCGAAGTGTCTGCCCCGGCCTTGATGCTGTCCCAGGGGCGGCTTTAAGAGGCTGCGGGTCGTATGTGCCTGTGCTCCCCGACTTACCTGCAAAAGATATAGACTTCAAGCCGATTTTCTTGTCACCTATAGCTTCCTTTTCGGCCGATGTAAAAATCTCTTGCGGGCAAAGTTTCCATCCTTGCTCATACTTCCGGTCTTGGCTAATGTCACCCTATGGCATGCTGAAGCAAGCTCTTCCATTTGTGCATTCATTTCCCGCAGAAGCACGCTTGGGCAGCCTTGGCCTCGGTCGCGGATAAGGCTGTTATCTCCGGATGGCCGTGTTTTGTTTGGCAACCAGCCGCGCCTCAACTAAATCCATTCTGAGCTGTTACGGACTTGAGGGAGGCTTGTATGCGAAGGCTTGGGCTCAGCTTGGCGGTTATGATCTTCTGTCTGACATTCTTTGCTCCGAACAATGGGCTTTCCTTTTCAGCCACCACTGGAAAGCATCTGTTCCATTACGCCCGGGAATGGAAAAAGAACGAGGAAGGCAAGAAGGCCTCGGCTGCTGAGGTTGGATTCTACTTCGGCTATGTATGGAGTATGGCGGAAAGCCTGTACTTTGGCAATGAAGTAAGGATCCCCAAAACAGTGACTCGCGACAAGCTGGAACGGATCGTTTACAAATACCTGCAGAACAATCCGGATAAGCTTCATTACCCGGCAACCATTCTCATTGAGAACGCGTTCAGGAAGTTCTTTTCCCGGTAGAGGAGCTAATAACTTGAGAGTTCAGTTCACGGTTGTTTTCGCATGGCGCATGGCGAAGAAAGCTGATAGACAGCTCACAGACAGCTTCACAGCAAGAGCAGAACCCTGAACTTAAGGGGATATTGCGCACGGAGCAGAGCGAACTATAGAGTTCAGTTTCAGTTCACGGTTCACAGTTAAGACAAAGAAATCAAAGAGATAAGTCAAAAGCACTCACAGTCAAATCGACTCGTCAATATTTCCAATCAAAGCAATATGTTACTCAAAAAGTTTTGACTGTCGAGCTCATAAGAGGGGCCTGCAAAAATCCTTTTTGCAGCTGCGTCTCATAAGGGGCCGGTTCAGCGGTGCGGTTTACAACCGGCCTGGTTTTAGGCCATTCTGCACATAGAGCCGGCTATGCAATGTTCCATCATAAACAAGGAGGAAGGAATGAGCGAAAGCCAGGATCCGAACCAGGAAGCGCTGTCCGTGGAGGAGATCGCCTACTGGAACATGATTCAAAGCGAGGCCCTGTTCCGAATCCTCGTCAAAAAGGGAGTCACCACCAAGGAGGAGTTCCTCAACGAGGTGCACTCCGTCCACGAGGAGTATCAGAATGAGGAGCAGGGCAATGAGGGAGAGGGAGATAAGGGCTAGGCCGACCGACTTTTTCCTCCAGCTGATCTCGGTCAGGGAGGGCTCCCGGACAAGGTTGCTGCGGATCGCAGTCAGGAGATCCTCCTTGTCCACCGGGTTGACAAGGCAGTCATCCATCCCACCCCCTGCTGCAGAAGCTTCTCTCTGACTCGGTGGCGTAGGCGGTTTGGGCGATGATTGGGATTGCCCCATGGTGTGATTTGCGCTATCTATTGTAATCTTTTGTGCTTTTTTGAGATCAACCCCCGGAGGATATATGCCTGCTGAACGAGACACCGGCCTTTCGCTCAAGCTGACCGACGGAACCATAGTACACGGAAGGACGAACCTCAAAAAGCACAACCGGCTTTCGGACGTTCTCAACTCCGAGAGCGAGCCCTTTCTCGTCCTCTACGACGCCGCCCTGACCGGCAAGGCCAAGGCAACCATCTTCGTGAACAAGCAGCAGGTTGTCTGGATCAAGCCGAACGGCGACGGCCCGTCCTGAGGGCTGCAGAGGCTCGAAAGGGACAGAAGAGCCAAAAGCCGCGCCCGGCCCGCGACGGTCCCAGGTGGGAACAGATAGCAAGTGACCTCAGAGAGCAACAAAGGAGGTATGCATATGCCTTCAGAGGCAACGATAACCCTGGTCAAGATGATGGAAACTCTGCCGAAACAGGCTCAAGATCAAGTTGTGGAACATTTGCGCGAATATATTGAAGAGTTGAGAGATGAGATGCAGTGGGAAGAATCTTTTTCAAACACCCAGTCCAGCCTCGCTGCCACAGCGAAGCAGGCTCGCAAGGAAATGGCTGAAGGCAAGGCAAGCCCCATGGACATCGAGAAGCTATGAACTCTGCTACCCTTCCTTCTTTTTGGGAGCAGTTTCAAAAGCTCGATCAAGACATCAAACAAAGGACAAAGAAAGCATTTCAACTTTGGGTCGAGAATCCTTTCCATCCATCTCTCCGTTTTAAATGCATCAACAAAACGGAGAATATATGGTCAGTGAGGATTACGCTTGGATACCGCGCTTTAGGCATCATGGAACAAGATACTGTTGTTTGGTTTTGGATAGGCAACCATGATGAATACAAGCGGTTTTTCGGTTGAAATGCTGCCACGCTTCTCCCCCTCACTACATTAATACCAGGCCATCCCTCAAGCCGCGCCGGCGCGCGGCGGTCCCAGGTGGGAACAGATAGCAAGCATAAGATCTCGGACTTCGGCGCGGGCTGGTGCCTGCCAGGATCAGGAAGAAACGCGTACAGCAGGTGGCTCTGAAGGCGAAAGGGAGCTGCTGGGGAGGAATGAAAAGCAACCCCTGCAGGGAGGCCCTCCCTGCAGGGGTTGCTTGATTGCGCCTCTTTCCGGAGCCGAAAAGGGGCTCCGAGCCGGGCCAAGAGCTTACGCCAGACAGCGGTTTAGATGTTCTGCATCTGCTGCACGGTGCTGTTCAGGTCCTGGGCCAGCTTGTTCAGCTCCGATACTGCCTGGGCGGACTGCTGCATGGTGTCCGAGGCCTCGCGGGCGGTTCTGTTGACCTCCTCGGTGGACTGGCTCACCTGCTCGCTGGCCGAGGACTGCTCCTCGGAAGAGGTGGCGATGTTGCGCACCTGCTCCGAGTTGGATTCTGCGAGCTTCAGGATCTCGTTCAAGTAGCGGCTGGCTTGCTCGGCCAGCTTGGCCGTCTCCTCCACGGCCCGATCCGACTCGGTCATCTCCTGAACGCTCTTCTCCGTGCCCGAGGTGATGGACTTGATGGTTTTTTCCACATCCTTGGTGGCCTCCATGGTCTTCTCCGCCAGCTTGCGCACCTCGTCGGCCACCACGGCGAAGCCCTTGCCTGCCTCTCCGGCCCGGGCCGCCTCGATAGCGGCGTTGAGGGCCAGGAGATTGGTCTGGTCCGCAATGTCGTTGATCATGTCCATGACCTTGTTGATCCCTTCCACCTCCTGCCCCAGCTGATCCAGGGAGCTCTTGGTGTTCTGGGCCCGTTCCCGGACCGAGGCCATGTAGGTGGATACCTGATCCACCACCTCGTTGCCTTCGTCTGCCTTCTGCTTGGTATTGTCCGCGGTCTCTGCCGCCTGGGAGGCGTTCTTGGAGATCTCCAGGATGGACTGGTTCATCTGCTCCATGGCCGTGGCCACTTCAGAAGCCCTTTTCTGCTGCTCCTCCGAGCCCTTGCTCGCCTCCTCCACCTGGGCCGAAAGCTCCTCCGAGGCGCTGGCCAGCCTCTCGGAAATATCGCTGGCCTGCTTGGAGGCATCCTCAAGATGCTGGTTCTTGTTCTGGATCTCCACCTCCTGGCGCTTGATGTCCGTGATGTCGGCTATGGTGATGAACACGCTGGCGATCTGGCCCTCTTCGTCGCGGAGCGGAGCGGCATCCACCTGGATGTGTTTTTTGTTGTTTTTGCGGGTAGTGAACTCCACCTGGGTGCCCAGGATCTCGCGATTTTCTCTTAGGACTTTTTCGGAGATGGTCTGCTTATTGGCATCATTGTAAAAGGCTACGCCCACTTTTTGGCCAGTCAAAGAGTCTTTATCATCTACTTCAATAAGGTTCGCTGCGGCTTTATTGAATTTTTGTACTATAGCATTCGCATCAGACCAGACTAGTGGAGTCGCCATCTCTTCGAGCACCCTGTCGTAGTAGCTGATGGTCTGCTTGATGTTGTCCACCATGCTGGACAGGGATGTGTGCAGGGAAAGGAGCTCGCCGGAAAACTTTTCCGAGTCGGGCATGGCGTTGTAGTCGCCCTCCGCGACCTTTTCCGCAGCCCCGGCCAGGAGCAGCACCGGCTTGGTGACCGTGCGGATGATGAAAAAGAGAATCACGGCCAGAACCGCGATGCCGGCCAGGGCGAGCAGGACGGACTCGTTTCTCAGCTGGTCCACCTTGCTCAGCAGCTGTCCCACGGGCGCGGAGATCCCGAACATCCAGGTCTGGCCGTTTTCCAGCTCAAACGGCAGGAGGTAGAAGCGGGAAAGGCTCTGCTCCCCTCCGACTGCGACCTTGTCTTCGACGTATTGCTCTCCCTGCTGGACGGCTCGCTCCACCTTGGCCGGGTGCTCGAAGTACTGCGACGCCTTGGTGCCCACGACCTTCTGGGTGGGATGGGCCACGAGCTGCCCGGAGTCGGAGAGGAGAAAGGTGTAGCCGTTCTCAAAGGGCTTTACCTCCTCGATCATGGTCTGGATGGAGCTCAGAGCGATGTCCACTCCGGTGACCCCGACGAAATTCCCCTGGGGTCCGTGAATGGGAGCGGCGATGGTGGTCATCATGACCTCCTTGCCCGAGGGGAGCTGGTAGGAGAAGGGATCCAGGATGACCGTGCGGTCCTCGTTTCTGGCCTTGGTGTACCACGGCTCCTGCTTGTAGCCGCTCAGAACATCCTGGACCATGGAGCCGTTCTCCCGGTACCAATAGGGGATGAACTCGCCGGCGCTGTCGAACTTCTCCCAGCAGGTCCAGGCGCCAAGGAAGATATCCTGGGATCTGAGGCTGGACTTGAGAAAATCGTTGGCCTCGTTGCGGGTGACGTACATCTGGCTGGCCTCAAAGTAGTGCTGCATGAGCTGCACCGAGTTGAAGGCCCGGTTGAGCCGGTTCTTGATCATCTCGGCGTGCTGGTAGCCCTTGGACTCGGCCGTGCGGTCCACCTCGGCCTCCATCATGCTTTTCTGGTTGGCGTAGAGATAGACGATGGTCGCTCCGATAACCAAAACAATCACCCCCAGAGCGGGTAGCAGGATTTTGTTTCTCAGGCCCATCTTCTTCAGCTTGAATGCGAACATTTCCTCCCTCCGTGTTAGCACAGCCTCCGGCTGCGCTGACTCAATGTTAATTTATTGAAGAAGAACAAAGCTCATTTTTGCAACATGTTGATTGAGCGATACTGCAGCCGGATTGACCCGGCACTCAGTTTTGGGAATGAGCAGCTGGAGCTTAAGCGATAAACCCATTATATGCTTCCATGGATCCCCTGAGATAGTTTTCTTCAGAACCGAGTGCCGGGTGACCGGTTCGCAACTTTGTATGTATGAAGCTCATACGAGAAAAGCTCACATTTACGGGTTGCTTAACCTATCGGAACAGTAGCCTGTCTGCTATAGGGCAAAAAGCTCCAAGTTTTTTTTGCGTCTGCAAAAAGCGGACTGAGGGCCGAACGAAAAGAGTTAGCAGGATCCGTGCCTGGAATGATTTGCCCTGCACAAGGGGTGCGAATTGCCTCTGCGGCCGGGATGGCGTGAGGAGGTCAGCTCGATGCATAGGCAGGAAAGGAAAGGGGAGTGATAAAAAAGTGGCAACTTGCGGCCAATTGTCGACTTTCGCCTTCCGGCTTGCTGGGAGCTTGAGAGTTCACGGTTAAACTCGCATAGCGCAAAGCGCATGGCGCATAGCGAAGAAGGAAATTCCAGAGTTAAGAAAAAATCAAAGAGATGAATCCAAAGCCAGCACAGTCAAACGAGTCCATCAACATCATCAATAAAAACAATGTGCTATGCAAAAACTTTTGACTGTCGAGCTGGGAGGAAAGGGCTATCTTAAGTTCCAATCCGGGTGGCGGCGAGACTGGGGATAGAGACGGATGCCCCGTGCGGGGCGGTTTGCTGCAGTGCCTTGCAGCCTGTCGCAGCAAGACAAGGAGACCCCCGTGCCGTATCAACCGGCACGGGGGTTCAGGTGCCAGTGCGGAGGAGGGGTGCGCCTGCAGCTGCCGGATTGAGGAGATGCAGCTATCAGCGCTTGATGCCGGGGAGGTCGGCTAGCTGGAGCGGCGAATGGCCGGAGCGGAGAAAAGATTATCGGCTTCTGCTTTGCCGAAGGTACCGGGGAAGCATCCGGGAAACAGGAGTTGCACCTCCGCCGCTTCAGGTCTCTTTGCGGGCCATCCCCTCAGTGGGTACGCTGACCGGGACGCCCTCGTAAGGGGTTCTTCTGGTCCTGACTTTGCGCTCCGCCTCTTTGAGCTCCTTCAATACGCTGATGGCATCCTTGTGCCCTTTGTACAGACGGGTCATCTCAATAGCCATGCCGATAATCTGAGCCAGTGCCTGGACGTAGTTGATGTCCTCCAGGGTGAATTCCCAGGGCTCGGCAGTATAAACCCGAAGGGCGCCCAGGGACTTCTGGTGCATTTGGATGGGCACGGAGAGAATGGAGGCGATGCCTTCCTTCTGGGCCTCTTCCGGATACTGGATCCTCGGATCGTCGCTGACGTCGTACACCGCTACAGGGCCTTCATCCAGGGAGGCGGCCAGGGACTTGAGCGAGCTGATAGGACCTTTGTCGAGGTACTCCTGGCTAAGGCCGTAGGAGGCTGCCACCTTGAGCTCATGCGATTTTCTGTCCACCAGAAGCAAGGCGCAGCCCTTCACCCCGAGGCCGGTCTTGATGGCCTCAACGCTCATCAGGGCCACCTCTTCCGGGTCCCGGCAATGCGAGATGGCCTTGGTAATGCGGATCAGGTTTTCGTAATTCATGATTTGCTTGCGCATAACAATCCCTCCTATTTGTAAAACGATTTAAAGGGAACTGCCAGTTTGCTGCATTATAGCGCACTGTATAAAAGAGAACAATGGTCTGAGGGATATTTTTTAGCACCAAGTGCATCTTTTTTTTCCTGTGGCGAGATGGAGAAGCATTTGATTACCTCCTTCGGCGCTCTTGATTGAAAATACAATAAGTCATCCCGCCTTCGGCGGGATGACTTATTGTATTTTCATCTGGAAAGAATACAAGCCATCGATTTTAATGAGTATATGCTGAAAGCCGCTATGGCCGGCTTGATCATAGCAAGAGACTCCCTTTGAGCTGCTTCCCCTGCACTCAGTTCGCATACTCAAGTACTGAATGAAATTTAATTACAGCCCATGTACATCTTAGCGCCAAAAACAAAGCTCGACGAGCTGAGTGCAGAGGTGAGGGGTTGGAATCTGGAGCTTATACGAGCTTGACCCGGCTTCGGCCGGTCTGTACATTGCTTCTGCTGGTATGAAAGAAGTCAGCTTTGCTCCGGCAAGCCTGACTTAATAGTTGAGATTGCTGCAGAAGAATAAAATTTAGATTTTTCAGGCTATTGAAAGGCCGAGCAAGGAGTGAACCGCAATGCCCCAGCCGCTCAAAGATGCAGCCTCCGTATGCAAGACGATCATGCGCAACGGCTACGATGCCTATATCATCAATACGGTGCTGCAGCAGTCCGTGCTCGAGGAAAGCGGCGAGAATGTGGCCGAGGTAGCCACGGAAGCCGATTTCGAGAAGCTGCAGAGACTTTTTCCCCAGCTCGAGACGGCGGATATCAACAATGCGGTGGGCGTGCTCCGGGAAGGCGACAGCCGGATCCGCTTCTTCCTGACCAACACCCTGGAAGCCTCGGATCTGGAATCCTCGGTGGCCAAGGTGACGCCCAGGCTCATGGAGAAGCTCGAGGAGCGCGGCGAGCTGCCGCAGAACCTCGTGCTTCCCTCAAGCGGCGGCACCGGAGACGCCTATGAGGGCTTCGCGGATTGGGAGAGCGGGATGATCCGGCTGCGGGGCATTCCGGACGAGACCCTGAAATCCAACTATCTCCTCGCCTTGCGCGCCCTTCGCTTTGCAGCAGACTTCCATCTGCCCATCGACGAGAACACCTGGATGGCCGTGGTCAGAAACGCGGAGGCCTGCATAGACTCCAGCCCCAGGCTGGACATCATGAACGAGTGGAGGAAGGTGGAGGCGGAGAACCTCTGGCGATTCGCTCAGCTGCTCTTCGAGGCCCGGATCATGCACGAGCTCATCCCCGAGGTGGCAGCTCTGAGCCGGGTCAGCCAGCCCAAGAACGACGGCGGCGAAGAGAACGTCCTGTCCCATACCTTTGAGGTCATGCGCCAGTACAGCCACACCCTGCCCTACGACTGGTACGGGGCGATAGCCTGTCTGCTCCACGATGTCGGCAAGCTGCAAACCGCGGAGTATCTGGGCGGCGGCTGGGTCTTCTTCCAGCATCACCACGTCGGGGCCAAGCTGGCCCGGACCATTCTGCGCCGCCTGCAGTTCCTGCCCGAGGATATCGACCTCATCTGCTACCTCATCCGGCACCACAAGCGGTTCGACTTCATGCTCACCGAGCGCGGCATCAGGCGCTTCAAGGCCCTGGACGAGTACCCCAGGCTCATCGAGATGTCCCGGGCCAATATCGAGGCCGGCAACGGCAACTACACCGCCTTCAACCACAACATGAAGTATCTGGAGCGGGCCGATATCCCTGAAGAAATGACCGAGCCGCTGCTCAACGGCAACGAGATCATGCAGCAGGCCGGCCTGAAGCCGGGTCCGGCGGTGGGCGTCATCCGGGAGGCCCTGCTCAAGGCTCAGATCGCCGGCGAGGTGACCACGGTGGAGGAAGCGAGGGAGTTCGTCAGGAGCTTCCAGTAGGGCCTATTTGCTTCTGGTTTGGGGGCCGGCGCTGGGTCCTATTCCTTCCCGGAGGCCTTCATGACCCGCAGGAAGGTCTTTACCAGATCCGGATCGAACTGCGTACCGGCGCAGCGTCGCAGCTCTCGGAGGGCCTCCTCCCGGCTCACAGCCTGCTTGTAGGGACGGTGGCTGGTCATGGCGTCGTAGGCGTCGACAATGGCCAGGATGCGGCACTCCAGAGGCGTCTCCTGCCCTCGGAGCCCCAGCGGATAGCCCCGGCCGTCCCACCATTCGTGGTGCTTGAGGATGCAGTCGGCTATCGGGGAGAGATCGGAGGTGGACAGGGCGATGCGGTGGCCGATCTCGCAGTGACGCTTGACCTCCTCGAGCTCCTTCCGGGTGAGAGGCCCGGGCTTGAACAGAATCCTCTCCGGTATGCCCGCCTTGCCCAGGTCGTGGAAACGGCCCAGAAGCAAGAGCTTCTGGAGCCTGTCTTCGGAGAGGTTCAAGGCGCGTCCCAGCTTGAGGATATACTCCTGCAGCCTTTCGGCATGCCCCTCGGCAATCCAGTCCCGGACCTCCATGGTCCTGATCAGGGACTGTACCATCTCGCTCCGCGAGCTGTGGCTCTTCTGGAGCTTCTCCTTGTACATGGCATTGTCCGCGTGCTTGAACAGCTCCTTTATATTCACCGGCGGAGCCTCGTCCAAGGCGGAGCCGATGGAGATGGAGAGCGGCAGCTCCGCATCGCCGTGATTGTAATCCTTTAGTCTGCGCCGTATCCGGCGGCAGCATTGGCTTAAGGTCTCCCGGTCGCTTTGCGGGA
Source organism: uncultured Desulfohalobiaceae bacterium (assembly GCA_964595165.1). Classification (GTDB taxonomy): domain Bacteria; phylum Desulfobacterota; class Desulfovibrionia; order Desulfovibrionales; family Desulfothermaceae; genus CAZQPF01. The sequence goes on from CAZQPF010000065.1 coordinate 17,147, forward strand.
GAAGGATCGCAAACTCGTCGCCTCCGATGCGGGCCACGATATCGCTGGAGCGAAAGCAATCCCGCAGAATGTCCGCAGCCGACTTGAGCAGGATATCCCCCTTGTCGTGCCCCATGGTGTCGTTGATCAGCTTCAGCCCGTCGATGTCGCAGATGATGATGCCCAAAGGGCAGTAGCGCCCATCTTCCAATCGCTTCATCTCCTCCTCGAAGAAGGATCGGGAGTAGAGCTTGGTGGAGGAGTCGTAGAGGCTCATGTACTTGAGCCGTTGCTCGGCTTCCTGCTTGCGTTTGATCTGCTGCCTCCACCTCCGGATGGTCACGGCCCAGCAAAGGATGAGCCCGGCCAGGCAGGCTGACACAACCAGGGCCAGCAAATAGGCCTGGGACCTTTGATCCGCAATCTTGCCCTGAATCCGCTGCTGAATGAAATCCACCAGCTCTTTTGCAGAACGTTCGAATTGCAGCTGATTCTTGGTGTATTCCCAGCCGGCGAGCAGCTGCACCGCCTCCCTTTTCTCCCCCCGGCTGACCAGCTCGTAGGCCTGCTGTTCGATGCTCCAGATGGCCTGCAGGCAGCTGCGTATCTGCTGCGTTTTGCGCTCTACCTGGGCCGCGTTCATCAGCTGCGGGATCCTGTCCAGAACCTTTTCCAGCTTGGGCCTGGTCTGCTGATAGGTTTTCCTCCACTTCAGATTGCCGCTCAGGGAGCTGGCCCGGGTGGCCATCTTCATGGTCTCGGCATAGAGCAGGAGCTTCCAGGAGGAGCGCTCCACTGCAAGCTCCTCGTTCTTGAAGGAGTTCAGGAGGCTGAAGGAGAAAGCCAGATTCCATCCCAGCAGGCCGATCAAAAACAGGGTGACCGCTATGGAGGCCAGGAACCAGGGCTTGGTGGAAGCGTCCCGGGCCGGGTTATAGGTGCCGGTTTCTCCGTAGTCTTGCATAGTGAAGGAGAATAAACATCGAGTCAGATTTGCTGGAGGCAAATCTCGTATGAAACTCCACTTTCCAACCCCTCACCCGGCACTCAGTTTAACTGCAAC
>CAZQPF010000066.1:0-18007 GCA_964595165.1 uncultured Desulfohalobiaceae bacterium
TGAGGCGGCCTGAATTAGTGCTCAAATGTGTCCAAGTATCTGTTGACCGGTACACGTTTACGAGCGTCATTTTCCAGATACTTCCTTGGACGGCGCCTGTATGCTTCTTGAAAGCGGGACGCCGGTTATCGGAATGACGCTGCCAAATGACAGGATTGATGCTTGTTGGTTAAAGGCTTTTTATCGCCAATTTAGCATAAACGCAAAGCTGATCAAAAGGGGTCCAGAGGATGGGAAAAAGTTGGGAAGAAACGACAAGTGCCATTGTGGCAGCGGCAAGAAATACAAAAAATGCTGCTTGGAAAGGGATCTTCAGCAACAAAGGAAGTCCGCCTCCGGGCCCAGTGAGGAAGAGCTCCTCTTTGAGCCGGAGTCAACTGCTCGGTTGGACCAGGACACTCACGACTGGGGAGAGACTGAGCCGGAGTATTTTGAAGACATGGATGGAAACCTGGAAACGGATAAGCAAAAAGAGCCTGCTTTCTGACATTAACAAGCGTCATGCAAATACTGACCATGGGATGCTTCGCCCCTTACCTTGATGCTGCACTCAGGGAAGATAGAACAGAGGAAAGGAGCAAGCAGCTTCTCCAATGTCTCAAGCCTTACAGAGATCACCTCCCGGAAAAATGGTTCAAGACTGGATATCATCATTTCCTGACAGCGAAGGGGGTTCAGAAATACGTAATGCTCCCCATGAGCCTCGCAAGCGATCTCTACTCCTCAATGCCGTAGCGCTTCATCTTGCGCCACAACGAAACGCGGTCGATACCCATTGCCTGAGCCGCCTTGGACTTGTTGCCCTGGCATTGCTTGAGCACCCACCGGATGTACTCGATTTCCTGCTCTTCCAGGGTGGGGATGGTGCTCCAGCGCTTTCGGAAGGTTTCCACGACCAGATTTCTGATATACCCAGGCAGAACCTCCGGCTTGATCACCTCTCCTGCGGTTAAGGCCAGGGCCCGCTCGATGACGTTTTCCAGCTCGCGGACGTTTCCGGGCCAGCTGTAGGCCTCGAGCATGTCCATGGCCTTGGGGTCGATCTCGGTGATCTCCTTTTTCTGCTCCTTCATCTTCTTGGCCAGAAAGTGGTTGGCCAGCAGCGGGATGTCGCCTTGCCTTTCGATGAGCGGCGGGAGCCTCAAGGTGATGACGTTGAGCCGGTAGTACAGGTCCTGGCGGAATCGGCCCGCTTCGACCTCATGCTTCAGATCCCGGTGCGTGGCGGCTATGAACCGCACATCCACCGGCACGGTATGCACCCCTCCGACCCGGAGCACCTCCCTCTCCTGAATGACCCGCAGGAGCTTGACCTGCATGCTCTGCGGCATGTCGCCGATCTCGTCCAAAAAAACGGTCCCTCCGGCGGCAACTTCCAAAAGACCCTTTTTGGTGGCGTGGGCCCCGGTGTACGCCCCCTTCTCATGGCCGAAGAGCTCGTTGGCCATGAGCTCTTCGGTAAACGATCCGCAATTGAAGGCCACGAATCTGCTGTCGCGCCTTGAGCTCGACTCGTGGATGGCGCTGGCGAGGAGCTCTTTTCCGGTGCCGCTCTCTCCCAGGATGAGGATGTTGCTCTCGGTGGGGGCGACTTGCTCCGTTCTGGAGAGAACGTCGGCCATGGCGGGGCTGGTGCCGATGATTTCCCTGCGGCGGGAGCTCTTTTCGGCCAGGGCCTCCTTCAAGGCCCTGTTTTCCAGGGTCAGCTCCCGCTTGAGAAGCGCTTCGCGGACGGTTTTCCTTACCTCCTCGAGCTTGTAGGGCTTGGCCAGGTAATGGTAGGCCCCTTCCTTCATGGCTTCCACTGCCGAGTCCACGGTGGCGTAGCCGGTGATCATGATCACCTCCGTCTGGGGCGCCTTGGCCTTGCTCGCCCTTAAGATCTCCATGCCGTCGACGTGCTTCATTTTGAGATCGGTGAGAACGAGATCGAGCTCCTCTCCCTGCAAGAGCTCAAGGGCCCTGCTCCCGCTGCCTGTAGAAACAACCGTGTAGCCTTCCTTCTTGAGGATCCGCTCCAGATTCTTCCGGGCCAGATCTTCATCCTCCACCAGGAGAATGGTCCATGTCTTTTGAGCCATAGGTTTCGGGCTACTCGATTGGATCAGTCCGGCTGTCTTTGTCTATCAAAAACGAAAGGAAGATAGATGGTGAAGGTGGTGCCTACGCCGGGACGGCTCGTAACGCTTATCCATCCGCCGTGATTCTCGATGATCCCTTTTGAAACCGAGAGGCCAAGGCCTGAGCCCTTGCCGATATCCTTGGTGCTGTAAAAAGGATCGAAGATCTTGGAGAGCGTGCTCTCGTCAATGCCCTGTCCCGTATCGGCGACCTCGAAGAAAAACCCCTTCCCATCTTCGCTTTGGAAGGCCCGGACGGTCAACCGCCCGCCGTGATTTTCCATGGCCTGTATGGCGTTGATGCAGAGATTGAGCAGGACCTGCTGGATGCGGCGAGCATCCACATCTGCCTCAATAGAGTCCGGCACATCGACGCTAATGGACACATCCTTGGGGACCTCGCCCTGAATGAGCTTGATGGTGTTCTCCACAAGAGTTCTGAAGTTTTCCCTGGAGCGGGTGAACTCGGTCTCCCGGGAGAACTCGAGAAGGGCCTTGACAATCTCCTGGGACCGCACGACCTCGCCCTCGGATTCATGCAAGAGCTCCCTCTGGTAGGTAAGATCGCCGTCATCCAGCTCTTCCAGGATAATCTGCAGCGAGGTGGAGATGTTGTTTAAAGGGTTGTTCAGCTCGTGGGCCACCCCGGAGGTAAGGGTGCCCAAAGCGGCCATTTTCTCGTTCTGCACGAGCTGCTCGCTGCGCCGGCCCAGCTCGTTGAGCATGGCATTGAGGCTGTCCACGAGCCGCTCGAACTCGTCCCCGGTCCGGATCTCCGGAATATTGCGGTAATCGCCGTTGGCGATCTTGTATATGGCCTTTTCGATGATCTTGAGGGGTCGGTCAATATTGAGAAGGAGAAAGAGGAAGGTCATGCAGGCAAAAAAGAGGATGATCCCTAAAAAGATGCTCAGATACCAACGCGATCTCTGCACGAGCCGCTTGATGGTCAAGCGTTCCTGCTGCAGCCCGCCTTCCAGGGCTTCTGTCACCCCGCGTCCCAAGGAGCGCACCTTGTCCTGGAGATGCTGGAAACGGTCCTGTTCTTTCTGTTGCAGGTCCGGCGGCGCATGGATGCCGTCAACGAGGGTGTACAGCCCGGCAAGGGTCTCTCGGTAGGCTTTCAGGTTTTCCAGCTGCCCCTTGAGGTTTCTGGCTTGGGCATAGCTGCCGTAATGCTCTATAAGATGCTCCAGGTTCTGTCTGCTCTTCTCGACGTAGTTCAGGGCGCTTTGCAGATGCTTCCGGTTGTAGGTGATGAAGTAGTTCTTTTCATAACGCCTGGCCTCGAGAATCATGTTGAGCAGCGTGTCCTTGTTCTCTACAAGATGGAGCTTTTTGTTGATCAGGAAGTACTGATAATAGCCTACGCCGGTAACGATGAGGCTGATCAGGAAGAAGAAGGCGAAAGTGAGGAGGATCTTTTTTCTGAGGCTGATCTGTCGCAGCATGATGTATCGATTAGGAGTAGGAGAGATGATCGACGTCGCAAATGACTTGATGCACGCCAGGGATCGCTTTCACGAGCTTGTAGACCTCTCTGGTCAGCTCATCGCGAACAGTAGTATCTATATGATTTTGCAGTTTAGGCGTTATGAAGCTCGTCTTTCTGATCCGCGGGTTGTGGATGCGAATATGGACGATCCTCTCATGCACGTTCACATCAGCCTCGCAGAGATTCTGGATTGCTGATTCCGCCTGCAACTTGATCCATTCGCTTTCAACAATGTCTCTTGATTCCTCGGTGGTTGCGAAGCTTGGGCTGGAGACAGCGCTGGAGATAAGAAAGGCTGCATCTTCCAGGGTGATATGCCCAAGATGGAGGATCAAGTCATACAGCTTGGGATCGTTTAAATCAAGGCGATAGAGGTACTTTGTCCAGGCATCCCGATGTTTGTCCTCATCCTCAATGTACTTCAGGGCCTGTGTCCGCGACAAGCCTCTCTTTTGCCGAAGCAGCCTCACTCGATGCTCCATATCGGCGTTTATTCTCACCTTGAGGATGTGATTCGCCTGGGGAAGGAGAAGATGGCCCGCATGGCCGCAGTAAACCATGTTGTCCTGCTTGGCGTAGCCAAGCAGGGCGGTGCGGATCATCTTGATATACTTTTCGCGGCCGTGGGTCATCCGCTCCAGGACCCCCGGCGCATCGTGCAGCGATTTGAGCAGCTTCCTTTCGGAAACGTCAAAGGTCGAGGCGGCATCCACGAGAACCTCCCTGTCGATACAGGTATAGTTGAGCTTGCCTGCGACAGATTGCGCAATTTCCAGCCCGTGGCTGCAGCAGCCTCTGGAGATAGTGATAATCGCCATGCGTTTCCTCCGATCGAAAAAGCTTTGCTGAGACGTTACCGCAACACGTTCCTGCAGAGTTACGTGATGCCGTAGAAAAAGTAGATCACCGCCAGCTCCACTATGAGGAAGAGTGCGGTCATGACTACCCCGGCCTTGGTGTAATCGATGGTCCGATAGCCTCCGGGGCGCATGATGAGCGCATTCACCTGGTGCGTCGGCAGAACGAAGGTGTTTGATGCCGAGATCCCAACCACCAGAGCGGCCATCCTCGGATCCGCTCCGGCCATTGCGGCCATGTTCATACACAGGGGAACCAGGAGCACGGTCGCCCCGACGTTGGATATCACAAGCGTGAAAAACGAGGTGAGGATGCCCACCACGGCCAAGAGAACGATGGGCATGGGCTGTCCCAGAAAGCCGAGGATCTGATGCGCGATGAAGGCTGCAGTCCCTGTCTTCTCAAAGGCGATGCCCAAGGGGATCAGCCCGGCCAAGAGAAAGACGGTCATCCAGTCCACGGAGCGGTAGGCCTCGTCGATGGACAGCACGCCCGTGATGATCATGCCCAGGGCGCCCGACATGAGGGCTACGGACAGCTGGACCTTGAAGAAGATGATCTGAACCAGGGCCACGCCGAGCCAGAACAGGGCGAGCTTGGCTTTGTGCGGCCTGAGAATCTCTCCCTCGAGCTGGCTGGTGAAGCTGAGCGTTCTGGGGCGGGGACGGTTTTGGATAATGTGGAACCGGTCCCAGGGGCCCTGCAGGAGGAGGGTATCCCCCATCTCCAGAGGGATCTGGGTCAGGCCGCTGTAAAAGACCTTGTTGCCCTTGAAAAGGGCTACTGGGTTTACGCCGAACATCTCTTTGAAATCGGCCTCCTGGAGCGTTTTCCCTATAAGCTCGGAACGGGGGGAGACGATGGCCTCGGCTAGCCCGGCCGTGGTCCGGGAAAGGCTTTCGGCAAAGGTTTCCAGCCGGTCCTTCAGCTGCCAGCCGAGCTCACGGGCCATCTGCTCCACGTTCGCTTGCCGTCCCACAACGGCGAGCTCATCGCCTGGTTGAATGGTGTCTTCGCTTCGAACGACAAACCGCTTCTCTTTTTTACCGGGATGGCTCAGGGCGACCACCGTCACCAGGAACTTCTCTCTGATGGCCAGCTCAGCCAGGGTCTTTTCTTCAAATGTATCGGGCACCTGGAGCTCGTAAATGGTGCCGAGCCCTCTATAGGCTTCCAGCAGCCGATCAGAGGGCCCTTTTTCCTTTTTGCCGCCCCCGGCGGGAAGGATGAGCTTTCCAAAGATGGCGAAGTAGAGGATGGCCGTTATCAAGAGGCTGACCCCAATGGGGGTTTGAGTGAACAGGCCAAAGGGCTCGAGCTCTTTTCCTTTCAGGGTCATGAGGTCGTTGAGCAGGATCGTGGGGCTGGCCCCTACCAGGGTGAGCGTGCCTCCGATAATGGCGCAAAAGCCCATGGGCATGAGGATTCTGGAGGAGGGAATCTCGATGCGCTTGGCAATGCGCTGTACCGCTGGAAGAAAGAGGGCGGCGGCGCCGATGTTCTGCATCATGCTCGAGATGACGCCCACGGTGCCGCCTATGAGCCCTATGATCCGCTTCTCGCTTTTGCCGGCCAGCTTGATGATGGGGGCGGCTACCTGATTCATGACCCCTGTCTTGTCCAAGCCGGCACCGATAATGATAACGGCGATGATGGAGCAGACCGCGTTGCTGCTCAATCCGCTGAAGGCCTCCTGTCCGTTGACCAGTCCGAGCAAGGGGAGCAAGACCATCATGAGAATGCCTACGACGTCCACTCGGACCCATTCGAACACGAAGAGGATGATAACAAAGCAAAGAACGATCATGGTCATGATCATATCCGGGGTCATGCTTCCTCCTGGGTCAATATTCGTATCGGATGAGAAGAAAAGGCCATTTCGGCTTTCGGCGCAAAAAGGCCCTGCCGTTGTATTTCATCCAGCAGGGCGTTGTGCCTTTTTACTGGCAGTGCGGCCGATCAGTCAGATTTGCCTCCGGCAAATCTGACTTAATGGTGATTTTCTTGAAGAAGAAAATCATTTTTCCCAAGATTTTGATTGAACGACACTGCAGCCCGGCACTCAGTTTGCCCAGTCTCAGTTCGAGCTTGAATAAGAGCTACTGCTCAGGTGTATATCATCTATTGGAAGAAGGTTGCATTCAAACTGAGTGCCGGGTTGATCAAGGAAGAAACTCCAGTTGGGCAACGGCAATTTTGTATGAAGTTTCATACGAGCTGCTATCGGTGCTCTTGCGGTATGAAATGGCTCACTTCGAGCGATTCTCATTTCTGAACCAATAACAGAGGAAAAAGGCAAAGCCGATGAGGGCAAGCCCGAAAACGAAATGCGCGTCCATGAACACCTCCCTTGGCATCTGTCTTCTGCGCGGCTCAACATTTTGATTCTCTAGCTTCTTTTTTCAAAAGAAGAAGCGAAGCTAGATGGAGTAGACACAGATCTCACGTCCCGGACGCAGATGATTTTCGGCCCGTTTCCTCTTGTGCTGCACCTCTTCCGAATCGGAGACGACAAAATCGATGTTCGAGCGCTCGGAGCGGATCTCCTCAAGGGCATCTTCTTTATCCAAGAACTTGATCCAGTGCTCTATGGACACGTCCTGGTTCTCTGCTTCAGCCTGGAAAGCGGCGAAGCCGTTCTCGGCTTCGGCCTGGAATGCATCTCTGAGGTGCTGATACTCCTGATCCAGGAACTGCATGGCTTCTCTCTTAATGGGGGCGGTATTCATGGCTACGATCTCGTAGCCCAGACGCTTGGCCATGCTGAGGGCGTACTCCCGCATGTCAGCAGGGAACTGAGCGCCTTGCGTCAATACGAGCAGCTTCGGAGGATGACTCTCCTGGGGAGGCTCCCGGCGCAGCACCTCCAGGGCCTGCTCCTGGGCTCCGGCCTGTGAATAGGTGCTTGCCGTCTGATAGCGGTCCACGGTATCCGCTGCTCTTTGAAAGCTCTGCTTGAACTTACTCCAGAGTTTCATTGGGTGACTCCTCGGATAGGAATGCATTTTGCGGGACGATTAAGGGGATCCCGAGCTCTACCGGGATTTTACGCTGCAGCAAGCGAATCTTCGCCTTTCTCGAGCGATCCGAGCCCCCTGCCTGGCCATCAAGCACGGTGATAACCACTTCGGGATGATTGTTCAGGAATGCGGGCAGCTGCTTTACCAGCGGCCCGCAGGCTTGATCCACTGAGCAGGTGACCCCGGCTTCCTGAGGAATGAAAAGGAGCTCCTCGACTTCTCTTCTGCCTTCATCCAAGCACTGCCTGGCCCATTCGTCAGCACCGGCTTGGGCATAAGCGGCAGCCGTAAGCGTTGATTCCAAGAAGTGCTGCGCGTTATGAATCTTCTTATAAGCTTTATTCAGCAAGCTTTTGCATCTTTTGGGATTAATGATCTGCAGAATGAGCAGATGATACTGCATTCTGGCGCACAGCTGCACTGCATAATACAATACATTTTTGTGGGGACGAATACTATCTACTGTAAAGAGAACTTTTTGCATAAAACACCATTTCGTTTATAACTGTAAACGGCGCTGTTCTTCCGTTCTTTGTTGCTCTTCTTTCCTTTGATGATTCTCAACCCTTCTTTTGTTCCTTTCGCGATTTCTTTTTTGCAAGAACTCCATAGCTGAAGACCGATCGTCTGCTTGGGCAAACGTTGCGGCCATCATGTACAGTTCCAGGGATGCCTTTGCGGTATGGATCATGGCTTTCAATGTGGACATACGCTGTCTCCTTGCGGTATGAAATGAAGGGATACTCGGCTTATTCAAGCTGTGTGCCATGTGTATATATATAATTTTTCCAATATGTTAATTAAGTGGCAGTGCGCTTGGGACAGCCCTGCTGTTGCGAAACGCAATAGTGACAAAGGCGAAAATACGTATTTTGGTCACAATGCTATGTTTTGTTTGATTTTTTTTCGCAGATTGCTTTTGTTGCTCTTTGCAATAGTGTTTCGGGTGCATGTCGGGCCCCCAGGGCCCAAGGAGCGCCAGGTCGGGGTTCACGGCAATTCAAGCTTCCTGCGGGCCTGGCCTGAAAATTGAATAAAGCGATATGGCAAGGGGCTTTTGGGGGAAAGGACGCCCTGTTTTTTAGATGGTCCATTCGGGAGTAAGAGAGATGCGATTTTTCAAGAAGGACGCGTCGGACACGGGGGGTGAGCCGAAGCTATGCGCTCCGGAAACAGAGGTCGATGAGCTGCGGCAAGCCTTTGAGCAGCTCGATCTTCCCGAGCATGTGTTGCGATTCGCAACGAAAGAGCTCGAGCGGCTGGACAAGATGAGCTCCGCATCAACGGAGTATACGATCGGCATCAATCATCTCGAGTACATCCTGAGCCTGCCCTGGAACCGCACCACCGAGGACAACCTGGATATTCGGCGCGCCGAGTCCATTCTGGATAAAGAGCATTTCGGGCTGAGGGATATCAAGGAGCGCATCCTGGAGCACCTGGCTGTTCGGATTCTGCATCGTTCCAGGAGCCATAGCGTGCTCGTCGTGGACGACGAGGTCATGACCTGCAAGAACCTGGAGCATGTGCTCCAAAGAGAGGGGTATGTTGTTTCCATGGCGACCAGCGGTAGGGACGCATTGGCCTTGATTCAAGAGAGCCTGTTCGATGTCGTGATCACCGATCTCAAGATGGAGGAGGTGGATGGGCTCAATATCCTCCAGTTTGCAAAAGAGAGGAACCCGGCCACGGAGGTGGTCATCATTACCGGGTATGCAACCGTTCCGGCCGCGGTGGACGCAATGCAGAAAGGCTCGTTTCAGTTCCTGAGCAAGCCGCTCCAGCTGGAAGAAATCAGAAGAACAGTACATCAGGCTATTTCACGGAAGCTTTCCCGCTTGGAGCCGCAGGGACCGGTTCTGTGCTTCGTCGGGCCGCCGGGCACCGGGAAAACGTCCCTGGGGCAGTCGATCGCCAGGAGCCTGGAGAGGACCTTTATCCGCATCTCTTTGGCAGGGGTCAAGGATGAGAGCCAGCTCCGGGGGCATCGGAGGAGTTATGTCGGTGCGCTTCCCGGCCGGATCATTCAGGAGATACGACGGGTCGAAACGGGGAACCCCTTGTTTATGCTCGACGAGATAGACAAGCTCGGCCAGGAGTTCAAGGGAGATCCCGCGGCGGCCCTGCTGGAGATCCTGGACCCTGAGCAGAACAAAAGCTTCATGGATCACTACCTCGATGTGCCTTTCGATCTGTCCAAGGTGATGTTCATCGCCACTGCGAACAGCACCGATCTCATACCGGAGCCGCTCCTCGATCGGCTGGAGATCCTTCATCTGACTGGATATACCGAGGAGGAGAAGGAACGGATCGCCTTTGAGCACCTCATTCCCCGGGAGATTGAGCAATGCTCGCTGCAGGGGTACCCGATCTCATTTACGCAGGAGGCGGTGCAGCGGCTCATCCGGGAATACACCCGGGAAGCCGGGCTGCGCAATCTGCAACGGCAGATCGCCTCCATATGCCGCAAGATCGCCAGGGCCATCCTTGCCCAGGGGGCGGGAGGGTCGAGGGACATCACCCCTGATGCGGTGGAAGAGCTTCTAGGTCCGAGAAAGTATCATTATGAGGTGGCTGCGGCAAAGGATCGCGTGGGCGTCTCAACCGGTCTTGCCTGGACCCCATGGGGAGGGGAGATCATGTTCATCGAGGCGACGAGCATGCCCGGAGCCGGAAAGCTCATGCTCACGGGATCCCTGGGGGAGGTTCTCAAGGAGTCGGCACAGGCGGCGTTGAGCTATATACGGAGCAATGCCGCATCCTTCGATATCGAGGAGGGCTTCTTCAAGGCCCATGATATTCATGTACACGTTCCGGCCGGCGCCATACCGAAAGACGGTCCCTCGGCCGGCCTGCCCATCGCCATGGCCTTGATCTCCCTGGTGATCCATCGGGCCTGCAAAAGGGACGTTGCCTTGAGCGGCGAGCTGACCCTCACCGGTAGAATCCTTCCAGTGTCCGGCATCAGGGAAAAGCTTCTGGCCGGAAGGGCTTCTGGCGTGAAGACCATCGTGTTTCCGGCCAAGAATGAAACAGAGATCGCGAGCATTCAGGAAAGCGTCAAAAAAGATCTCCATATCCTGCTTGTCCAGGAGATAAAGGACATCCTGGATGATGTCCTGCGTCCTGCGCAGATCGATGAAGCTTCCCGGAAAAAAAGGCCTGCCGAGCCCAAAGAAAGAAGCTCGGGGGAAGGGGGCCCTTCGGCACAGGCCGGCAGGGCTTCCGGGATGGCCGTCATCAAGGACAAGCGGTAATCCCTTGTTCCAGCCTGCAATCGGCAGGCGGGGAAAAAGAAGGCCGGATAGAGCCTTGCGGCAATCCATCCGGCCAAACCGAGGGGATAACAACACCCCTTTTTGGGGCCAAAGGCCGGGGTGCTGTTTGTAAGGGGGTTGCTCGCGTAGTTAGTTCGTAAGGCGCGAGTACTGCGTCGCAGTCCGCCAGTCGCCCTTTTCGGCAAAGGTGATGGCTATCTCGAGCTGTTCCAGAAGCTGCTTGACCTTTCCTTTGAACATAGCTGTCACCTCCAAAATGGAATCACATCAATCGCCCGGTGCCCAGCAGATGTGTTTGCTTGTGTGCGCCCGGACATGATATTTAGCCTACATCAAATTTCGTGCCAAAAAGGCGCTGCTTCCATGCCTCGTAAGCCAGGGGTTTATGGAGGGCATCCTTTATGCTTTCGGAGCGCCTTGGTTTCATCGTGCAACATTCGCCCGGGGCTTTGTCGCAAGAAAGCAGGTGCCGCTCGTTCACGATGTGTGTTGCATAACGAAACGAGTTGCATTATGAAATAGATGGAGCGCTTTACAAAGGCTGTGGCCATGCATGGAATTGAGATTCTTCTCCTTATCGACGAGGCACAGAACGTCGAGCCCTTGAAGGGACTTCTGGGGGCCGAGGGCTACGGCGTGACGGTCTGCCTGCAGGAGGATTGCGCCTTGCAGCACCTGGCGGAGGCCGAGTTCGACCTGGTCATTATCGATATCCACCAAGGAGGAGCGAGCGAGCTGAGCCTCCTGCACCGGACGAAGGAGATGCATCCCGGCACGGAGGTGATCATCATCTCGGACACAGCGGATGTGGAGGTGGGGGTGGAAGCCATCAAGTACGGGGCCTTCCACTATCTTCCCAAGCCCTTCGAGCCGGAGGAGGCGAAGGCTCTCGTCAAGCAGGCCCTGGATAAGCGCATTCTCACCCTGGAGCTCCAGGAGCTGCGGCACATCGTCAGCGACAAGCGCTATATCGATCATCTCATCGGCAAGAGCCCGAAGATGCAGCAGCTCAAGAAGGAGATCGCCAGGGTGGCCCCTCTGGACTGCACCGTGCTCATCCGGGGAGAGACCGGAACGGGGAAGGAGCTCGTGGCCAGAATCATCCACCGCATGAGCAGCCGGGGCGACCGGAGATTTCTGGCGGTCAACTGCGGTACGCTCAACGAGGAGCTCCTGAGCAACGAGCTCTTCGGGCACGAGAAGGAAGCCTTCACCGGTGCGAACAAGGTCAAGAAAGGGGTTTTCGAGGCCCTCTCCGAGGGGACCATCCTCCTGGACGAGATCGGCGATATGCCGATCTCCATGCAGATTCAGCTCCTGCGGGTGCTCCAGGAGAAGACCGTCACCCGAGTAGGCGGCACAGAGGAGATTCCCGTGGACGTTCGGGTGCTTGCGGCGACCAACCGCAGCCTCAAGGCGGCCATGGAAAAGGGGGTCTTCCGGGAGGACCTCTTTTACCGCCTCAACGTCTTCTCCCTCCGCATCCCGCCGCTCCGGGAGCGCCGGGACGATATCCCGCTCTTCTGCCGCTCCTTCCTGGACAAGTACTCCAGGGAGTTCAACAAGGACGTCTACCGGGTCTCGGACCGCGTCATGGACATCTTCTTCAGCTACCCTTTTCCCGGCAACGTCCGGGAGCTGGAGAACGCGATCGAGCGTGCTGTCATCCTCACCGACAGCCCGGTCATCGAGCCGGTGCACCTGCCTCGGAGGATGCAAAGCCCCCTCTCCATTCCGTCCTCAAAGGGAAATCCTGCGGCAGAGGAGCTCCTCAGCCTGGAGGAGCTGGAGCAGCGCCATATCAAAAAGGTGCTCGAGGCCGTGCAGGGCAGCCGGAAGCAGGCTGCGTCCATTCTGGGCATCGATCGGGTCTCTTTGTGGCGCAAGATGAAGAAGTACGGCCTCTATGAGGCGGAAAAGGGGCAATAATCGGCTCTTCAGACCTCTTTATAGTACTTGGAAATCTATATACATTTTTGGTCAAGGAGCTGTTGAGCAATAAGAACGAAGCGGGAAGTGAGCGCGGCCTCCAGAGGCCGCGCTCACTTCGGCCTGAAAAGTCCGGAGCGGGCGCGGGCTGCAGTATGGATTTTTCCGGCGAGCTCAGCTATCATGCCTTCTAAGCTAGCCTGGAAGGCTCCCTACACAAAAGGCCTCTGAGCGTCTGCCGCTCAGAGGCCTTTGTTCTCTTGAAGATAAACCGGATAAAAAGCTGACCAAGCAGGTTTTCTGCCCGGTCAGCTTTTTAGTAGCTGGGCTGTTCCGCCTCCTGGGTCGGTCCCTTGAAGAAGATGAAGGCCTCGATGATCATCCAGATCTCCAGGATGAAGATGCACAGGCCGATGAAGAAGCAGAGCCAGTTGGCGGAGCTGTAGAAGTTGTTCAGATTGAGCACCATGGCCCAGCCGGTCATGAGGATCATGAAGATCATGGGGATCACGGTGAATATCGTCGGTACCTGCTTGCGGACGAGGTAGATGGTGATCACCAGCAGGGCCAGGCCGGCCAGGAGCTGGTTGGCAGTGCCGAACAGCGGCCACAAGGCGAGCGCGCCCTTGCCGGATCCGTTGTAGAAGGCCAGGATAAAGGCGGTGATGACCGCAATGAGGGTGGAGATGGTGACGTTGCCCAGCTGGGGCACCTTGATGGTCCGGCCGATCTCGCCCACGATATAGCGCTGCAGCCGGGTGGCCGTATCCAGGGTGGTGGCGGCGAAGGAGACGATGAACACCCCCATGATGGTCAGGGTGATGTTCTCCGGAATGCCGTAGCTTTTGACCATGTTGGCCGCGCCTTCGACAAAGGCCCCGATCTTGGCCCCGAGCCCGCTGGCGGTAGCCCAGGAGGCGTAGTGGTGGGTGTAGGCCTGGACGCCGAACAGGGTGCCTTCGGAGGTGTTCAGGCCTAGGCCGATGCCCGCGGCGCAGGCCACGATGACCAGAGTGGAGAGGCTTCCTTCCATGAGCATGGAGCCGTAGCCCACGAAGCGGGAGTCGGTCTCGGAGTAGCACTGCTTGGAAGAGGTGCCGGAGCTGACCAGGGAGTGGAAGCCGGAAATGGCCCCGCAGGCAATGACCACAAACAGAAAGGGCCAGATAGGGGGAGCTCCTTGCGGGGATGCGTTGTAGGTCGGGGCGACCATTGTGGGATGGGCTACCAGCAGGCCCAAAAAGAGAAGCGCAAAGGCTACGAACAGCTGATGGGAGTTGATGTAGTCCCTGGGCTGCAGCAGGGTCTGTACCGGAAGCCTGGAGGCGATGAAGGCGTAGACAAAGAGGATGATCATCCAGGTGATCAGGGCGGCGTTGCCGCTCAGGCCCAGGGCCTTGAGATCGATGGGGACGTAAGCCCCGATGACGACCGTGACATAGAGCAGAATCACGGCCACGATGCCCAGTGTGGTGTGGCTGGCCCCTTTCTTATAGACCATGTAGCCCAGCCAGACAGCTATGGGGATTTCCAGCCAGACCGGAATGACCGCCTGGGGATACATGGTGAACAGAATGGCGATCACCAGGGCGAAGACAGCGATGACGATCAGCAGCAGGAAGAAGATGATGAGCAGAAAGAGCAGCCGCACCCGGGGGCTGATGAGGTCTCCGGAGATGTCTCCGATGGAGCGCCCCTGGTGCCGCAGGGAGACGATGAGGGCGCCGAAGTCGTGCACAGCCCCGATGAATATGGAGCCGACAAACACCCAGATGGCAGCCGGCACCCAGCCCCAGATGATGGCTACGGCAGGTCCCACTATCGGGCCCAGCCCGGCGATGGAGGTGAAGTGGTGCCCGAAGAGGATGTGCCGGTTGGTGGGGACAAAGTCCAGATCGTCGCGGAGCTCATGGGCGGGGCAGACGTAATCCGCGGCCAGCTTGAAGATTTTGCGGCCCAGGAACTTGCCGTAGGTGTGGTAGGCCACCAGGAAGCCCGCCAGCATGAGGGCCGCCAAAAGTAGGGAGTTCATAACAACCTCCTTCCTTGATGAGGTTTGCAGAGTGAGGCTTTAAGAAACGAATATACCGAAAACTCGTTCGCACTCACGATGAACTCAATGCCTTTCCGGCTTGGAATGATGCGGCTGCAAAGCTTCTTTTGGCAGGCCGATCTTAGATGGGAACCCCGATCCCGTCGGCAAAGAGGCAGGAAAGCCTGCCGAAGCCCTGCTTCTTGATAGTCACGGTTCCGTTAATCTTCAGGCGGCGATCCACAAACACCTCCACGCCATCGGCCTTGCCCCAGAGGAACCGCGTCGGAATCTGCGGATACTCATAGCTCACCTGGACATCCTTGGCCACGCCCAGGGTGCATCCGGTTTCCAGCTCCACCAGGCTCAGGACGAGGCAGGTGATATTGTGCTTGTGGATGAATTTCTTTGCCCCGGAGGAAAGGCGTACTTCCATGACCACAGACCCCGGACCACTATTGTCAGCGGATCAGCAGCTTTCATGAACAATGTTCATGCTACTTGAATCCCTTGTACTCGGGACTGTCCTTGGAGGCAAGGGTAAATTTCGATTTTCCAGCCCCGGCGGCAACCGCCCCCAGAGAGGCTGCGAGCGGTTGCCGCCGGGCCGGAGCTCAACTTTGGCAGGCTTGGAGCAGCCGGTTGCGTTCCTGGATGCGCCGCTCGATGAGCTCCAGGTCCTCTTCCCGGATGCGGCGAAACCGTTTCTGGGATTGGAGATATTCCCTGGCGCTCACCGGGCGCTGCGGGGTGTAGGTCTTGCAGAGCCGGCCCTGATCGTCGGTCTCCATAAGGGGGAAGACGTCGGACTCCACAGCCAGCCGGCTGACCTTGAGGGCATCCTGGGAGTCGATCCGCCATCCCGGAGGGCATACGGAGAGAAGATGGAGGAATCGGAAGCCTGGCTTGGAGGAGGCCTTGTGGAACTTGGCGTAGAAGTCCTCAGGGTAGGCCACGTTGGCGGTTGCCATGTAGGCCGGGCCGTGGCTGCCTATGATGCCCAGGATGTCCTTCTTTTCGAGCTCCAGCTCCTTGCCGGCCGGGGTGGTCGTGGTCCAGGCCCCGGGGGGAGTGGCCGAGGACTGCTGGATGCCGGTGTTCATGTAGGCTTCGTTGTCGTAGCAGACGTAGATGAAGTCCTCTCTGCGTTCGGCCGCGCCGGAAAGGGCCTGCAGGCCGATGTCGAAGGTGCCGCCGTCTCCGGCCCAGACCATGACGGTTACCTCGGGCTTTCCCTGGGCGATGAGGGCCCTGCGGACTCCCGAGGCGCAGGCGGCGGCAGTGGCGAAGGGCACGTGGAGCAGGGGAACCGACAGGGCGGTGGTGGGAAAGATCCCGGCGATAATGGACCAGCAGCAGGCGGGAATGACCACGACAGTGGTCTCTCCCAGGGCCTTGAGGGCATGGCGCATGGAGAGCGAGGCGCCGCAGCCCGGGCAGGCCATGTGGCCCTGATTGAGATATTCAACGGTGGTTACGTTCCATAGCATAGGCCTATCCTTAGAACCAGTTGCTGTCGTAGGGCGACAGCTGGGTTGCGTTGTCCACAATCTCCCGAATGGTGCTGGGGAAGACTTCCTTGCCCCCCAGGCTGGCCACCACGTCGTAGACCGTGGGTGCGTTGTCCAGGTGGTACAGACCGGCCCGCAGCTCCTGGGACAGGGTGCCGCCGGCGCCAAAGGACACGGCCCGGTTGAGGACGATGACCCTTTGCTGGCCGCGCAGGGCTTCGATGAGCTCGTCCCGCGGAAAGGGCCGGAACAGCCGCAGCTTGAGCAGACCCACCTTGAGGCCGGAGCGTCGCATCTCGTCCACTGCCACCCTGGCAGTTCCGGTCAGAGCCCCGCTGCAGAGCAAGGTGATGTCGGCGTCTTCCATTCGGTAGCCCTCGATATGGTCGTAGCGCCGCCCGAACTGCTCGGCAAAGGCCTGATAGCCCTCCTCCAGGATGGGGGAGGAGCCTTTCATGGTCTTGGCCAGGGCCTTCTTGAGCTCGTAGAAGTTGTCCGGGGTGGCGGCTGCACCGAAGCTCAAGGGGTTTTCCGGGTCCAGATGGTAGGGCGGCTCGTAGCGGGGCAGAAATCGGTCCACCAGCTCCTGATCCGGCAGCAAGAGCTGCTCCATGGTGTGGGACAGGATGAAGCCGTCGATGATGACCATGACCGGAAGCATGATACGTTCAGTAAGCCAGTAGGCGAGAACGATGTTGTCCAGGGCCTCCTGGGCGGTTTCGCAGTAGATCTGCAGCCAGCCGGTGTCCCGCTGGGACAGGGTGTCGCTCTGGTCGGTCCAGATGTTCCAGGGCGCGCCCAGGGCCCGGTTGGCGTTGACCAGCACCAGGGGAAAGCGCGAGCCGGCGAACCAGTGGAGCATCTCGTGCATCAGGGCCAGGCCGTGCGAGCTGGTGGCGGTGAAGGAGCGGCTGCCGGCGGCCACCGCCCCGTAGCAGGCGGCCAGGGCGGACATCTCCGACTCCACCTTGATGTACTGGCTGCTGAGCTTCTTCTGGTCCACCATCTGAGACAGGGTCTCGATGATGTGCGTCTGCGGCGTTATGGGGTAGGCGGCGATAACCTCCGGACGGCAGAGCTGCACCCCGTGGGCCACGGCGTCGCTGCCCAGGAGCATTTCTCGCCTGTGTCCGGCCGGCGAAGCCTGATCGCGGTACATACTAGACATCCTCCTCCATGTGGATGACCCCTCTGGGGCAGACAGCGGCGCACAGGCCGCATCCCTTGCAGTGCTCCAGGTCGATATCCACATTGTGGGTTTGGTCCTCGGACTGGATCCGGATGGCCACATCGGGACAGAAGAACCAGCAGATGGAGCAGCCGCTGCAGGAGCCGCACTGCAGGCATCTGGACAGGGCGGCCTGGATCTCGGAAGTCTCCGGGGGAGGCGAGACCTCCTCAAAGGAGGTTTTGCGGGCTCCGGGGTCCAGCTCCGGAACCGAAAGAGGCGCTTCCGGCTGCAGGTAGTCCGGGCTCGGGGTGGGGGCCTGGGAAGGCTCCAAGCCGACGCTCCGAGACCATCTTCCGGAGGGGGCTGTTCCCATATCGGACAGCATCCGGGCGGCGGCGTCCCGGCCGGAGGCCATGGCCTGGACCACGGTTCCGGCGCCCATTGCAAAGTCGCCGCCAAAGTAAACCCTCTCCGAGGCCGGAAATTCTGTCTCCTTTTTCTGCCCTACAGCCAGGACGAGGGCCTCGCTGTCCATTTCCCCTGCCTCGCTGCCGGGGCTGATACGGCCGTCCTCCTGGCGCACCGCCTGGCAG
>CAZQPF010000067.1:0-17185 GCA_964595165.1 uncultured Desulfohalobiaceae bacterium
GCTGGCCAATATCAACGGCTTGAACATCTCCATCAGCTACCTCGGGCTGCTGGTCCTTCCGGCGGTCATCTTCGGAGGGCTCAACTCGGTCCCGGGGGCGGTTGTGGGCGGCATCGTCATCGGCATTCTGGAAAACCTCACCGGAACCTATCTGGATCAGCTTGTGCCCGGCGGCATCAAGCAGATAGCCCCCTTTATCTTCCTGGTGATCTTCCTGCTGTTCAAGCCGCACGGGCTCTGGGGCTGGGAGCGTATCGAGCGGGTTTAAGGCCTGCAGCGAAAGAGAAGCTAAACCAAAGGAATCCGCTATGTCCACCGTCTGGTTGCCTTGCGGTCACTACCATGAGACCTATGAAAAGGATCAGGGCTGGTGGCAGACCCCGCTCATCAAAGCCAAGATGATCCTCCTCCTGCTCATCGTGTTTGCAGGGGTCCCGCTCATCCTGCCCGGCTACTGGGTCGGGGTCTGCACCATGGTGGCCTACACCCTCATGGGCGCCTTGGGAGTGCAGCTGCTCATCGGCTATACCGAGCTGGTCACCCTGGGCCACGGAGCCTTTATCGCCGTGGGGGCCTATACCTCCACCCTGCTCGTCCTGCAGATCCCCTGGCCGGACCTCTTTGTGGATCTGGGGCTGGCCTATCCCATCAGCATCCTGGCCGCCGCTATCCTGGCCGGCATCTGGAGCGTGATCTTCGGCCTGCCCTGCGCCCGGGTCAAGGGCTTCTACCTCATCCTGACCACCATCGCCGCCCAGTTCATTACCGTGGACTTCATCCTCACCCAGTATGTGAGCAGGATCGGCGGCCGGGCCCAGTCCTTCTCCCTGCCCCCGGGCACCATCCAGATCGGTCCCTGGGAGATGACCGGAGACATCAAGCCCTACCTGTTTGCAGCCTTCCTGGTGAGCCTGATGATCATGGCTATGAACAATCTCACCCGGACCAAGCTGGGCCGAGCCTGGATGGCCATTCGGGACAACGATATCGCCGCCTCCACCATGGGCATCAACGTCTACTGGTACAAGATCCTGGCCTTTTTCGTGGCCGGGGCCATGGCCGGAGTGGCCGGAGCCTTTTGGCTGAGCAACACCGCCGCCATCAGCCCGGAGCATTTTCCCTGGTTCTGGTCTCTGTGGCTGGTGGGCGTGATCCTCATCGGCGGCGTGGGGTCCATCCACGGGGCTGTCTTCGGATCGCTGTTCATGGTGCTCATTATGGAGTTCTTGCAGATGGGGGTCATCCCCTTGGCCGAGTACTATCCCAAGCTCCTGTTCAGCTTCGCCTTCCTCAAAAAGGCCGTCTTCGGGCTGGCCATCTGCGGCTTCCTCATCTTCGAGCCCCATGGGCTGGCCTATCGCTGGTGGCAGATCAAGAACTACTTCAACCTGTGGCCCTTTTCCTACTAATCGGATAGCAGCCGAAGACGGCTGCTATCCGATACCTTCTTCTTTTTAAAAAGAAGAAGCAAGAAAACATGAAAATGCAAAAATGTTCCGTTTTGTGATGCGAGCTGTTCCCAGGCAGCACCTCTCGGCGCTAGTCCAAACAAAGACAACCAATAAGGAGGTCACAGCAATTTTTTGGCATTCAGGCCCTGGTGTAAGGCATATAACAAACCATAACGGCTGTATATTTTCAGGAGGGGGAGTATGAATAGAAAACGGTTGCTCATTCTTTGGGTGGCTCTTGCCTTGCTGGCGGTCGGCCTGGCATTTAGTCCCTCCCATGCCGCCAAGATAAAGATCGGCGGCATCATGGACACCTCGGGCGCGACCTCGGATGTGGGCAAGGACTACGCCACCGGCATGGTGGAGGCCTTCAACTGGATCAACGATCACGGCGGGGTCAACGGCAAGGAGATCAAGTACACCTGGTTCGATTACGGTTACCGGGTTCCGGAAGCCATCACCAAGTACAAGCTGCTCAAGCGGCTGGGCGTGGAGACCATCATGGGCTGGGGCACAGCGGACACCGAGGCCCTGTCCCCCACGGTGGCCCAGGACAAGATCCCTTACGTCTCCGCATCCTACTCCGCACACCTCACCGACCCCAAGGATGCAGGCTACAACCTCTTCTTTGCCGCGGACTACTCCACAGGCGCCAGAGCGGCACTCACCGCCTGGTACGACAAGAAGTGGCCCCAGCATCCGGACTACGGCAAAAGAAAGCCCCGCCTTGCCTGCTTCTACATGTTCGCCTCACCGTATTGCTCGGCTCCGATAGAAGCCATCAAGGATCAGGCCGAGCTGCTGGGGTTCGAGGTGGGTCCGGACCAGGACGTATCCCTGTTTGCCCTGGACGCCAAGAGTCAGGTCAACTCCGCCAAGCAGTTCAAGCCGGATGTCTGCTGGCACGGCAACACCGTCATGTCCGCCGCCGCCACTATCAAGGACGCTTCGGCCCTCGACCTGGGCGCGGATTGGATCCTGAACGTCTGGGCCTTCAATGAAAAGCTGCCCAAGCTGGCCGGCGAAGCTGCGGAAGGAGCCATGGGGGCAGCGCCCTGTGCCGCCTTCGGCCAGGACTACAAAAACATGGACAAGGTGGTGGCAGCGGCCAAGAAGTACCATCCGGGCACTCCTCTCAAGGACCGATTCAAGCCCACCGTCCAGGCCTGGGGCGACGCGCTCATCGTCTGGGAAGCGCTCAAGCGGGCGGACAAAGCCGGGGAGATCACCGGGGAGACCATCATGAAGCAGGGCTTTGAAACCATGGACGGCTTTGAGATCGGTCTGGGGGCCGCTCCGGTCTCCTACAGCGCAGAGGACCACAGGCCCACCAGCGAGTGCATGGTCCAGGAATGGAGAGACGGCAAGTTCCACGAGGTGGAGAGCGTGGATCTGCAGGAACGCTGGCCGGAAAAATGGGAGCAGGAGTGGCTGGGCTGGTAGGAGATCGCTTTTCCTGATACAGGCCGGCGCGACGCTTACAGGAGGTATGCTTCATTGAGTGACAACAATCTCATCCTTCAGATCCAGAACATCGAGGTCAGATACCACGAAGTCATTCTGGTGCTCAAAGGCGTGTCCATCAGCCTGTCCAGAGGGAACATCGTGGCTCTCCTCGGCGCGAACGGGGCAGGGAAAAGCACCACCTTGAAGGCGGTATCCGGCTTGCTGATGACGGAAAACGGCAAGGTTACCGACGGGGCCATTGTCTACGAAGGAGAACGGATCCACAACTCGCACGCCGCTGAGAACGCCCAAAGGGGCATCATTCAGGTCATCGAAGGCCGCCGGGTCTTCGAGCATCTCAGCGTGGAGGAGAACCTCAAGGTCGGCGCCCATCTGCGCAAGAGCGGCTCGGTCAAGGAAGGTCTGGACCTGGTCTACCACTACTTTCCGCGCCTGTACGACAAGCGCGGCGAGACCGCCGGCTTCATCAGCGGCGGGGAGCAGCAGATGCTCGTGGTGGGCCGGGCCCTGATGACCGAACCGAAGCTGCTCCTCCTGGACGAGCCTTCCATGGGGCTGGCCCCGATGCTCATCCAGGAGATATTCGACATCATCACCAAGCTCAACCGCGAGCAGGGCATCACCATTCTCCTGGTGGAGCAGAACGCCAAGCTCGCCTTGAGCGTATCCTCCTACGCCTACGTCATGGAGACCGGCCGCATCGTGATGGACGACACCTCGGAAAGGCTGTGGGACAACGAGGACATCAAGGACTTCTATCTCGGACTCGGGGAGCAGGGCAAAAGAAAGAGCTTTCGCGAGGTGAAGCACTACAAGCGCAGGAAGAGATGGCTCACCTAGCACAGCTTGATCCGGAAAGAAGACTTTTTTGGATCAAGCTGTGCTCTCCTTCTTCTTTTTAAAAAAGAAGAAGCAAGAAAATGAAGAACCTACAACGGCTTTAACCCCAGGAGGTAGACATAATGACCCCCAAGTTTTGCATACCCGGAATACTCTGCCTTGCCGGCCTGCTTTCCCTGGTCCTTAGCTGCGCCTCCATGCAGACCAAACCTTCTGCAGCACAGGAAATGCAGGCCCCGGAGATCAGCCTGGAGTCCTTCCATGTGCCGCAGTACGACGGCTACTGGTACTACTCCAAGAAGGTAGAGCCCACCAAGGGAGAAGCCGGAGACCACGGCGCTCCGCTGCCCATGAGCTTTCTCCTGGCCGTGGACAACCCCAACCCCTTTCCGGTGCGCCTGGACAATGTAACCTTCACCGTGGCCTTTGAAGGCTTCAACGTAATTACGGTCAACAGCGACGATGAGAACTGGATTCCCGCGGGCAAGACGGATGAGGTCCGCCTGAACACCCTGGTCACCACCCGCTCCACCCTGCTCAATCTGCTGGTCACCGGCGGCTACAAGCTCAAGGAAAAAGGCCTCAGCCCCTGGGAGGCCATGGAGCGCTGGTGGACCAAGGTGCCCGGCTTGGAGATCCCGGTCCAGGCAAAGGAAGGATCGGCCACCTTCAGGGCCCAGGGAGAAAGCAGGGTTGTGGCCTTCAGCGCCATGTACCCCCCGGAAGAAGAGTAGCAGCGCCGGCAAGCCTTCCTTCTTTTTTTCCAGCCGAGGCTTTGCAGCTCGGCTCAGGTTTGCTATATTGACAATGGGGCAGGGCATTGGCCCGCCCCATGTCTACTTCTAAGCCCAGGAGGCGGGTATGGGTCTGTATAGCTTCACCCTTTTCGATCTCTTGCACAGGAATGCCTCCCTTTACTCCGACCATGAGGCCCTGGCCTGGGAAGGGGGCCGGAGGAGCTTCGCCGATCTATTGCAGGAGACGAGGTCCCTGAGCGCCGGATTGAGCCGCTTGGGGCTGGTCCACGGAGACAGGCTGGCTGTTCTGGCCCTGAACACCTATCGCTTCTTCACCCTTTACGGGGCCGCGGCTCAGCTCGGTCTGGTGCTGGTGCCCATAAACCGGCGGCTTTCCCGGGAAGAGATCGACTACATCATCCAGGATACCAGCCCGCGGGCCCTGGCCGCGGACGAGCAGCACCGGGAGCTGGCCGAGACTCTTGGCTTGGAGCATGAAAGCCTTCGCCGCATCATCCATCTGGATACGCAACAAGCCGGAGAAACCAGCTACGATTCCCTGCTCCTGGAGGAGCCGCCTCCTTTTGTCCGGGTCAACGGCGAAGATCCCTACATGATCATTCACACCGCCGCGGTGGAAGGCAAGCCTCGCGGCGGACTCCTCAGCCAGCACAACCTTCTCCTGGCCAGCCTGCAGCTGGTTCAGGCCTTCGGCCTCACCCCAAGGGATGTCCATCTCAACGTCCTGCCCCTGTTCCACATCATGGGCATCAATCTCGCTCTGGCCAGCCTGATGGCCGGAGGGAGCAACGTGATTCAGCCCAGCTTTGAGGCCAAGCAAGCGGTGCAGCTCATCGAAAAGCACCGGGTCAGCCTGATCGGGACCTTCCCGCCCATTCTGGGCAGCATACTGGAGGAGATCGACCGGGCCTCGGCAGATACGGGCCCCTTGCGATACGCCATCGGCCTGGAGCAGGAGGAAACCATCCGGGCCTGGGAGGCGAAAACCGGCAGCGCTTTCTGGTCCATGTACGGCCAGACCGAGACCTCCGGGCTGATCACCATGTCGCCGCACCGGGAAAGACCGGGATCGGCGGGGCGTCCCGGGCCCATGGTGGCCTTGAGGACAGTGGACGAGTTCGACCGCGAGGTGCCAGACAGGGAAAAAGGGGAGATCGTGGTCCGCGGCCCCCTGGTCTTTCTGGGGTACTGGAACGAGGAGGGGTTCACGAACCACGTTTTCCGGGAAGAATGGCATCACACCGGCGATCTTGGGCGCCTGGACCAGGACGGCTACCTCTTCTTCATGGGCCGCAAGGCAGAGAAGGAGCTCATCAAATCCGGCGGGGAAAACGTCTTCCCGGTGGAGGTGGAAAAGGTTATTCTCGAGCATCCGGCGGTGGCTGAAGTCTCGGTCATCGGAGTGCCGGATGCTCGGTTCGGCGAAGGCATCAAGGCCGTCTGCGTGCTTAGGGCCGGGGAAAGCCTGATCGAGCAGGAGCTCAAGGACTTCGTGGGCAACCGCATCGCCGGGTACAAGAAACCGCGCTTTGTTGAGCTCGTCGACTCCCTGCCCAAGAAGGAGGACGGCCAGATAGACCGGGAGGAGGTCAAGAGGGCCTTTGGGGGATAGTGTCGGTGGTCAGTAGTCGGTGGTCAGTGGTCAGCTTCTTCGTTCCCAGGCTCCTGCCTGGGGACGCTTTATCTTGTGGCTCCAGCCACCTTCTGGTGTGGAGATGCTCGCAAGGCTCGCTCCACTCTGCGGCCTTCTCTTCGCTATGCGCTTTGCGTTATGCGCTCTGCGCCTGCAGAATCAACCTTGAACCCGGGAACTAGAACCTAGAAGTATGTCTGAAGCCAAGAAAAAGTTCCTCACCACGGTGGCCCCGTTTGACGCCCTGCCCGAGGCCGAGCTGGACGCGCTCTCCAAGTCCCTGTCCACCTCGCAGCACTACAGGGACATGACCCTTTTCGTCCAGGGAACCACCATCCTGGATTACGTGTACATTGTCTTTGACGGCCGGCTGGAGCAGTTCATCCAGGAAGGAGGGGAAAAGGTCCTGCGCGGCTTTCTCTCGGAGAAGGACATCTACGGCGGCCTTTCCATCCTGTTCAACAACGGGCTCTCCATCCGCACCGTACGCAGCCTGGAGGATGTGACCTTCTACCGGCTGCCCAAAGACCTGTTCCTCGATCTGTGCACCCGCTACCCCGACTTCACCAGGCACTTTTCCGAGAGCTTCCAGCGCAACATGCTGGAGCAGCCCTACGTCTCCTTCATCGCCAAGAGCTCCCGCGGCGCGGAGTCCGACCAGACCGGGTTCTTCAACCAGAGCCTGGCCCACATCTTCTCCAAGGACATCATCTCCTGCTCGGACAAGTGCACCATCCAGGAGGCGGCCCGAATAATGACCGAGCACAAGCGGAGCTCCATCATCGTCCAGGACGATGCCGGCCGCCCCTTTGGACTGCTCACGGACAACGACCTGCGGGAAAAGGTGGTGGCCAGAAACCTTCCCGTGGACCGACCGGTCTCCGAGGTGGCCTCCAATCCTCTGATCACCGTACCCGCCGGATCGCGCATCTTCGAGGCCATCCTGCTCATGATGCAGCACAACATCAAGCACCTGGTGGTCACCGGGGACGACTCGGAGATGCTGGGCATCGCCACGGAAAAGGACCTTATCCTCACCCAGGGCCGCTCGCCGGTCTTTCTGATGCACGAGCTCAAGGAGGCGAGCTCCCTGCAGGAGATCGCGGCCAGGCACGCCCAGGTGCCCGGGCTCATCCGCTCCCTGCTGGAGAGCGGAGCCAAGGCGGACCACCTCAACCGGATCATTACGGCCATCTCGGATGCCATCCTGCAGCGCGTCCTGAAGTTCGCCCTGGAGGAAAAAGGAGAGCCTCCGGTCAAGTTCTCCTTTCTCCTGCTGGGGAGCGAAGGCCGCAAGGAACAGACCCTGAAGACGGACCAGGACAACGCCATCCTCTTTGAGGATGTCCCGGCGGATCAGCTGGAGTCCACGCAGCAATACTTCCTGGACCTGGGAAACACGGTCTGCACCTGGCTCAACGAGGTGGGCTACGACTTTTGCGAGTTCGAGATCATGGCCAACAACCCGGACTGGTGCCAGCCTTTGAGCACCTGGAAAGGCTACTTCCACCGCTGGATCCGAGCCGCGGAGCCGGAGAACCTCCTCTCGGCGAGCATCTTCTTCGACTTCCGCCACGGCTACGGAGAGCAAGAGCTGGTCCAGGAGCTCCGCAAATCCCTGTTCAAATCCCTGGGCGGCTGGGCCGGATTTTTCCGGCATCTGGCCGAAAACGCCCTCCACTTCAAGCCGCCCCTGGATTTCTTCGGCAACTTCGTCCTCCAGTCCAGGGACGGAAACAAGAAGGCCCTGGAGATCAAGAGCCCCATGCGGCTCATCGTGGACTTCGCCAGGATCTACGCCCTGAGAAACAAAATCGAGCGCACCAACACCCTGGAGCGTCTGCGGGAGATGTACCGGCTCGGGGTGCTCGACCAGCAGGACTATGGTGAGCTGGAGCACGCCTACAGCTATCTCATGCAGACCCGGCTCTCCCACCAAGCCCGGCTGATGATCGAGGAGCAAAAGCCTCCGGACAACTACGTAATCCCCAAGAAGCTGACCCACATCGAGCAGCAGGCCCTCAAGGAGTCCTTCAAGCGAATACGCATGGCACAGGGCAAGATGCGCATGGAGCTCACCCAGGACATCGGCATCACCTAGCCAGCTTTGCCGGGGGCAAAGCTGGCTTATTGGGCTTTATTTGAAAAGAATCCAAGATATCGACTTTTCATCAATTGGTTTATTGGTCATCGCAACCAGGTTAACCCGGCACTCAGTTTCGGGATGAATAGCTGGAGCTTATGCGATAAACCCATTATATGGTTCCGTGGATATCCCGAAATAATTTCTTCAAAAACTGAGTGCCGGGTTGACCAAGTAAGAAACTCATTCTTGACTGCTCCCCTTCCCAAGGGGAGCTCCCCTCACTCAGTTTGCTTAGTCTGAGCTAGGGTTTGGAGAAAAGTTGCAGCTTTAGCGTTATCAACATCAAGTCGAAGAAGAATGCGATCAAACTGAGTGAGGGGTTGGAATCTGGAAGTTAAAGGATGAAAATCACTACTCCAACCACCCCTGCCCCTTCTTGCGAAGGAGGGGATTCAAGAGGACCAAGCCATACAGTCCGTTTTTGTTTGTTCCCAGGCTCCTGCCTGGGAACGCTTCCTCTTGTGGCTCCAGCCACCTTCTTGTGCAGAGGTGCGCATATCCGGACCCGGCTGCTGTGATGTTCAAACAAGATGCTGAAAAACCAGAAACTCCTTCTTCAAAAAATTACCATTAAGTCAGCGTGGCCAGAGGCCACGCTGACTAGCAGGACTGGATGCTGCACAAGGTGGGCACTCCGGAGTAGTCGATCTGCTTCTTGATCCGCTCGCTGGCCTCCCTGGCCTGCCCGAAGGTGTGGATTCCCTGCATGGCGAGCAGGCTCTGCAGCTTGAGGTAGATCTCGGCTGCGGTGAGGGCGTCGCCCAGCGAGGTGTGCCGGCTGTAAACCTGCGTCCCCAGCCGTCTGGCGATGGCCTCCAGGGTCTGATCCTTGCGGCTGGGCAGGACGAGAGCCGCCAGAAGGAGCGTGTCCAGCAGCGGGTTGTCGAAGGCCAACCCGGCCTCGCCTTCGCTGCGGCGCAAAAAGAGCATATCGAACTCGGCGCAATGGGAGATGAGCACGCTGCCTTCGGCGTAGCGGTAAAAGTAGGGCAGCACTTCCCGCAGCACCGGCTTGCCCCGGACCATATCCCCGGTGATGCCGTGGATACGGCAGGACTCGGCCGGTATGGAGCGGCAGGGATCCACCAGCTGGTGATAGGGCTCCTCGGGCAGGATCTTGCCGTTGACTACCCGCACCGCACTCACCGAGACGATGGTGTCCCCGCCCTTGGGATTGAGCCCCGTGGTTTCCAGGTCGAATATTGTGCAGGGCAGCTTTTTGAGCTCCACCTCGTCAAAGGGGGGCTTGGGCACCGGCCGCAGCAGGAGATCGAAATCGAACAGCCCGGACCAGTCCTCGGCGAACAGGGGCCAGAGATCCAGGTCCCGGCAGGAAACATAGCTCCCCTCATCCGCCTCCCGGTCCCCGGCCTGGTGAATGACCAGCCCGCTCCCTTGGCCACCTGGAGCGCTTTGTGCCCCGGACCCCGAGGATAGCGCTCCCTGCCCGGGCTCATCCAGGACCACCACATACCCCTCGCTCGTCCCCTGCTCCTCGCAGAGAGGCAGAATCTTGAAATCAACCGGACGCTCCAGGCGCTTCTCGTTCCGGAAACGACAGACCGGAGGACTGCTCGAGTCCCGGCAGGAAACCGACTCCAAAGCCTGCTCCAGGACCTCTTGCTCCAGAAGATGGGTCATGGGCCGCCCCAGGCCCAGGAAGCAGCTGGTCAAGGCCCCGGGGTTCCTGCAGCCCAGGGCCCGGGAGAGGATGTTCCTTGCCTCCCGGTTGTAGAGAAAGACCTCGTTCCAGGCGTTGCAGGCCACCACCCCGATGGGCAGCCGGGATATCATCTCGGCCAGATACTCGTTTTCCTCCTCCACCCCGATGCAGGCCGTGTGCGACCTGTCCTCCAGCTGGCGCTGCAAATGCTCGATCCGCCCCGCGACCTGATTCATCCGCTCGGCGAGGAGCATGATCTCCCGGCAGCCCTTGATGCTGCTACGGTGGGCCGGGTTGACCGTGGCCATGACCCCGCTGTCCTCGGTCAGCTTGTCCAGGGGCACGATGTAGGCGTGGAACATCTCGTTGAGAAAGAACAGGATGGCCGCCAAAAGGAGCAGGCCGCCGATAAAGGCGATGCCCACCACCTCCTGCGAGTTGGCCCAGAAGATCTCCCTGGTCCGCTGATCAAGGTTGAGCCAAAAGTAGCTGCCCAGCCCGGCCAGGAAACAGATAGTCAGGGAGACGAACCCCAGGGACAGAACCCAGTATTTTTGCTTGAGATTCATGCTGCTTGGGAGGCCGTGGCCTCGGTTTTAAGATTTCGCATGGCGCAAAGCGCATAGCGCATGGCGAAGAGCTGCAACTTGATAAACTTTATAGGAGTTCAGTTCACGGTTCACAGTTAAGGCAAAGAAATCAAAGAGAGCAGTCAAAAGCATTCACAGTCAAATCAACTTGTCAATATCAGCAATCGTAACAATATGTTATTCAAAAGTTTTGACTGTCGAGACAGTATATGTTTCTCAGTTATGACCGGATCAACAAGAGAGTCAAAAAATATTCACTCCTGGATAAGGCCTACAATACTTGTCCTTCAAGGGCTTATGACTGCCGAAGAACAGACAGGAGCTGGCTTCAGCTCCTCATAAGGGATACCCAACAGCAGAGCCGGGAGTGGAAAGCAAAAAAAGGGCGCTGCCGTGCGGGTGGTCCAGGTTTTGGTTAACCCCGGGCAGGCGCCCTCCCAAGATCCAGCAAGCAATTTTTTCCCGGCCCGGCCCGGGAATCATCCGAACCAGGCCGAGGGTTGCAGCCGGCGGCGCACGCAGCCTTATCCGAAGACGCCGGCTCCCATGAGAATGACCCACAGAATGCTAAAGGCAACAACAATGACCATCCATAGATCTTCCTGTTTCATATCGCAAAGCCTCCTTGGCCTTTTCCTCTCTCCAGAGCCTGTTTAGGTGGTCTCCTCAACAACAATGTTGCTCTCGGTCTCCGCCCGCTGGATCTGCTCGTCGGTGACCGTGGACATCTCAGCCTTGAAGCACAGGGCCCACATCATGATGATGCCCAGGATCCACCAGGCGATCTGCCAGGACCAGATCGGCGGGAAGCCGGCGAAGGAGAAGGCGTTGTTGCCCAGGACGGCCAGAGGCCCGATGGCGAAGAGGTACCAGATGGGCACCACGACCTTCATGGTCTTGCGCCAGGACTGGCCCTTGGGGCTGCCTGCGTCGATCTCGTCGATCCAGGCCCGGACCTCGTTCTGCCGGTCGATGGTCTCCTGGCTGTCCTTGATGCCGAAGGCCCGGCAGAGGTAGGCCAGGATGAGGCCGATGCCGGTGCCCCAGGCGGCGCAGTGGATGGTCAGGGGGTACTTAAAGACGCGGAAGGTGAGGTACACCGCGATCATACCGCCGAGGATGCCCACGAAGGTGCCGATTCCGGGCCACCTCTTGCCCCAGAGCACCCCGATCTGGGGCACGTACATCACGAAGCCGAACGCCGTGGCCAGACCGCCCAGCATGACGAGGGCCGCCTTGGAGGTGAGCCCTATGCCCACGGCCAGGATGGTCACGATGGTCACGAAGATCCGGTTGACCCAGATCTGCTCCGCGTGGCCGCCCTTTTTCTTGCGCACCTTAAGCCACCACACGTCGCGCAGGAGAATGGATCCGGCGGTGCCGATGTAGGGCGCGGCAGTGGAGTGCATGGCCGCGATGAGGCCGATGAAGGTGAGCCCCAGGAAGAACGGCGGCAGAAACTGGGCCATGAGCTGCGGCACCACGTCCGAGTCCGAGGTGATGCTCAGCACGCCCTGCTGGTTGAGGATCTTGGCTCCCAGGCCCTGGAAGGCGGTGAAGAAGAACAGGGCGAAGCCCACGATGAAGGTGGACATGAAGACCTGCTGCCAGGCGAAGGGCTTGGGGTTCTTGTTGGCGAAGTTCCACATGGTGAAGGCCGGGGAGGACTGAATCCCCATGAGGGCGAACATGTAGGTCAGGATCATAATTCCGGTCCAGCTCGTCTCGCCTACGGTGAACTTGATGACCCCGGGCACCTTGCGCATGTTCTCGCCCAGCTGCGCCACCTGGGAGCTCAGCTCGCCCCAGCCGCCGAAGCTGGCCAGGGTGTAGGCCCCGATGAGGATGATGGCCACCACGAGGAGCACGAACTGGATCACCCCCACCCAGGTGCTCGCCCGGAGCCCGCCGGTCACCACGTAGAACCAGACCACGAAGGCCAGGATGAACACTCCCCAGGTGGTGGGGAAGCCGGTTACCCAGTGGAACAGGGCCCCGGCGGCCATGAGCTGCACCGCGGAGTAGAACATGCCGTAGAGAACCGCGGTGAGCACCACGAGCCAGCGCACGCCCTCGTTATTATAGTAGTAGGCGTACATGTCCCCGGGGGTGACAAAGCCGTAGCGCTTTCCCAGCAGCCAGTTCCGCTTGGCGAAGAAGGTTCCGGTGATGGGAATGGTTAACACGTAGAAGGAGGCAAACGCGTAGGCCAGACCGTCACGCCAGATCAGGCCCGGATGGCCCACTGTAGTCCATCCGCTGAAGGACGCCGCGGTTGCCGCCATGAGAAAGGCGATCATGGGGATTTGGCGACCGCCGATGGAGTAGCCGGATGAGGTTTTCTCCGTGAAGTAGCCCCGAAGACCCCAGTAGAAGCAGTAGATAATGTACAGGCCCAGAAAGATCCAGACCCAGGTAACGTCAGTGGCTATCATCTTCTCTCCCCCTCCCTTGTTTATTTAAGGGTTGTTGAACCATTGGCCGGAAAAAATGATCTGTGCCTGACAAACCTCCTTATGGATTACATGTTGCTTTCCACAGTTGCCTGCCAACGCGCCTTGGCCGGTTATGGCTATCCCTGGACCTGCTGCCGGATCTCCTCCACGATGTGCGGGTTGGCCAAGGTGGACACATCTCCCACATCCTTTCGATTGGAGATCGAGGCCAGGACTCGGCGCATGATCTTGCCGGAGCGGGTCTTGGGCATGTCGGCCACAATGTACACGTGGGCCGGGCGCGCGATCTTGCCCACCACGTCGGATACCGCGGCGCTGATCTTTTTGGCCACCTCTTCCGAGGCATCGAAGCCCGGCTTGAGGGAGACGTAGAGATCGGGCACCGTGCCCTTGACCTCGTCCTCCACCGAGACCACAGCGGCCTCGGCCACCTCGTCGGCGGTCAGGGCGGCGGACTCGATCTCCTTGGTGCCCAGCCGGTGGCCGGCCACGTTGATCACGTCGTCAACCCGGCCCAGGATCCGCACGTAGCCGTCCTCGGCCATGACCGCGGCGTCGCCGGCCATGTAGGGCCAGTCGCGCCAGTCGGTGCTGTTGGGGTTCTTGCAGTACTTCTCGTAGTAGGTCTTCACGTAGCGCTCCCGGTTCTTCCAGATGGTCTGGAAGGCGCCGGGCCAGGGGTTGCGGATGCAGAGGTTTCCGGCCTTGCCCTCGCCCTTCTTGATCTCGTTGCCCTCGTCGTCGTAGATCACCGGATGGATTCCCGGCAGGCCTGGTCCGGCGCTGCCCGGCTTCATGGGATCGATTGCCGGCATGGTGCTGCACAGAAAGCCGCCGGTCTCGGTCATCCACCAGGTGTCCACAATGGCTGCGTTCCTCTTGCCCACCACCTCGTAGTACCAGCGCCAGACCTGGGGCTCGATGGGCTCGCCCACCGTGGTCATGTGCTTGAAGTCGTAGTTGTACTTCTGGGGCTCATCCCCGCCGGCCTTGCGCAGGCCGCGGATGGCCGTGGGCGAGGTGTGGAAGATGTTCACGTCGAGCTCCTCGGCCACTCGCCAGGGCCGTCCGGCGTCGGGATAGGTGGGAACTCCCTCGAAAACGACGCTGCTGGCCGCCAGGGACAGAGGGCCGTAGACGATGAAGGAGTGTCCGGTGATCCAGCCGATGTCCGCCATGCACCAGTAGACGTCCTCGGGATGGATGTCCTGCACGTACTTGGACATCCAGGTCACATAGGCCAGGTAGCCGCCGATGCTGTGGGCGCAGCCCTTGGGCCGGCCGGTGGACCCGCTGGTGTACATCAAGAAGAGCAGATCCTCGGCAGGCATGGACACCGGCTCCACCGTGGCGTGGTAGTAGTCCTTGAGGACCTCGTCCATGAAGTAGTCCCGGCCTTCCACCGTGGGCGTGGACGCGGAGTAGGTTCCTGGATAGCGTCTCCAGATCAGAACCTTGTTCACCTCCTGGCCCTGCTTCTTGGCCGCTTCCACCGCCTCGTCGGCCTTGACCTTGTGGTCCAGCAGCTTGCCGCTGCGGTAGTAGGCGTCCATGGTGATGAGCACGTTGCTCTCCGAGTCCCAGACACGGTCCCCGCAGGCCTTGCCGCTGAATCCGGCGAACACCTCGGAGTGGATGACGCCCAGCCTGGCGCAGGCGAGCATGGTGATGGGAAGCTCCGGGGTCATGGGGAGATGGAGGGTAACCCGGTCCCCGGCCTTGAGGCCGGCGAAGTCGCGCAGCAAGGCGGCGGTCTCGTTCACCCGCCGGTAGAGCTCCTGGTAGGTGATCTTCTGGATGCGCTCGCTTTCCAGCTCGGGAACGAAGTAGATGGCGGTCTTGTTCTTATATTGCTCCAGATGGCGGTCCACGCAATTGTAGCAGGCATTGAGCCTGCCGCCCACGAACCATTTCCAGCAGGGGGCGTCGCTGGTGTCCAGGGTGGTGTGCCAGTACCTGTCCCAGTCCAGGAGGTCGGCATGCTCCTTGAAGCACTCCGGGAAGTTGTCCAAACTGAACCGCTCGTAGATGCCGGGATCGGTGCAGTTTGCCTGACCCACAAAGTCCACCGGAGGGTAGACGTACTCCTCCTCCTGCCAATGCGATTCATAGTGCTTGGATTCCTGTTCTGCCATAATCCCTCCTTTGGTTTAACCGATCCATGCAAGCCTTAACCGGTTTCCTAGTTACAAATAATCCATTAAAAACTGCTGCTTTTAATAATTTTATGGTTAGAATATGACAAAAGCGGTATCCGGTGTCAACTAGGTTCTCCATTTTTTTTGAAATTTTCTCTAGGCCTTTTCACCCGGGCTTTTGGTTGATTTCACCTCCCATCTCAGGTAAGGCTCGATATTCAGGAACAGTGAGCCAATTGATGGAGCATCTATGATATGAGCCTTAGACATCTGGACAGCCTGTTCAGGCCCAAATCCGTGGCCGTGGTAGGGGCCTCCAACCGGCCGAAAAGCATCGGCGCAGTGGTCATGCGCAACCTGCTGCAAAGCGGGTTCGCAGGACCGATCCTGCCGGTGAACCCCAAGTACACGGCCGTAGCCGGGATTCTCAACTATCCCCAGGTCAAGGACCTTCCGCTGAGCCCGGACCTGGCCATTGTCTGCACCCCGCCCCAGACCGTGCCCGGCTTTATTGCCGAGCTGGGCCGAAAAGGCACCAAAACCGTCCTGGTGATGTCCACCGACCTGGACAAGCACAGAGACGAGTCCGGCCGAACCCTGCGCCAGGCCATGCTGGACCGAGCGCGGGAGCATTCCATGCGCATCCTGGGCCCCAACTGCCTGGGGGCGATCATACCCCGCTCCGGGCTCAATGCGAGCTTCGGCCACACCCAGATCCTCAAAGGCCAGATCGCCTTTGTCTCCCAGTCCGACTCCTTAGGGATAGCGGTTCTGGACTGGGCCCACTCCAAGGGCATCGGGTTCTCCAACTTCATCTCTTTGGGCGACAGCTCGGACATCGACTTCGCGGACGTCATCGACTACTTGGGCGGCGATCCCTACACCTCCTCCATACTCCTGTATATCGAGCATATCGTGAGCGCCCGCAAGTTCATCACCGCCGCCCGCTCGGCCTCCAGGAACAAGCCCCTGGTGGTCATCAAGAGCGGCACCATGCAGGACGACGGAAACGTGAGGCGTCTCCCCGGCGGGACCAAGATAAGGGACGACGATATCTTCGACGCCCTGTTCCGGCGGGCCGGCATGCTCCGGGTCTCGGACGTGGGCGAGCTCTTCGACGCCGTGGAGACCATGGCCCGCTCCAAGCCCCTTAGGGGCGACCGGCTGGCCATCCTGAGCAACGGCGGCGGCCCGGCCATCATGGCCCGGGACATCCTGGCCGCCCAGGGCGGCCAGATGGCCCGGCTCGCGCCGGAAACCCTGGAGGAGATCCGCTCCGCCCTTCAGGACGACTTCTTCGGTGAAAACCCCATCCGTATCATCGACCACGCCCCGAGCGAAATGTACTCCCAGGCCCTGGAGGTCCTGCTCAAGGACCAGGGAGTGGATGCGGTCCTGGTCATCCACGTTCCCACCGCCTTCGCCTCCAGCGAGGACATCGCCGGAGCGATAGTCAACAGCCTGGGCCGCAGCCGGAAAAACATCTTCACCGTCTGGCTGGGGGAGGAGGACACGGTGCAGGCCAGGAGGATCTTCGCCCTGGCCGGGATCCCGACGTACGAGACGCCGGATCAGGCGGTCAGGCTATTCATGGACATGGTTCGCTACCGCAGGAACCAGGAAATGCTCATGGAGACCCCGGACTCGGTGCCCAAGGAGTTCACCCCGGAACCGGAAGCCGCACGGGCCATTGTCCGCAATGCCCTGGAGGAGGGAAGAGACAGGCTGAGTCAGTCGGAAACCAAGGAGATACTCTCGGTGTACACCATCCCGGTGGTGGACACCCGCATCGCTGAAGACGCCGAGGAGGCGGAGCTGATGGCCAGGGAGCTGGGATTCCCGGTAGCCCTCAAGGTCCTTTCCCCGGATATCAGAACCAAGCAGGACGTGGGCGGTGTGGCCCTGGATCTTGAATCCCCCGAGGACATCCGCAAGGCGGCTCAGGCCATCAACTCCCGGGTGGGCCGGATCGAGCCCCAGGCCACTCTGGAAGGCTTCATAGTGCAGAAGATGGCCCGCCGCCCCGGGGCGCACGAGCTCCTG
>CAZQPF010000068.1:0-17143 GCA_964595165.1 uncultured Desulfohalobiaceae bacterium
TGAATTCTTTTAAATTAACCCCATAAGTCAGATTTGCCGGAGGCAAATCTGACTTGTAGCAAAAGATATACATGTAGCAAGTAATCTACATGAGGTCCACAGCTTCCCGGCCCCGGCTCAAGATCCCGCATCGCTTCCAGAGACGGGCACCATAAACACAGCCACCCGGAATATATGTAAAAATGAAAAACAAGTACTTAACCTTTTCCTGCAACCCAGCAGGCTGTTTTTTGGCCTCCTATTTGCTCTCTGCATCGTTCCATGTAAGATGCTGAGGCTTGAGGCCGAAAAAAAACCAAAGGAGTTGATACCGCTATGGCCGAAAAAGAAGCCGGACAGGCTAGACAGACCGGATCGCACCCGCTGCTTTCCGCCATGCCTCCGGACAAGTTTCAGAAGGGGAAAATCGTCACTGCCGAGGAGGCGGTGCGTATCATTCGCGACGGGGATACCATCGCTAGCGGTGGATTTGTGGGCACCGGGTTCCCGGAGTATATCGCAGTAGCCCTGGAAAAGCACTTCCAGGACAGCGGGCGGCCCACTGACCTGACCCTGGTCTATGCTGCCGGCCAGGGCGACGGCCGGGATCGCGGGCTCAACCACCTGGGCCACGAAGGCATGGTCAAGCGGGTCATCGGCGGCCACTGGGGGCTGGTTCCCAAGCTCCAGAAGATGGCCATGGATAACAGGATCGAGGCCTACAATCTTCCCCAGGGCGTCATTTCGCACATGTATCGGGACATCGCCGCCCACAAGCCTCGAACCATTACCAGCGTCGGGCTGGGGACCTTTGTGGACCCCAGAAAAGGCGGCGGCAAGATCAACACCAAGACCACGGAGGACATCGTAGAGCTCATGCACTTCGACGGCCAAGAGTACCTGGCCTACAAGACGCTGCCCATAAACGTGGCCCTCTTGCGCGGCACCACCGCCGACACCGAGGGCAACATCACCATGGAAAAGGAGGCCCTTATACTGGAAAATCTGGCCATCGCCACTGCAGCCAGGAACTCCGGCGGCTTCGTCATCGTCCAGGTGGAGCGCATCGCCGACCGAGGCACGCTCAATGCCCGCAATGTCGTAATTCCCGGAGCCCTGGTCGACTGCGTCGTGGTCTCCGAACCGGAGCACCACTGGCAGACCTTCGGGGAGCGCTACAATCCGTCATTCAGCAGCGAGATCAAGGTTCCCATGCACTCCATCCCTCCGATGGACATGTCGGCCCGCAAGATCATAGCCCGGCGGGCGGCTTTCGAGCTCATGCCCAACAGCGTGGTCAATCTGGGCATCGGCATGCCGGAAGGAGTGGCCAATATCGCCAACGAGGAGAAGATCCTGGACTTTATCACGCTCACCGCCGAGCCGGGGGTTGTGGGCGGCATTCCGGCCGGAGGCCTCAACTTCGGTGCGGCCACGAACACCCAGGCCCTCATCAGCCAGCCGGAGCAGTTCGACTTCTATGACGGAGGCGGCCTGGACATCGCCTTCTTGGGACTGGCCCAGGCGGACAAGCACGGCAACCTCAACGTGAGCAAGTTCGGGCCCAAGCTTGCCGGAGCCGGCGGATTCATCAACATCAGCCAGAAGGCCAAGCGGGTCGTGTTTGTGGGAACCTTCACCGCCGGCGGCCTGGAGGTGAGCATCCAGGACGGCAGACTGAGCATATCCCGGGAAGGAAAGCACACCAAGTTTCTGGATCATGTGGAGCACGTCACCTTCAGCGGCGAGTACGCTGTTCTGCAGAATCAACCTGTGCTCTACGTGACCGAGCGCGGCGTTTTCCAGCTCACCCAGGAGGGCATGGAGCTCATTGAAATCGCGCCCGGCATCGATCTGGAACGGGACATACTGGCGCACATGGACTTCCGGCCCCAGGTGAGCCAGAGCCTGAAGCTCATGGATGAACGGATCTTCAAGGAACCCATGATGGGCCTCAAGGAGGACATGCTGCCCCTGTCCCTGGAAGAACGCCTGACCTACGATCCGGAGCAGGACATCTTCTTCGTCAACTTCGAGGGCTTCAGCATCAAAACCCATCAGGACGTGCGGGAAGTGGAGAACATGTGCACCAAGATCCTGGCTCCGCTGGGCAAGCGGGTGCACACCATCGTCAATTACGACAACTTCTACATCAATCCGGATATCATCGAGGAGTACACCGACATGGTCAAAAGGCTTGTGGACCGCTTCTACTCCGGAGTCACCCGCTACACCACGAGCGCGTTCTTGCGAACCAAGCTCGGTGAAGCCCTGAAAAAACGCAACGAGGCGCCCCATATCTACGAAAGCAAGGAAGACGCGCACAAAGCCCTGCAGCGCATGAACAAATAAAAGGAACCCTTGTTGAAAACCCGGAAAAAGCTTTGAGGAGAGAGTTATGATGGAGATCAAAGGAGCAGTAGCCGTCATCACCGGCGGCGCCAGCGGCATAGGAAAGGAGTGCGCCAAGTATTGGGCCCAGCACGGCGGCAAGGTGGTCCTGGCCGACATCTTCGAGGACAAGCTCCAGGAAGCGGCTCAGGAGATCAAGGAGCTCGGCGCGGAGGTGGTCACCCAGATCTGCGACGTCACCAAGGAAGAGGACAACGAAGCCCTGGCCCAAAAGGCGGTGGACGCCTTTGGGGCCATCAACCTCGTTCTCCCCTGCGCCGGCATTATCAAGGACGGGCTGTTCATCTCTCCGGACAAGGAGACCGGCAGGGTGAAGAAAAAAATGCCCCTTCTCGACTTTCAATCCGTCATCGATATCAACCTCACCGGCGTGTTCCTCACCATTCGCGAATGCGCCGAACAAATGGTCAACACCGGATCCAAGGGCCTCATCTGCCTTATCTCCTCCACGGGTTCCCTAGGGACGGCCGGACAGCTCAACTACTCCTCCACCAAGGCGGCCATGTCCACCATGCCCAAGGTCATCACCGCAGAGTTCTTCCGCAAGGGCTTGGCTGACAAGATCCGCTGCGTGGCGATTGCGCCGGGCTATGTGGGAACCGAGATGGTCAAGGGCATGAACCAGAAGGCCCTGGACCAGATCCTGGACAATGTGCCCATCGGACGTCTGGTGGAGCCAAGCGAGGTGGCCTCCCTGGTGGGCGAGCTCTATCGCAACGAGGCCCTGGCCGGGGACGTGTACTTCATCCACGGCGGGCTGCGCCTCGGCTCCAGGGGCTAACTCGCTTGAAGCTCCACTTTTGCAGGCGCATCCTATAGGGCTCATTCCCGCAACCATACAGGGCTTTAAGAGAGGCCGTTTCCGGATCACCTCTTCCGGAAACGGCCTTTTTTTTGCGGCCCCAGGCTTGGGGCTCTCAGGCCGGTCTTTAGCCGGCCAGTTGCCCAACCACGCCCAGCCAGAGAAGATAGGTAGCCGCTGACAGAAGAGTATTCAGGGAGACCGTGGCCGCGGCCAGCTCGGTGGAGCCGCTCATCTCTCCTGCCATGATATAGGTTACCGTTGCCGTCGGGGCTGCCAAGAGGATGAAACCGGGCAGGAAATCCTCTGGCTGCAGGCCGAGGGCGAGAAAAAATCCCAGCCCTGCGGCCGGGAGGATTGCCAGCTTGAGACAGGAGGTGAGCAGGGTGATGCGGATCTTGTAGCGTATGAGGCCGAAGGAGAGCGAAGCGCCGATTATGAGCAGCGCCAAGGGCAGGGCCATGCCGCTGATGATCTCCAGAACCCGGTCCAGAAACAGCGGCAATGGGGCCTGGAGGATGGAAAAGACGATGCCGGCCATGGCCGAGGCAATGACCGGATTGCCCAGGATCTTGCCCAGAAAGAAGAGCCCCTGCGGCTGCCCCCTGGAGCTGCCGGCACTTGTCTGCAGGGCAGCCACGGACAGCACATTCTGCAGGATCATCAGGAAGCCGGCCAGAATGCTGGCCCTGGTCAACCCAGCCTGCCCAAGGAGATAGTAGCTTACGGCCAGGCCGATGTAGCCGAGATTGCCGTGAATGGAGCTTTGCAGAAAGGTGCCCAGCTCCGGACCGGAGAGCTTGGAACTGCGGCCGGCGGCCACTGCCAGGCCGAAGACGACAAGCACCGGAATCAGCGTCCCAGCCAGCAGGGCCGGCTGGAAGTGAGCGGCAAAGGAGGCCTTGGCCACTGCCCGGAAGATCATGGCCGGTATGGCCAAATAGAACACCAGCTGATTGAGCGGCGGGATAAGGTGGGCAGGAAGGTATCCCCGATGACGGAGAAAACCGCCCAGAAGGATAATCACAAAGATAGGGACGATGGTATTGACCAGATCGAGCATGGCGACCTCAGAACAGTCTGCACCGTCCCTGGGTGCTCGCATGAAGCTTCATACCAATTGCGAACCGCTCACAGAGCTCTCTTGCGCTCACAGGCTTCCGGTCATCATCGTCTATTCGATCCGGATCCAAAGGCCAAGCCGCATACTACCCGGGTCCGGAGTGGGGATAGGATTGCGGCGCGGCTTCGCCAACGCGACAGCCTCGCCGCAGCCTTTCTTTGATTTCCGTTGCTGCAGGCTGGGCTCAGCCTTCGAACAGCCCTTCCCGGTAAGCATTGAGGTAGTTCATGCAGTACTCGTCCCGTCCGCAGAGGGCCTCTGCAGCGTAAATGGTGGCCATCATGGACTTGTCCAGAGGGTTCACGATGGCCCCGTCCAAGCCCATGGTAATGGCCATGGACATGAAGGTGCGGTTGAGAAAGGGCCGCTTGGGGAGCCCGAAGGAGATGTTGGACAGGCCGCAGACGGTGTGCACGCCGCTTAGCTCGTTTTTGATGCGGGAAATGGCCCGCAGAAACTCCAGGCCGTACTCCGCGTTGGTTGAGACGGGCTGAACCAGCGGATCCACGTAAATATCCCCTTCGGAGCAGCCTTTCTGAACCAAAGAGTTGACCAGCTGCTCCGCGTTGGCGAATCGGTCATCCGCAGACTCCGGCATGCCCTCGTCGCCCATGCACAGGGCCACCACCTTGCACTCGTTATTCACAACCACCGGCAACAGAGCATCGAAACGCTCCTTTTCCAGAGAGATGGAGTTGACCATGGGTACGCCCTTGTGCGCTGCCATGGCGGACTCCACAACCTTGGGATCCGGGCTGTCGATGCAGCAGGGAACAGCCACCACTTCCTGAACGTTGCTGATCAGCCACTGGATATACTCCAGCTCCTGCCCCACA
Source organism: uncultured Desulfohalobiaceae bacterium (assembly GCA_964595165.1). Lineage (GTDB taxonomy): Bacteria > Desulfobacterota > Desulfovibrionia > Desulfovibrionales > Desulfothermaceae > CAZQPF01. Next base: position 5,153 of record CAZQPF010000068.1, read on the forward strand.
TAGGTGCCGGCATTCACATCGATGTAGTCGGCCCCCATATCGGCCTGTTGCTTGGCTATCTTTTGGATCCCTTCCGCATCCTGGCTGTCGATCATCTCCTTGATCTGTTTACGGCTGGCATTGATGAGCTCGCCCACAATAAGCATCCTGGTCTCCTCCCTTGGGTTTCACGGAGCGTGATTTTCCCGGCCGATCCGGGCTTTGAGCCTGATCAAGCGGACAAGCCGCCTCGGTTTTGAGAACCCGGCGTTCTCTGGAACCGGCCGGACAAAAAGAGAAACATACAGCTCTTCTGCGATCCTTTCAAGTAAAACGAGATCGGCTTTGACGGGTTCACCGGTCAAAGGCGATCTCGTTTTCACGTATTGATAACTTGGAAGAGCAAACCGCAATCTAGCCGACCTCAAAACACCCTGATGGGAGCAAGGTTTCGCAGCGAGCTCGCTGCCTGAAGCCGTCTGTAATTGCGGCTAGCCATTACTTCTTGAAGGCTTGATAGCCGGTGATATGGCGGCCCAGAATCAGGGTGTGGATGTCGTTGGTGCCCTCGTAGGTATAGACGGACTCGATGTTGGCCATGTGCCGGATCGGGGAGTAATCCAGGGAGATGCCGTTGGCTCCCAGCATGTCCCTGGCCGTTCTGGCGCACCTTCTGGCCGTCTGCACATTGTTCTTCTTGGCAAAGGAGATGTGCTCCGAGATGTTCTTTCCCTCATCCAGCAGGCGGCCCACCCGGTGGGAAACCAGCTGTCCCTTGCCGATGTCCATGAACATGTGAACCAGCTTTTGCTGCACCAGCTGGTAGGAGGCCAGGGGCTCCCCGAACTGGATCCTGGACTTGGAGTAGCCAAGCGCTGTTTCATAGCAATCCATGGCCGCCCCAAGGGCTCCCCAGGAAATGCCGTAGCGGGCCTTGTTCAGGCACTTGAACGGGGCGCTCAAGCCTTTGGCATTGGGCAGCCGCTGTGCTTCCGGGACCCGGCAGTCCATCATGCCCAGCTCGCCCACGCCGCCGGCCCGCATGGACCCCTTCCTCGTTTGCTCCGTCTGGGTAAAGCCCTTTGTGCCCCGCTCAATGATGAAGCCGCGGATGGCATTCTCCTGCACATCCTTGGCGAAAACCACGGCCACGTCGGCCACGTCCGCTTCGGTAATCCACGTCTTGGTGCCGTTGAGCACCCAATCCTCGCCGTCACGTCTGGCGGTGGTTTCCATGGATCCCGGATCCGATCCGATGTTCGGCTCGGTGAGGCCGAAGCAGCCAATGAGCTCGCCGCTGGCCATTTTGGGGAGGTACTTCCTTCGCTGCTCCTCGCTGCCAAAGGCCCAGATGGGATACATGACCAAGCCGGAGCTCACTGCGATGAAGCTGCGCAGGGCGCTGTCCACCCGCTCCACCTCCTGGCAGATGAGGCCGAACTCCACGTGGTTGGCCCCGGGGCAGTCGTACTCCACCGGCAGGAAGGCGCCGATCATGCCGAGATCGCCCATCTGGGGAGCCAGCGCCTTGAAATCCAGGGACTCCTCTTTATGAAAGGCCTCTGCGACCAGGGGCTCGATCTCCTTGGTCAGATACTCCCGCACTGATTTGCGGATCATTTTTTCCTCTTGGCTGAGCAGCTCGTCCAATTGAAAAAAGTCTAGGCCTCGAAAAGACATACCCATATCTCCTTTTTTGCTTATCTGCGTTTAGCAAGCCCTCGGCCCTATCCGGCAGAGACCCGTTCGATCACTCCCAGGGAGGATTCCAGGACCCGGCCCTGAAAACGCTTTTCCACTGCCGCTTGGAGCATGGGCAGGCTGATGGCTTGCTCCCTGGCTGCGAGAAAGGCCAAAGCAGCCAGGGCCCAGTCCGGCTCCATGATGCCCCGGGCCTTGAAATCGACCTCCGTCATCCGGGCCTCGGCCTGGGGAAGGTTGAGCCCGGGAACCTTGAGAACCGTGCTCATTGCACCGAGCTTGGAAAAGAGCCTCTTGCGCCGGTTTGCACCTTCCTGGGCCAGAGCGATCACCAGGGAGGGACTGGTAATTCCGGTATAATGAATGGTCTGCGGGGAGAGAATGACCTCGCTCACGGAGTGTCCGGTGAGCACGGTTATCGGATAGTCGTTCTTTTGCGTTGCCTGGTGGCCCGCGGTCAGCCCGGCGATGAACAGCAGCTCCCCGGCGGTGACCACGCGCTGTCCGGCGGCGCCGAGAAGCACGATCTCTCGCCGCTCCCTTTCCGGGGCTTCAAGGACCGGATCGATCTTTTGGGGCAGCTCCGGCTTGGAGAGAGAGCTGGATTTCTCTTGGTAGCTCCTTGCGTACTCCGGGCGCAGATTGGTCTCGACTCGGCCGGTAAAGGAGGGAAGCTCCTTTAGATTCTCCTCGATAACCCCAGGGGTGATGGTGTTTCGCTTGGAGTAGCGGCCGGTGCAGATGCCCCAGATATCGATCAGGCTGAAGCCTGGAAAATCCATGGCTTGCTGCAGATCATCCGCGAGCCCCTTGCTGTAGGCCGAGCTGCGGAGCACAAAGGGCGCCCCGGCCGATGCGGCGACCTGAGCCGCATCCATAGGCCGCTCCAGGCTGTTCAGAAAGTCCGAGCCCACCGAGCTTTCCGGTGGTGTGGTGGCCGAGAACTGCCCTCCGGTCATCCCGAAGTTGAAGTTGTTCAGTAGGAGCAGGGTCAGATCGAGATTGCGACGGCAGGCGGCCAGAAGATGCGCCCCTCCGATGCCCAGCCCGCCATCGCCCATGGTGACGATGACCTGGAGCTCCGGCCTTGCCAGCTTGATTCCGGCGGCATAGGTCAGGGCCCTGCCGTGGAGCCCGTGCAGGGCGTGGGTATGAAAGAAGGTATCCACGAGCCCGGAACATCCGATATCGCTGACAATGGCCACCTGGTTCCCCTGAAGGCCCTTTTGCTGCAAGGCTCGATCCAGGGCTCGGACCACCCGGTCGTGAGAGCAACCCGGACAGAATACAGGGGGGCGATTGTCATTAAGCAATCCAGGCATCGACACGCTCCTTTATTTGCTCCGGGGATATCAGCTCTCCGTCCATGCGGCCCAAAAAACCCACCTCCTGATCTTTGGCGATCCGTTCTATCTCCCGGACATACTGCCCTTGATTCATCTCCACCACCAGGATGCGGCGCACCCGGCCGATACTCTGCTTGATCAGGCCTTCGGGAACCGGCCACAACGTCTTGAGCACCAGAAGCGACACCTTTTGGCCCTGGGAGCGGCATCGGGCCAACGCATCCAAAGCGGCCCTGGCGCTCACCCCGTAGGTCAGGATGGCCATATCCGACTCCGGGGAGCCATACAGATCGGCAAAGCTGAAGTCTTGGACATGGTCCTCTACCTTGCGCCTTCTGTGTTCCTGCATGCGATCGATCTCCTCCGGATCTGCGGTGATGTAGCCGTCCTCCCCGTGTGTGGAGGAGGTTTGCCTCACCAGCGTCTCCCCGCCCAGGGGAAGAAACTCCGGGGCCCGGCCAATTTCTTGGAGGCGAAAGGGAAGGAAGTCCTTCCCTGATGCGGCCGGTCTCCGCTCCTCCACCCGGGGCCGGGACAGGCGGTCCAGATCGATGCTCTCTCTGGTCTGCCCCACCTCCTTGTTGGAGGCGATGAATACTGGGCAGCGGTAGCGCTCGGCAAGATTGAAGCCCTCCATGGTGAGCAGAAAACAGTCCGCCACATCCACCGGAGACAGAACGATCACCGGCTGGCCGCCCGAGCTTCCCCAGCGCATGAACTGCACATCTCCGTCCGCACCCTTGGTGGCAGATCCGGTGGAAGGCCCCAGCCGCTGAACATCCACGACCACCATGGGAATTTCCGAGCCTACGGCGAAGGAAATCTGCTCCGAATAGAGGCTCAAGCCGGGCCCCGAGGTTGCGGTCATGGCTTTCAGCCCGGCCATGGAGGCGCCGATGCAATAGCCGAAGGCCGCAATTTCATCCTCGGCCTGAATGACCGTCCCGGCATAGGGCGGCAGAATGGAGAGCATATTGTTGAAGATGCTTGTGGCCGGAGTTATCGGATATCCGGCAAAAAAACGGCATCCGGCAAAATGGGCCCCCCAGGCGACGGCCTCGTTGCCGTCCATCAAGCGTAGAGACATAGGCGTTCCTTAATAGAAACAATAACTTATTTAAAAACTCTTGACTGTCGAGTCCCTGTCCGGAAAGGTCATATTCTCCACATAGAGATCCATGAACTCCTTGGCTTCCGCGATGGAGACATGGGATACTCCGCGCATCTGTTGCTCCAGGTCCCTTCGCACGGCTCGGTCCTGGAGCAGGACGGCGCACCCCAGCCGGCTCGTATTGCCGCCGAAAATCACCTGAGACCCTGTACCGCGCGGAATCATGCCTATAGCCTCCAGGCTTCTCGGCCGCAGGTAATAGCCGAACCCGCCTCCGATAATGATAGATTCCAGCCGCCGGACATCTGCCTCCGCCTCCCGGAGCAAAAGATCGATCCCGGTCCGGACCGCGGCCTTGGCCAGCTGCAGAGTGCGGATGTCGCCTTGGGTGAGGAATACCTCGGGGGCCAGCTCCACAGCCGGCTTTTCATCCACCAGGATGAGCCGCTTGCGCAGACCCGGGGAAAGAGAGGCCTCTTCCTCGGGATGGAGCAGCCGGCCGCTGGGCTCCATGAGGCCTGAATCCAGCAGCGCCGCCAACAGATCTATCAGGCCGCTGCCGCAAATCCCCTGCGCGGTTGCATCGCCGATGGTGCGCACCTCCAGATCCTCGCCGTTGAAAAATACCCCCTGCACGGCTCCGGATTCGGCTCGCATGCCGCTGTAGATGCCGGCTCCTTCAAAGGCCGGACCGGCTGCGGTTGAGCTGGCCAAGAAAGTTCCTTCCCAATTGAGGGCCATCTCCCCGTTGGTGCCGATATCCAGAAACAGGAACCGGTGCTCCGGCTCGAAAAATCCCCGGCTGGCCGCGAGCCCGGCGCTCACATCGGAACCTACGAAGGCGTGCAGCACCGGCGGGATGTAGATCCTGGCCTGGGGATGGACCCTCAGCCCGAACTGGCGCGCCGAGTAGGTTCTGCCGCTCTCCAGGGAAACGGTAAAAGGCAGATGCCCCAGAGGCGAAGGATCCATCCGGGCGAAAAGCTGCAGCATGGTGGTGTTGCCCCCGACTGCAACATCCAGGATCTCGCTGGGCTTTGTTCCGGCCTCGCCGCAGACCGTATCAATGAGCTCGTTGACCGCATTGAGCACCAAATCACTCAGCTCCCGGAGGCCTTCCGGGCTGGAGCCCTCCTGCACCCGGCTCAGCACGTCGTGGCCGTGCACGGTCTGGGGATTGAGGGCTGCGGCGGAAGCTCTCTCCCGCCCGGTTTCCAGGGACAGCAGCGAGAGCACCAGGGTAGTGGTTCCGATGTCCAAAGCCAGCCCGTGCGGGCTCATCCCGGGCTGCCAATCCTGCAGGGGCTCCCTCGGTTCGCCGTCATAAGAAAGCGTGTAGCCCTGCTCCTCCCGGAAGACGGACACCGCAGGCTCCAGCCTGCGCTCCTCGATCTTCCCCCCCACCAGAATCCAGCTCAAATCCGAGACTCCGGCAGCCGTTCTGGCATAGGCCCGGGGAAGCTCAACGGTTAAATCGGTTTCCGGCTTCACCTTGCAGGCCAGCCGGAGGCCCTCAGCCGCCTGCTGGCTGCTGATGCTTTCGTGCGGCGTTTCCGGTACCTTGTCTGCTTCCTTGATCCATACGGCGCACTTGCCGCAGATGCCCTGCCCGTTGCAGGGGCCTTCGATATGGATGGCTTCTCTGGTCAGGGCCTGGAGAAGGGTTTCGCCATTCTCGGCTGTGACAACGTCTCCCAGCGGCTCAATGGTGATGCGTGGCTTGCTCATAGAAATGACTCTGGTTTTTCAGGTTTCCAGCTTGCAGTCCTCATCGCGACAAGCAGCAAGAAGCTCCGAATCCTGTTTCCAGTCAGCGTGGCCTCTGGCCACGCTGACTTATTTAAGTTTTTTTTGAAAAGAATTTAAGATCCAGATATTTCTGCAATTGGTTGATTGGTACTCGTGGCCAGGTTGACCCGGCACTCAGTTTCGGGATGAATAGCTGGAGCTTATGCGATAAACCCATTGTACGGTTCCATGGATACCCTGAGATCATTTCTTCAAAACTGAGTGCCGGGAGCTCCAGTTCTGAGCAGCGGCACCCTCTTGTTGGTATGGAGCTCCATACGAGCGCAGCCGGAGGCTGCGCTGACGCGCCAGGAGCCTACCTTGATAGGCTCGGCTTTGCAATGTTAGGTAGTATATTGTCCTCATAGCTGCGATGCGACTGTTTGCCCTGCAGAACCGCCTGGAGGAAAAGAGATGCTGAAACGCTGGATTCCCTGGAAATTCATTATCAGGCGCACCGCCCGGGCCTACGGGGTGATCGACCCCATCAGCTTTCTGGCACGCCTGCGCCGCTTTGCCCAGCCTTCAGAGGTTCAGGAGCCCATCGAGCTGCTTCGGGCGGGTATTGTGTTCCATGCCAGGGGAATAATCAATACCAAGGCCATTCAGCACAATCTTGACTGGGTCTGGCCCTACTGGGTGGAACGGCAGTTCAATCCCCGAGACCCTTCCTTCATTCCGCGCGCCTTCTCCGTAAGCCACGTCAACCTGACGCATCGGAACTGGACCTCGGTGGGCCTGCCGGACCGGGACCTCTACCCCATAGTCGATCCCAGGGGCTTGGTGACCCCCTTTTTCGACGGCTGGTCTCTGGACTTTTGGATAGTCTGCAGCAACGGAACCCGCTTTCTGCCCTCCAAGAACGACGCGGCAGAGCAAGAGCTTCTGTTCGATCCAACCCTGAGGGTCAGAACAAAGTGTGGCTATCCCTCGCAATTTGTGATCTCCAACGTGCACATGAGTACAGCTGCAAACAAGACGGTGCTGAACATCGATCTCGAGGCCTATGCAGAGACCCCGGGCTGGCTGGTTGTTTCCGTCCGACCCTACAATCCTGAAGGCATCCAGTTCGTGGAACATATCCGCTGGCTGCGAAACGATCCCGGCTTGCGAATCAACGGCGATACGCGCCTTCTGTTCAGTCAAGGGCCAAGCAAAACCGTCTTCTCCAACTATGAGGAAGGCGATGTCATCCACAGACTGGATGAGCCCGGGACAGCCGAGGCTGCGCAGTGCAAAGTGGGCATGGCCACAGCCGCATCTCTTTTTCCGCTGGATGAGGTTTCCGGTAGAGCCCAGCTCAGCCTGAGCCTTCCCCTTAATCAATCAGCAAAAATTCGTGCCGCCTCTTCCAGGCAGCAAGCCTCTTCCTGGTCCGATATGCTCAGTCAAACCGCCAGGCTGAATATTCCGGACGCAAAGATGCAGTTCCTGTTCGATGCCGCAGTGCGCACTCTCGTTCTCCTTTCCGCCAATGACATTGTCCCCGGGCCCTATACCTACAAGCGATTCTGGTTTCGCGACGCCTGTCTCATGCTCAACGCCCTGCTGGGCCTGAATCTTGCCGATCGGTGCTGGAATCTGCTGCAAACCTTCCCGGAACGGCAGAAGGCCTCCGGCTACTTCCAGTCCCAGGAGGGGGAATGGGACTCCAACGGCCAGGTTCTCTGGATCGCGGACCGCTTCCAGCAGCTTACCGGAAACCGGCTTGGACCGGATTGGAAGAAGGCCATTGACAAAGGGGCGCTGTGGATCATACGCAAACGCATCCCCGAGAGCGAGGGGAGCCGACATGCCGGCCTCCTGCCGGCAGGCTTCAGTGCCGAGCACCTCGGTCCCAACGACTACTACTACTGGGACAACTTCTGGGCCATTGCCGGCTTGTTGGGGGGATCGAGGCTCATGGCCCGTTGGGGGCACCACAGGCAAAGCCAGAACCTCCTGGAGGAAGCCAGAAATTACGAGCAGGCTGTTGAGCGGAGCCTGGAACAGATCCCGGATCGGAAAAAGAGGGGCGGCCTCCCCGCCTCCCCATATCGACGGCTGGATGCCGGTGCCATCGGCTCTCTGGTTGCCGACTACCCGCTCCAGCTGAGGGCGAAGAACGATCCCCAGATCGCCGCCACCGTGGAGTTCATGCTGGCCAACTGCTTCCATGCCGGAGGCTTTTTTCAGGATATGATCCACTCCGGCATCAATGCCTACCTCACCCTGGCCATTGGACAGACCCTGCTTCGCAACGAAGATCCCCGGTACCGGGATCTGGTAACCACTGTCGCCGATCTGGCCTCCCCCACGGGTCAATGGCCAGAGGCCATCCATCCCATCACCAAAGGCGGCTGCATGGGCGACGGCCAGCACGGCTGGGCTGCTGCGGAATGGGTGATGATGCTCCGTTCACTCTTTGTCCGCGAAGAGGCGGAAGGGCTTATCCTGGGTTCCGGTATATTTCCGGAATGGCTGCAAACGGGCCGGCAGATCGGCTTCGGACCGACCCCCACCCCGTTCGGCCCCTTGAGCCTGACACTTTTACCCGGAACCGAGGAAGTCGCCTTGAATCTTGATTTTCTGCCCCGGGCCGACTGCCGGATTGAAGCTCGGGTCCCGGGTTGCCAGCCGGTGGAGATCACCGACTCCAAGGAAACCATCAGCCTCCCTAGGTCTCGTTCATGAGAATCTGCATGTTCACCAACACCTATCTGCCTCATGTGGGAGGCGTGGCCCGCTCGGTCTCCATCCTCAGCCAGGACCTGGATCGCATGGGCCACGAGATACTCATCGTCGCCCCCCATTTTCCAGGTGAAAAAACCGGCCCGGCCCAGGAAAACGTGCTTCGGGTTCCAGCCATTCAGAACTTCAACGGCAGCGACTTTTCGGTGCGCATCCCGCTGCCGTTCGCTTTGTCGGAACAAATCGACCTTTTCCGGCCCGAGGTCATACACAGCCACCACCCTTTCCTGCTTGGAGATACGGCCTTGCGCACGGCAAGGCAGCGCAATCTTCCCCTGGTATTCACCCATCACACGCTCTACGAAGAGTACACCCACTATGTCCCCTTTGATTCGAAAACCATGAAGCGCTTCGTCATCAACCTCTCCACGCAGTACGCCAACCTCTGCAACCGGGTCATCGCCCCCAGCCGAAGCATCGCCAGGCTCATAGCCTCCCGGGGGGTCCGAACCCCTATCCAGGAGATCCCTACCGGGGTGGATCTCGATTTCTTTGCCCAAGGAGTGGGCGAACGCTTCCGAAGGGAGCTCGGCATCCCTGCGGACTGGACGGTTATAGGCCATCTCGGCCGGCTGGCCCCGGAAAAGAATCTGATCTATCTGGCCCGGGCCCTGGGCGCCTTTCTGCAGCACAACGAGCAGGCCGCTTTTCTGGTGGTTGGGGAAGGGCCAAGCCGCGAGGAGATAAGACGGGTCCTTTCCGGCCTCAAGGTGGCGGACCGGGTGTATTTTGTGGGCAAGAAGAGCGGAGATGACCTCCGGGACGCTTACAAGGCCATGGATATCTTCGCCTTCACCTCGCAATCCGAAACCCAGGGCTTGGTCCTCATGGAAGCCATGGCTTCCGGAGTGCCGGTGATCGCCCTTGATGCCTCCGGATCGAGGGAAGTGGTTTCCGACGGAAGCAACGGCCGGCTCCTGGAGCAGGACGCTCCGGAGTCGGCATTCACCTCCGCCCTGCTCGAGGCCGGACGCAACCGCTCCCTTTTGCACAGCTGGTCCCGGCAGGCACTGGAAACTGCCAAGCAGTTCTCCCGGAAACGATGCGCCGAGCTTATGGCCTCGCTCTACGATTCGGTGAGCCGGTTGGAGCCGGCTTGGAAAAGACCCTCCGAGGAGTTCATTTCCTGGGACACGCTCCTGCGGGCCCTCAAGGCGGAGTGGGATCTCCTCTCCAAGAATACCTCCGCCGTCTTCAGCGCGGTCAAACAGGAGAGAAAGAAGGAGGACGAGGGCCAGGGATAAGGGCCAGCGGCGTGAGCGCAGCGGGACTTCCTGTTTCGGGCCTTGTCATATAAGGATCTCATTGATAAGACTATGCCCATGAGTGAGCACTCCACACCCCCAGCCGCAGTGGCCGATAGAGCCGACTTTGATCGCCTCTGCTTTTCCTGTGGCCGGCCTATGGAAAAGCAGAAGCGGAAATATTGCTCCACTGCCTGCAAAACAGAGATCGAATTCAAGCTCAAGTGGTTCAATAACCTTCTTCGGGCCCTGGATGCCAGGTACGCCACTTTCACCTTCAATGAATCGATCCTGATCCTCAATGTCATCAGCAGCTTTTCCAAACAGGTTCACACCTACTTCTATCCCCGAACTCCAGGGAAAAAACCGGCTCAGGACATAAACGGCATGGTCTTTGAGCTGGGATATGTCTGGTGGGACCACAAGGAAAACCACAAAAGCGAACGGCAGGCCTCGAAGCAGGTTCTGAATCGAGGCAGAAAGCAGATCGTCACCCCGGAGCTCGTCAGGCCGAAGGTCGAACGCCGCATAGCTCGCGTTTCAAAACATCTGGTGCATCTCAGGCTGCCCAAGGAGGAGCTGCTCTACAGCTCGAATCCGGAGAACAACATCAAGGCCGCCTATCGAAAAGCTGCATTGCAGAATCATCCCGACCAAGGCGGAGATGCGGAAAAGTTCCGCAAAATCCACAGAGCCTACGAGGAGCTCAAGGCCTGGCTCAAAAACCCAAGCTACCAGACCAGGCGAGGCGTTCCCGGGCAATGGAGCTTCATCGCCAGAAACAGCAAGTGGTATACACCCCTTTAGCTGCATCCAGCCAATGGCTTCCTCCAACTTTTCCTCATTTTTCGAGCGGCTGCGTTCCGTATCTCCCATCGAAAATCAAGCCCAGCTAGCCGAGGCCCTCCAGGTTGGCCGAGCCACAATCACTCTGGCCAAACAAAAGGATGCCGTGCCCAGCAAGTGGATTTTCGCTTTGGCTGACAAGTACGATGTCAATGCCGATTGGCTGGCCTACGGCAAAGGCGCTCCCTCTGCGGGAGATGCTTCCGGTTCAGCCTCCGGAGGTGTGCAGGTGGTCCTGCCCAAGCTTTCTGTGGACAACACCTTTATCACCGCCCCGGAACACTCGCCTTTCATCTGCTGCTGCCTACCGGACCATCTGTGCCGATCCGGGCAGATGGCCTGCCTCAAAATGAGCGGGCCCCACCTGGAACCCACGATCCGGGACGGGGATTGGGTCTTCATTGACCAAAGCAAGCGCCGCGTATATTCTGGCTTGCTATATGCCTTGGGAGTCAGTGGAACGGTCCTGATCAGACGCATCGAGCACTGGTCCAATGGGGTTGTCCTCTACGGGGACAACCCGGTATGTCCCCGGCGAGAGTTCGGAGACCTCGAGTCCGCCTCCCTGCTCATTCTCGGACAGGTTGTCTGGGTGGGTCGGGAGCTGGGATATTTCTAAACCGGGAAGGCTGAGCAGATGACTGAGGCTCGGTTATACAATACATCGCAGCAAAGGAGATCTTAATGTCCAGTGATTTCAAATCCGCATTGAAGGATACCGCGGATATTTGCAAGTTTGAGCTATGGCTCAGGTTTTACTTTACTAAAGAAGAGGAGGGCCAAGAGCTCAAGCTGGAGGTGCCGGAAGATATCATGGAGCACATTCGCAAAGAGTACCCCCAGCTTGCGGATATGGCGGAAAAGATGAACGGCAATGCCATATCGCCTGAGAAATCGCAGCAAACCCTTACCAAGCACATCAGCCACCGCCTGGACGGGGAAAAGTACGAACCGGCCATGATGCCGGGAGTTCTCAACAGCAAGAGCTTTGAGGTGGAAATGTCGGCCTTTCATATGTGGGTCAACGCCCATGAAGACCAGCTGGAGGAAAAGGTCTACGATTTCAAGGAGTGGATGGAGTTCTTCGAGGCCTGGAAACGGACCGAAAAGGGGCAGAACACCCTTTCCCGCCTCCACACCACAGCGGATGCCGAAAACGTCCCGCAGCAATAGCAAGACAAAACATAAGGCTCCACAAAAAAAGGGGCGCTTTCCGTGAAAGCGCCCCTTTTTGCGACTGATTGTC
>CAZQPF010000069.1:0-17102 GCA_964595165.1 uncultured Desulfohalobiaceae bacterium
GGCCTTGGAGCACGGGGTGGCAGTGCGCCTGGAACCGGCTGCGGAGATGCCCCGCGCCTGCCTGGATACCGAGGCCCTGCAGCAGTGCTTCATCAACCTGGTGGGCAATGCCATCGATTCCTTTGCCGAGGTCGAGCGCAGCGAACCCCAGGTTGTCCTGCGCAGCTTTCTGGATCCGGACGGGACCCTGCGCTTCGAGGTGGAGGACAACGGAGCCGGAATGGACCAAGAGACCCAGCAAAGGCTGGGAATCCCCTTTTTCAGCACCAAGGGCGATCAGGGCACCGGCCTGGGGATCATGCTTTCCAAAAAGCGCATCCAGGAGCACGGCGGGAGCCTGAACTGGCATTCGGAGCCGGGTCAGGGCACGCGTTTTGTGCTCAGGCTTCCAGTCTCGCCTTGACCCCCGGGAACACTATGATATTGAATGAAGTATGAACGAGATTCGCCTCACTCGAGACGGCCGGCTACTGGAGAAAGGGAGCCAGGAGGAGGCAGCAAGCCCGCTGCTCCGGCTGGGGCAGCCCCTGCTTCTGGATCAGGACTGCACTCTTCGCTCCTACTTTTTCATGCTCGATCACTATGAGGCCCTCTCCCAGCTGAGCCCCTTCCTTTCTCCCTGTCAGGAGCAGTACCGAAAAGCCCCCGGCCAGGGGTGCACCGCCTCGGGGCTGGACTGTTTGGAGCTGGGGAAAACCGTGGAGCTCATCGCTGCCACCGGGGGGCACCCCCGCCTGGAGATCGGGACCACCTTCCAGGGAAGGCTGGGCAGCAAAGCTTACGATCTCAAGGATTTTCAGATGGAGGAGATTCTGGATATTCCGATTCGGCTCGGACAACTCAAGCATGTGGTATTCGGGGACACGGTGGATGCCCTTTATTTCGAGACCTCCTACGGTCTCTTCGAGTTCGTGGATGCAGTGGTCTGGTATTTGAGCTTCCAGGGAAGTCCGGCACAATGCAAACTAAGGAGCTAGCGCCATGTTTAGAAAGATTCTCTTCGCCACAACCGGTACCCCGGCCTGCGACAATGCAGCCAAGGTGGCTTTTGACCTGGCCCGGGTCCATGAAGCCCATCTGGTCATTTTCCACGTTCTGGGCATCCCCACCTATGGCTTCAGCCATGTGGTCAAGGATGTGAGGACCGGTGAAGACGAAGTGCTCAACGAGGAGTATGAGTCTTGGGTGAAAGAGGAGCTGAAGAACACCTACGACAATCAGCTCAAGGGTTACGGGAACTGCTCCTTTGAGGTCTCCGTGGGCCGGCCTTCCCGGGAGATACTGCGAGCGGCGCGTCACATGGACCCGGACATCGTGGTCCTGGGAGCCCATACCAGCGACGAGGACGTGGGCATCTCCCGCTACCATTCCGTAGCCGGCAACACGCTGCAGAAGGTGACCAAGTCCTCCAGGCGTCCGGTGCTTATTGTCAATCGGCCCTGCAATACCTGCTGGTCCTACTTTTCCAATATCGTTGTCGGGGTGGACTTTTCCAAGGCCTCGAGCCACGCCTTCCAGTTCGCCTATCAGACTGCCAAGGACATCGGATGCATGCTCCACGTGTTCCACGCCTTGGAGATCAGCGAGCTCTACGTGGGAAAGTATGTGGATCAGGGGGTCATCGAGAAGAAGATAGCTGAGGCCAAGAAGAAGCTCGACTACCATTACCTGTCCAAGATCAAGGATTTCGAGCTCTTTGAAACCGAAATCTGGGAAGGCATTCCCTATGTGGAGATTCTGAAGTTCGCCCGGGAAAAGCAGGCCGATCTTATTGTCATGGCCCATCATGCCCGGGATGTCGATCCCAAGCAGTCCGCTCTGGGAAGCACGGTGGAGCAGGTGGTGCTCCGTTCCGCCTGTCCCGTGGCCAGCGTGAACCATCCGGACAAGATCGCCTCGGATGAGGAATAGACAGCGATGTCGCCCGCCTTGCGCAAGATCCTGATAGTGGAAGACGATATGCACCTGAGGTTTTTCCTGCATACCATCTTCGAGAGCGGCGGCTATGCCACGGAGACGGCCAGGAACGGCCGGGAGGGAGTGGACAAGGCCCGACGGGAGAAGCCGGATCTCATCTCCCTGGATCTCATGATGCCGCGCCAGGGCGGGGTGAATATGTACCGGGAGCTGAAAAGCGACCCCGAGCTGCAGGACATTCCGGTGATCATCCTTTCCGGAGTGGAGGCCAAGGCCTTTGATCACGCCCTGCGCATGCTCAATGTGAGCCGCGCCGGGGAGCTCCCCCAGCCGGAGGCCTATCTGGAAAAGCCGCCGCTTCCGGAGAGGGTGCTTCAGGAGGCGGAAAGGATATTGCGAGACAGAGGGAAACAATAAGGTGGGGCCATGGCCAAGAAAATCCTGTGCATCGACGATGAGCCGGAGATAGTGGACTACCTGGTCAACATTTTCAGCGACGCCGGCTATGCCACCTGTGTGGCCTACGACGGCAGACAGGCCTTGGAGGTGGCCAGGCGCGAGAAACCGGATCTCATCACCCTGGATCTGGATATGTCCAAGGAGTGGGGCACCAGATTCTACCGCAACCTGCGCAAGGATGCGGAGCTGAAGGAGGTTCCGGTGATCGTCGTCAGCGGCCTGTCCAGCAACAAGTATGCGGTCAAGGACGCCGTAGCCGCAATTGACAAGCCTTTCAAGCCGGATCAGATTCTGCGCCTGGTTCAGAACACCATCGGCACCTCGGATTGAGCTTGCCATGAGCCGAAGACTTCTCCTGGTGGATGACGAGGCGAGCATTCGCCGCGTGCTGGGCATTACCCTCGAGGACAAGGGCTATGCGGTGCTGACCGCGGAGGACGGGGAAGAAGCCCTGCAGCTCTTCCGGGACTACTCTCCGGATATCGTGCTGGCCGATATCAAGATGCCCGGGATGGACGGGGTGCAGCTCCTGGAACGCATCAAAGAGGAGCGTCCCCACAGCGAGGTGATCATGATCACCGGACACGGGGATATGGATCTGGCCATCCAGAGCCTCAAGCACGAGGCCTGCGACTTCGTGACCAAGCCCATCAACGACGATATCCTGGACATCGCCCTTTCCCGGGCCGAAGAGAAGCTTTCTCTGCGCGAGTCCCTGCAGCGCTACACCGAAGACCTGGAAGCCATGGTCAGGGAGCAGTCGGCCAAGCTCGTGGAGGCCGAGCGCGCGGCCGCTGCCTCGCAGGTCCTGGATCGACTCACCTCGGCCATGACCCATATCGCCGACAATCTGGACGATGAGGAGCAGCTCTACTTCAATGAGGTCCCCTGCCTGGTCAGCCTGCACAACGCCAATCTGGAGGTCATTCAGTCCAATCAGCACTTCCGGGATCGTTTCGGGGAGCAATCGGAAATCAGAAGCTGGGATATCTACGGCAAGAAAGGAAGCGGGGATCGGGACTGCCCGGTGAAGCGATGCTTTGACTCCGGACAGCCCGGCAAGAGCAAGGAGTTCCTCCTGGAGGGGCAGGGGCATGCGCTTCCCGTTCTGGTGCACACCGTTCCCATTCCGGGACCGGAAAACAGAATTGACTTGGTGCTGGAGCTTTGCGTCGATCTCTCCCGCATTGAGCATCTCCAGGAAGAGCTGTTTACCACCCAGAAGCGCTACCAGGAGCTCTTTGATGCAGTTCCCTGCTACATTACCGTCCAGGACCGGGATTTGCACATCGTGGCCTCCAACGCGAAGTTCAAGGCCGATTTCGGCGATGTCCCGGAAGCCTTCTGCTATCAGGTCTACAAGCACAGGAGCGAGCCGTGCCCCGACTGTCCGGTTCTGAAAGCCTTCGCCGACGGCCGGGGCCACCAAAGCGAAAGTGTGGTCACCTCGAGGCAAGGCGAGCAGTACAACGTTCTCATCGAGGCCTCACCCTTGCGCAATGCCGCCGGGGAAGTGACTCAGGTCATGGAGGTTTCCACGAACATCACCGAGATCCGCAGACTGCAGGATCATCTCACCTCTCTGGGGCTGCTCCTAAGCTCGGTTTCCCACAGCATCAAGAACCTGTTCACCGCTCTGGACGGCGGCATGTATCGCGTCACCTCGGGCCTGGAAAAAGGGGACCAGGACCAGATCGAGCGGGGATGGCACAGAGTGGCCCATCTCATTGAGCGGATCAAGAAGATGGTCGTGGACATCCTCAACTACGCCAAGCAGCCGGAGCTCAAGTTCCGGGAGATCGATGTCGGGGTCCTGTGCCGCGAGGTGATGCAGACCGTGGCTCCCCAGTCCCGCGGTTATGAGATTGAGCTGGATTTCATCCCTGACCGGGAGCTCCGGGAGATAGAAGGCGATCCCCAACAGCTGGCTTCGGCTATGGAGAACATCCTGGAGAATGCGGTGGAGGCCTGTCTGGCCGACCCCAAGCGAACGGAGAAGGAGCACCGGATCTCCTTCAAGACGGCTCGGGAAAATGGTCAGGCCGTGTTTGAGATCGCGGATAACGGGGCCGGCATGGACCGGGAAACCAAGGAAAAGCTGTTTACCCTGTTTTTCTCCTCCAAAGGGAACCGAGGAACCGGTCTTGGTCTTTTTGTGGCCAACCAAATCGTTCAGCGCCATCAGGGGCGAATCGAGGTCCAGGCCTCTCCGGGAGAGGGCTCCAGCTTCCGGATTGTTCTTCCCCTGACTCAGCCGGGATCCGAGGGGGCTGGCCAGCAATAGCCTCCTGCAGCTCGGCCAGAGGCATGGGTTGAGCGCACAGCAAACATTTTTTGAGGAGTTTCAAGCATGCGATTTGTAATCATCGGCGGAGACGCCGCCGGAATGAGCGCTGCCAGCCGAGCCAAGCGGCTGGATCCCAGCCTGGAGGTCACCGTCTGGGAAAGAACCCGGGACGTGTCTTTCAGCGCCTGCGGCATGCCTTACAGCCTGGCCGATCCGGAGAGGAGCATGGACGAGCTCATTGTGCGTTCCCCGGAGGAGTTCCGCAAGTCCATTGATCTAGACCTCCAGCTAGGTCTGGAGGCTACCGGGATTGATCGCCGCAGCAAAAAGGTTCACGGAGTCAATGAATCCGGAGAGCAGGTGCAATGCAGCTACGACAGGCTGCTCATAGCTACCGGGGCCAGTGCGGAGGTGCCTTCCATCCCGGGCATCGACCAGGAGGGAGTTGTCGTGCTGCGCCATCTGGTGCACGGCCGGGAGATTCAGAATATCCTGGCCCGTCGGCCGGTGCGCAAGGTGGTGATCCTCGGTATGGGATACATCGCTCTGGAGATGGCCGAGGCCTTTCGAGCCCGGAACATCGAGGTGGACATGGCCAAGCCGCGGGCGCGCTTTCTGCCCTGGATGCGCGAGGAGCTGGCCCAGGTGGTCAGCGATGAGCTGGAGCAGAACCAGGTGCGTCTTTTCCCCGGGTTTGAGGTCGAATCCATCGAGCGCTCCGGGGAGCGGCTCCGGGTGAACGGCAAGGGCCTGAGCCTGGAAGGGGATTTGGTGCTGGTGGGAACCGGAGCTGTGCCCAACAGCCGCCTGGCGGAAGAGTGCGGCCTGGAGCTCGGCCCGGAGGGATCCATTTCCGTGGACAGGATGCTGCGGACTTCGGATCCGGAGATCTATGCAGCCGGCGACTGTGCCGACGCCTACCATGTGGTGTCCGGAGAAAAAACCTGGATCCCGCTGGCTCTGCGGGCCAACCGGGCCGGCCGGGCCGCGGGGGAGAATGTGGCCGGCTGGGAAGCCAAGCTGGACGGCGTTGCCGGAACAGCCGTCTTCAAGGTGTTTTCCCTGCAGGTCGCCCGGACCGGATTGAGCCCGGAGGAAGCCAGCCAGGCCGGCTTCGATCCCCGGGAGGTCATGATACAGGCAAGCAGCCGCGCCCACGCCCATCCGGGGGCGCAGCCCATCTGGGTGGCCATGGTGGGTGACGCGCAATCCGGACGTCTGCTGGGAACCCAGATCGTAGGCCGCGAGGGAGCGGCGCATCGGATCAATGCCCCGGCTGTGGCCCTGCATGCCCAGATGACGGTGGAAGCCTTTGAACAGACGGATCTGGCCTATGCCCCTCCCTTCGGGCCGGTCTGGGACCCGATGCTCACTGCGGCCAAGCAGCTGCTCAAAAAGCTCTAACCCGGCACTCAGTTTGACTGCAGCCTTCTTGAATTTGAGAATTTCCCCTTGAGCAGCAGCTCTTGTTCAAGCTTGAGCTGAGACCGAGCAAACCGAGTGCTGGGTGCTATCCGGAGTTTCATGCCAGGAACGCGAAAACAGAGCCGATATGAATCCTTAAACCCGGAGAGGTCCGGCTAAAAGGCGTGGCTCCATCCCGCGTTGGCAAAGGCAAACCTGTCGGCAAAGCGCTGCGCGCATATGGCGGCCACGGCCTGGCCTGTGCAGTGGGAGACGGCGACCAGATCCGGGCTATAGGCCTCCAGGGCCGCCAAAGTTTGATCCAGGGGTCCGCTTTGGCCGTGAAAACCGAGATGGGTGCCGCCGATAACGGCGTGGAATCGGCGGTGCCCGGTTTGTTCGGCAAAGTGCTCCAGGATGTTGATCATCCCAGCATGAGCGCATCCCAGCAGGACCACCGGACCCTTGTCCGTCTCCAGCAGGAGGCTGGCATCGTCCACAAAGGGATCCGGCTGAATCGACTCTCCCTGCCTCACCTTCAGCCTTCGATCCGGCTCCTCAAATGATGTCCGCCTGGGGACCTCTCCGGAGAAATATACTCCCGGCGCCACCTCGGTGCATTCCCGGAGCAGGCGGAAGCGGCTTTGCAGGCCGGTTTCCAGGTAGGGCCGGGTGTACTTCAGGCCGATGAAGGAGCGCTGTGTGCCCTGGGCTGTCTCCAGCTCCGCGTACTTCTCGCCGAAGACTTCCGGGTGAGCGATGACCTCCACGCCCCGGGGCGGGAAGAGCACCTGGGGAAGCCCTCCGGTGTGGTCATAGTGCCCGTGGCTGAGGATGACCGTATCCACTCTGCTGAGGTCCGTCTGGAGGGCGCAGGCGTTGTGGGCCAGGGTGTGTCCCTGGCCGGTATCAAAAAGCATGCTGCGGCCGTCTCGTTCGATGAGCGCGGCAAAGCCGTGCTCGCCGAGTACGCCGAATATGCCGCCGGCGGTGTTTTCACACAGGACGGTGATGCTCGTCTTGGGCATGGCTTCTCCCTTTAAAAAGCGTGGCCCGGGGGCTTGTCCCCGGGCCACGCTTTTTAGTGGTCGCAGGCGTTCTGGCCCAGGGCCAGGGTGTTCTCCAGATAGGCCCGGACGATATCCTCCGGGGTGCCGCTCTGGGCTCCGGTGAGGACCTTCACCCCGTACTCCTGGAAGAGGCTTTGAGCCCTGGAGCCCATCCCGCCGGCAATGACCAGATCGACTGCCTGCTCGGAGAGCCACTTGGGAAGGACTCCGGGCTCATGGGGGGGAGGAGTGAGGTACTCGATATGCTCAATGGATTTGTTCTTGCTGTTGACCCTGACCAGGGCGAACTGCTCGCAATGGCCGAAATGCAGGCACAGGGATCCGTTGGCCACTGGTACGGCCAAAAGCAGGTGGCCGTTCTTCCCCGGCTGCACCTCGCCCGGGCTTGAGGCCGCGGCTGCCGGCTCTGCTGCCGATGCGGCTGCGCTCTGCCCGGAGGAGGCGGTTTTGTGAGCGATGCTGTTGATAATGGCAGCGATGGCGCTGGCTGTGGGGGTTTCCTTGTGCATCTGGAGATAGGCTTCGCCTTGGTCCCCGGAGCGGACGAACTCCGGATCCAGAGGGATGCGTCCCAGGAAGGAGACCCCTGTTTCCTTGGCCAAGGCCTCCCCGCCGCCGCTCTGAAAGATGGGGATCGTCTCACCGCAATGGGGGCAGAGGAAACCGCTCATGTTTTCCACAATGCCCAGAACTTCGGTATGAGTGTGCTTGCAGAAGTTGATGGAACGGCGGACGTCGTCAATGGCCAGTACCTGCGGCGTAGTCACCACCACCGCCTTGGCCTGGCCTTCGATCAGCTGAAGCACCGACAGCGGCTCATCGCCGGTTCCGGGAGGGCAGTCCACTATGAGGTAGTCCAGATCGCCCCAGGCGACCTCCTCCAGGAATTGCCGGATGAGGCTCATTTTGAGCGGGCCGCGCCAGATAACCGAATCGTCCCGGTTGGGCAGGAGAAATCCCAGGGACATGACGGACAGGTTTTCGCTCCAGGCTATGGGCTGGAGGTAATGGTCGTTGGCTATGGGCTTGGCCTCCCCCAGGTTGAGCAGCCGGGGAACGCTGGGGCCGTGGACGTCGACATCCAGAAGCCCGACCTTCCTGCCCTGCAGGGACAGCCCCAGAGCCAGGTTGGTGGCCACGCTGCTCTTGCCCACGCCTCCCTTGCCGGAGAGGATGACAATCTTGTTCTTTATCCGGCTGAGGCATTGGCGGAGTCTTTCATCCGTCTTCTGCTCGCCGTGCTGACAGGCGGAGGAATGCTCGGAGCATCCGCCGCAGTTGGAGTTGTTATGAGCCATAGGAGTTCCTCCTTCAGGGGATAGTAGTTGTTGGTATGTGGTTTTCGTCATCCGGTTGCCAGGGCTGTTGGTGGTTCTACTGAATGAGCCTACCAATGTCCAGGCTTGTCCGGCCCCTGGCTGGCTTCCAGGCGGCCCTGTTGATAGGCTTGGATAGCCTCCTGAACTGTGGCGGCTTGCGTCAGATAGACCTGAATGCCTCCCGCTTGCAGGGCCCGATAGGCCTTGGGCCCGATGTGGCCTGTAATGACGGCTTCTGCACCGCACTGGGCAACGTTCTGGGCGGTTTGTATGCCTGCGCCCTGCGGGGCGTTGAGGTTTTGCTCGTTGGAGACGTAGCGGCTCGATTCGGTGCTCGGATCAAAGATGATAAAGCCCTTGCATCTGCCGAATCTGGGATCCAGGGCTGCCTGGAGGCTGTCCCCCTGGCTGCTGATGGCGATGGTCATGGAAAGCTCCTTGTCTTTATTGTTCCCTGAGTAAGCTGGAGTAACAAAAGGCCTCCTCCCGGCGGACAGCCTGCCGCGCCTGCGGCAATGCCGTTGCTCCTCTTGACAGCCCGGCATTTTCAGCTCCTGAACCCGCCCGGCCTTCCAAGCCTGGAGAACGGAATTGATGTCCCCGCGAATCCAGTCCTGAACCAAGATCCCGGACTGCTCCAGAGCCATCTTGCAGCAGCGGCAGAGTCCGCCGCAAATGAGGCATTCCACCTTGGCCGCCTGGAGAAGGGACAGGCGCGCGGCCATTCCTGGGCCGGAAGGGCGCAGGGTCTCCTGGTAGGCGATCCGGCCGTCGCTTGCTTCGTAGAGCCTGAAAATACTGGCCGTATCGAACAAAGCGGCAATCCGCTCATTGTAGGCGGCAAGGCAGATCTTCATGGACTCGGCAGCTGGCCCTTTTCTCTATTTTCATTATCTTCAATAAATTGCCAATAAGTCAGCGTGTGCTCTGGCCACGCTGGCTTGGCCTGGGTATTTTGAGCGACACCCCAAGCTGGTCCCTCTACTGCGCCTCCCTAAGCACAAGCTGTGCCAGCTTGGCATTGTTCTGGTAACCGCGGCAGCCGCCTGATCCGAAGAAGGAGAGCCCGGGCCAAGTGACTGCACGGCAGGAGAAAAGTGCGCCAAAAGGGCATCCTGAAGGGCGAAAAAAGCGCCCGATGCGCTTTCGGCTGAGGGGCTGCCAGGGGAGCATCTGCGCTCTGTGCGCCGCGCCTCATAGGTGGCATCGTAGTTGCTAAGGCAAGATTGAAGGACAGCAAGACACAGAAGGTGTCCAAGCTGTTGATAGCTTTGCCATTTTCCTGTTCCGCTCAGCCGGAGGCCGCGATGAACAGGAAGTTTGAACCCTCTAAACTCCTCCAAGACAAGGATATTTGAAAAAGGAGGTGCATTATGCCACGCGGAGACGGTACCGGACCCGTAGGCGCGGGCCCGCAGACTGGAAGGGGGCTTGGATTCTGCTCCGGCTTCGATAGGCCCGGCTTCATGCAAGCCATGCCGGGTCGCGGTTGGCACAGAAGCAGGGGTCTCGGGATGGGCCGTGGCTTTGGACGCGGCTTCCGCTGCTTTGGCCCCGGCTTTGGATCCGGCTTTGGACCAGGTCCGTTTTATTACGGGGGCCAGCCGGCAGCCATGACTCCAGAGCAGGAGAAGGACAGGCTGCAGGCCGAGGCCCAGCAGCTGCGAAACGCTCTGTCCAATATCGAGCAGCGCATTCAGGAGATATCCGAGTAATTGTCAGCGCAGCCTCCGGCTGCGCTGACTTATTGGGGTTTTATTTGAAAAGAATCCAAGATCCAGATCTTTCGTAACTCTGAAAGCTCCTTCTTCGCTATGCGCCATGCGCTCTGCGCTTAAACCGTGAACTGAACTCTATAGTGAAGAACACAGCTGCAAGAAATTCCATGAACTCAAGGAGCATAAGCTATGCGCATAGCTGTGGCCAGCGGCAAGGGAGGTACCGGAAAGACCACTGTGGCCACCAATCTGGCCACTTTGCTGCACAGCCGGCAAACCGAGGTGTCCTATGTGGACTGCGATGTGGAGGAGCCAAACGGGCATCATTTTCTCAAGCCGAAGTGGCAGAGCCAAGAGCCGCAGTACGTTGCGGTTCCCAGAATCGACACCTCCTCCTGCCTGGGCGAGTCCTGCCAGAAGTGCGTCCAGGAATGCCGCTTCAACGCGCTCATCTGGATGGTGCATTCCGTGCTCGTTTTTCCAGAGCTATGCCATGGCTGCGGCTTGTGCATGTACCTCTGCCCGGAGCAGTGCATCGAGGAGGACACCCGCAGGATCGGGGTGCTCAAGACCGGCCAGGCTGGCGGGATCCCCGTGACCAGCGGCGAGCTGCGCATTGGAGAGGCCATGGCGCCCCCACTCATCCGCAAGGTCCTGGGTGCGGCCCAGCCGGCGGAGGTGGAGATAATCGATGCGCCCCCCGGGGCTTCCTGTCCGGTGATTGCCTGCATCCAGGATGTTGATTACGTGCTCCTGGTTGCCGAGCCCACTCCCTTTGGTCTCTATGACTTCCAGCTGGCAGCCAAGCTTATGGACAAGCTGGGGCAGCCGTTCGGCGCGGTCATCAACCGCGACGGCATGGGGGACCAGCGGGTGGATCGATTCATTGAGAAATCCGGCATATCCCTGTTGGGACGTCTGCCCTACAGCCGTCAGGCAGCGGAGATAAGCTCCCAGGGAGGCCTGCTGGTGGACCAGCTTCCGGAGTTCAAGGAGGCCTACGGCACAGTCTGGGACTCTGTCAGTCGTGAGGCCCGCAGAGCAAAGGAGCAGAAGTCCCGCCGCTCGGCCAAGGAGGTGCGCTAGATGAAGGAGATCGTGGTTATCAGCGGCAAGGGAGGTACCGGCAAGACCTCTGTAGTCTCCGGGCTGGCCGCAATCGGCCCGCAGAAGGTTTTGGCCGATTGCGATGTGGACGCGGCCGATCTCCAGCTCATCATGCATCCGGAGGTCCAATTCAGCCACAGGTTCATCAGCGGTGAGATCGCGGCCATAGACCCCGAGAAATGCTCCGAGTGCGGGCTGTGCCTGGAGTATTGCCGCTTTCAGGCCATAAGCCGGGACTTTCAAATTCTGGAAGAGCATTGCGAAGGCTGCGCCCTGTGCAGCCATGTCTGCCCGGAAGGCGCAGTCAGCATGAGCTCCCGCTATTGCGGCGACTGGTACCTTTCCTCAACCCGCTTCGGGCCGATGGTTCACGCCAGCCTCGGCATCGGGGAGGAGAACTCCGGCAAGCTGGTAACCACCGTGCGCAAGGAGGCGCATCGAGTGGCCGAGGACAACGGCTATGATCTCGTTCTGGTGGACGGCTCTCCCGGAATAGGCTGCCCGGTCATCGCCTCCTTGACCAATGCCGATCTGGCCCTGCTGGTTGCAGAGCCTTCGGTCTCGGCCCTGGGGGATCTGGAGCGGGTGGGCGAGCTGACGAGCTTTTTCGGAATTCCCAGCCAGTGCGTGATCAACAAAGCGGACATCAATCCGGATCTGACCCAGCGGATCGAGGATTTTTGCCGCCGGCATTCCATCCGGATGGCGGGGCGGCTTCCTTATGACCAGCGGTTTACGCAGGCCCAGATAGGCGGCCAGAGCATTGTGGAGTACGACGCTGACGGCTTGGGGCGGGAGCTGGAAGCCATCTGGGATGCTATCCGGGAAGGGTTCTGATCCGTCAAGTCAGCGCAGCCTCCGGCTGCGCTGACTCATTGGGGTTTTATTGAAGACAACAGAAAACAGCTTGTCCGCGCCGGGAATCCGCGGTGCGGACAAGCTGTTTTTTTTATTTGGGCCGCGCCTCGGCGTGTTCTTCCTGAGCCGCCTCCTCTTGGCGCCTCTTTTCCTTGAGGGCCTCTTTGTACTCGAACCAGATGGGGCAGGCAGAACGGTGCTTGCAGTAGAGCTCCGGATCGCGGCAGGTCAGGCACTCCTCGCACATGGCGATTCCGTGCTTCTGACAGACGAAGCTCGTCTCCCGGTCCGGGTGGTTGACGCAATAGGGCATATAAGGGCTCCGTTAAACAAAGATCCGGGTTTCGGCCTTTTCCGGGAACCGCTCCGCCATATGCCGGATGTGTTCCTCCAGGGCCGAGGTGTCCACCTGCATGGCCCCTTCAGGGCAGTAGCGGACGCAGCTGTGGCACAGAAAGCACTCCTCCCCGATCTCCGGGTAGGAGTTGAGCTCAATGGCTCCGGCTGGGCAGACGTCCCGGCAGGTGCCGCATTGGACGCAGCGCTCTTCATGGAGTCGAAAGCCGGGATGTCGCTCCTTGACCTTCTGAATATCTATCGCCTCGGCTTCCCTGTATAGCCAGCTGGGCTGATAGTCCAGGGCGGAAAGCGATATGGGCCGCACCGGGTCCTGATGCAGCTTTTGGGTCACCCCTTGAACGAGCTCCCTTATGGAGCTGCGATCAGCCTCGGCTGGACGAGCGGCGCCCAGAGGCTCCTCGGAGCGCCACATGCTCGAATGCTCGGCCACCACCTTGGCGGCTCCGGCAAGAATATAGCCTTTGCTGCGAAAGCGCCGGCCGGTTTCGTATAGAGCTACGCCGCTGCTCACCGCGCCCCAGGTGACGAAGGGCACCGCCGGAATGGAGTCCGGGTTGTCCGGCAGCCAATCCAGAAAAGCCGCCGCCGGGGGAACGATGTGCTGGGCGTATACCGGGGAGCCAAGCCAGATGCAGGCCGGCGGGCCGTATTTTTTCCACAGCTGACCGGCTTGCTCTCTCCAGCCGGCATCGGTGAGGTCCAGCCGCTTAGCCGTGGCATCCCGGCTTTTGAGCTGATGCACAATGGTCTTGGCGATGTCCTTGGTGGAACCGGACGGTGAGCAGTAGGCAACAAGGTGATAGGGCTGGGACATAAGTACATACCTCGCAACGTGAGTTTGTGGTTATAAAGCCGGCGGAAGGCCGTGCTGAAGCTCTGTGCCGCGGGAGCGTGAAGCCTCAATCCTGTCGGCAGCGCTGGAGCATGCGGCGAAGGGTGTCCTTGGAGATCTCCAGCTCCCGGCAGGTTTGCATCTTGCGTCCCTGGTTCCGCTCCAAGGCTTCCAGCACGGCCCGGCACTTGATCTCCTCCAGAGTGAGCGGCTCTCCTGGCTGCCATCTTTTGGGCGCGAGCTCCTGAATATACTCCGGGAGATGCTCCGCCTGGATGAAGCCCTCGCTGCAGAGTATGAAGCAGTACTCGATAATGTTCTCCAGCTCCCGGATATTGCCGGGAAAATCGTGGCGCATGATCAGTCCCAGAGCGTCTTCGGAGATGCCTTCAATGCTTTTGTTCTGCAGGAGATTGAAGGTGCGAATGAAATGATTGACCAGCAAAGGGATGTCTTCCCTTCGTTCCCGCAGCGGCGGGAGGTGAATCCGGGCCACATTGAGCCGGTAGTAGAGATCCTGCCGGAAGCTGCCCTCCTGCATGGACCGGGCTAGGTCTTTATTGGTGGCCGCTATGATCCGGACATCCACAGGCTCCGGCCGGACGGAGCCGAGGGGTTCCACTGCCCGGTCCTCCAGTACACGCAAGAGCTTGACCTGCAAGGAGAGAGGCAGCTCCCCGATCTCGTCCAGCAGGAGGGTCCCTTTATGGGCCGCATGGAAGCGGCCAGGCTTGTCCTTTTTGGCATCGGTGAAGGCGCCGGCCTTGTAGCCGAAGAGCTCGGATTCCAGAAGATGCTCCGGCAGGGCTCCGCAGTTGACCGTAATGAAAGGGCCGTTGCTCCTTTGGCTCAGGTTGTGCACCGCCCGGGCCACGAGCTCCTTGCCGGTCCCGGACTCTCCGGTAAGCAGCACTGTGGAGGGGCTTTGGGCGATCT
Source organism: uncultured Desulfohalobiaceae bacterium (assembly GCA_964595165.1). Lineage (GTDB taxonomy): Bacteria > Desulfobacterota > Desulfovibrionia > Desulfovibrionales > Desulfothermaceae > CAZQPF01. The sequence goes on from CAZQPF010000069.1 coordinate 14,268, forward strand.
GGGGCAGAATGCGAAACATCTTCTTCATGGATTCGCTCTTGCCCACCAGGTCCTCGAAGGTATAGCTCTGCTCCATTTTTTGGCGCAGGAGCTGAATGGCGCTTAAGTCGCGGAAGGTCTCCACGCCGCCGATGAGTCTGCCCTGCTGATCGAAAAGCGGGGAGGCGCTGATGCTGACCGGGATTCTCTGCCCGTCGGGGCGGATGATGAAGATGGATTTATTGCTGATGCGCCGGTTCTCCTGCAGGCAGAGATCAAGGGCGCATTCCCCGTCGCAGAGGCTGGAATGGAATATCTCCCAGCATTTCTGACCGATGGCATCCTCTTGGCTGATGCGGGTGATCTGCTCGGCGGCGCGGTTGAAGGAGGTTATGTTCCAGTCTCGATCAACGGTGAACACGCCGTCGGCGATGCTGTCCAGGATGCGCTCGCAAGGCAGATCGGATGGGAAAGGCATAAGGGAATCGGAGCAAAGGTTCTCGGCTCAGTGGAGCTGCTCCAAGGTGGACTGCAGCTCCTCGTTCACTGAGAACCCCTGATAGCGAATAACACCCTCTTTGTCCAGGATGATGATGGTAGGCACGCCGCGGATCATGAACTTCTTGGAAACCTTGCTGTCGTGATCAAAGGCGACCGGGTAGCTGAGGTCGCTCTTCTGGACATAGGACTTGGCCCGGCCCACGGAGTCGTTCCACCCGGCGTTGATTCCCAGGAAAGCTATCTCCGGACCGTACTCCTGCACCAGATCGTTGATTCTGGGGAGCTCTTTACGGCAGTAGGGGCACCAGGTGGTCCAAAAGATGAGCAGGACCGGCTGCTGCTCATAGCTCGCCAGGCCGACATCTTTTCCCTGCAGGGTTTCCAGCTCGAACTGCGGGGCCCGGTCCCCAACTCCGATAGCGCTGCTGCTGGAGGCTATGAAAAGGCACAGTCCGAGCACGCCGAGAAGAAGGGTCATCTTTTTCATAATAATACCCGTTCCTTTCTTCAGAGTTCACTTCTTCCTCATTTCTTCTTCGTTCCCAGGATCCTCCCTGGGGACGTCCTTCTCTTATGGCTCCTGCCATCCCTCAAGTCAGCTTTGCCTCCGGCTGCGCTAAACCATGAGCTGGCCGGCCTGGATCAGGAAGTACTCGCCCATGCCGATCATGGCCAAGCCGAGGATTTTCCGTACCACCTGCATCCAGTTGCCCGGCTTGGGCAGAGCGGTGAGGACCCCGGAAAAGGTTCCCACTGCTATGAGCAAAACGCCCATGCCCAGAGAGAAGGCGAACAGCAGCAGGCCGCCCCAGACTACATTCTGGGTGGTGGCCACAAAGGTTAGAATAATTCCCAGGACCGGAGCTGTACAGGGGGAGGCTACGACTCCGGAAGCTGCGCCGATGAGAAAGGCTCCCAAAATCCCTTTCCTGTCCGCTCCGGCCCTGCCCTGGCCGGAAAGCAGAGGCAGCGGGAGGACCTCCAAGATATTCAGGCCAAAGATGATCATCAGGTTGGCCACGATGAACTGGGCCCAGGGATTGCTGCTGATGCTGCCGAAGAGCTGGCCGGTCAGGGCCGCGATCATTCCGAGAGCGGAGTAGACAACTGCCAGCCCGAGGACATAGGCCAGGGACAGACCGAAGGCCTTGGCCTTGGTTTGCTCCCCCACGGTTTTGGAGCCCACAAAGGTGGCCACAATGGGGATCAAGGGGTAGACGCAAGGGGAGAGGCTGGCCAAAAAGCCTCCGGCCAGGCAGATGCCCAGGGATAGGAGCAAAGAGGTTCCCAGGGCGGATTCCAGAGCAAGTACCAGTTCGTGCATGGTTCAGGCTTCCCGGTTGAGGGCTGAAACAATCATTCACAGCAGTAACTAAGTGCTGGGCTTGACTATAATAGCTTCTTGGGAATTGTCAAATCAGTACATCTATGCTGCTGATCTGGCTGAAATTTGTAACCGACGTCTGCGAGCCGGGCTAAATGGTTAATGCTGTGAACATTGTCTTCCCTCCTACGCTGCCAGGCAGGCTTCTTCCGGCTGTTGCCTTAGAGGGACTGCCGCCCCATGTCCTGGATAATCTCCTCCAGGCCCTTGCCCTGCTGGGTCTCCAGCTCCTGCTTGGCCCGCTCCAGCTGGCTGCGCAGCGAGGGGTTGGAAAGGTCTCGGGGAGAGCGCAGGGCCCCGCCGCGTCGGCCCAGGCGGAACAGAAGGCGTTCTTCCTGGGGCATGGCCAGGTACTCGTCAATCAGGCGCAGCATCTCCGGCTTGTCCTGGGGCAGGGTCCCCTGCACCTTTTCCAGGAGATTCATGACGTGATCCGAGGTGATCCGGCTCTCGATGTGCTGCAGGGAATCGATGAGCAGCCTGATTTCCCGAACGATCTCATCGTCGTCCATAGGCTCGAACTCCCCGTTCTGCAGCATCTCATGAAGCGGAGTTCCGGGGATGATGTGCAGGGTGCGCACGCGAATGAAGTGCGGATTTATCTCATTCAGCACCCTGGCCGTTTCCAGGGCATGCTCCCTGGAGAGGGGGCGTCCGCCCAGGCCGGGCATGATATACTCGGAAAGGGTAATGCCGCTCTGGATGACGGCTATCCCCGCATCGATATGCTGCTGTGCGGTGCTTTTCTTGTTCACCAGGGCCAGCACCTGGTCCGAGCCGCTCTCCATGCCGATATGAAGCCTGTCCAAGCCGGCCGCCTTGAGCTCTTGGAGCTCCTCCACGCCTTTGCCGGCCACAGTGCTGCTCCTGGCATAGGAGGTTACCCGTTGAGCTTCGGGCAGGGTAGCGCGCAGGTATCGCAGAGCCTCCGCAAGCTTGGAGGTCTTGAGGATCAGGCTGTTGGCGTCCTG